>NZ_JBEYFE010000050.1:11186-30059 GCF_040634235.1 Streptomyces sp. NPDC007157
CCGCGCGGGGGGGGGGGGGGGGTGCGCCGCGCGGGCCCCCCCCCACAACCGGGCTCAGCTCTTCCGGGCGCCGCCGACGCCCGACCACCACGCCCTCGCCGTCCTCCAGGTCGCCGAAGAAGCCGGCGCAGAGGTGACGGTCGCCGCACCGGGGGTCGTACGGCCGTCCTGGACACCGGCGGCGCTCTTGCAGGTCCAGCGCGGCTTGTCGGTGAACAGGACGAGACGCCGCCCCCGAACACACCCTTTCCCCCCCTTTTCTTCTCCGCTTCGCACTCCGCCCACGGCAGAACTTCTTGGAGAGCCGCGGCTTTTGCCGCGCACATCTCGCGCTCCCCCGCACCCCACACGGTCAACTGGTGCCCGAACTGACGGTTCTTGCCCGTTTTGTTCATCGACTGTTGGGCAATACGAAAGCTCTGTACAGGAGTTCAGGGCAGGGTGTGACCAGGCGGACGTCCGTATTGAGACGGACGGGCCTGCCGAGGTCCGGCTCCCGGTGATTAGGCTGGGAGGGGGGCGCGACGTCAGGACCGAGAACAAGACGTCGGTGCCCCTGAGGGGGAGAGCCGGTGGATCGGACTACCTCAAACGAATACGGATGCTGAGAACGACACGACACGGTCGTCGCGCCGGCACGGCATGAGGGTGCTCGACCACACCAGGAGGAACTGTGAGCAGCGATCGGGACGGGATCCGCGGGGGCTGGGCCACACCCGGCGAAGACCAGCCCGACGCGGAGTCCCTCAACGAGATGACGGGCGAGTTCACGATCGACTACGCACCGCCCGCCTGGTACACGCAGAACGCGGCGGGCGGCCCGGGCGCGGCCGACGGCGCCGAGGGCGCCGGCGGGCCGGGGGCCGGCGACCGGTCCGGCGCGCCCGGCGGGGCAGGGGCTCCGGGGTCCGCCTCCGGTACGACGCCTGCCCCGCAGCCCCGTTCGCCGTTCCCGCCCGGGGCGCCGATCCCCGGTCTGACTCCCCCGCCGCATGCCCAGCAGGGGGGCGGAGCGCCGGGTCCCGGCGGTCCGTTCACTCCCGCGCCGACGTCGGCTCCGGGAGCACCCTTCACGCCGCCGCCGACGGCAACGCCCGGGGCGCCGTTCACCCCGCCGCCCGTCTCGACTCCGGGCGCACCCTTCACCCCGCCGGCCACCGCCACGCCGGGCGCGCCCTTCACCCCGCCGGCCGGTGCGGCGCCGGGTGCGCGGTCGGCGGCCGCGCCTGCCGCCGCGCCCGGGGCTCCGTTCACCCCGCCGCCCACGTCAACGCCCGGAGCCCCGTTCATTCCCGCGGCCGCGTCAACTCCGGGAGCGCCTTTCACCCCTCCGGCGGCGACGCCCGGAGCTCCGTTCACGCCGGCGCCTGCCTCGACTCCGGGTGCGCCGTTCACTCCGGCGCCCACCGCCACGCCTGGTGCGACGTTCACTCCGGCGCCCACTGCCACGCCTGGTGCGCCGTTCACGCCGCCTGCCCCGAGCGCGGACGCGGGGGCGCCGGCCGCTCCGCCTGCGCCGGCCGCCGCGCCGTTCACCCCTGCCGCACCACCCGCGGACGGTGCGGCCGCCGTGCCGAAGCTACCGGTCGGTTTCGAACCGCAGCGGCCCGCCGCCGAAGAACCGGCGCCGGAGCCCGAGCCGGACAACGGTGACCTGGAGAGCGGGGCGACGATGCGGTTCTCCGCCGGCGCGCTGAAGCGTGACATCGCCGCAGCCGCCGAGCGGGCGGCCGCGGCCGAGGACACGGCGGCCGAGCAGAGCCGCGCCGAGGACGAGGACGGAGACGGAGCCGACGAGGAGGAGCAGTCGGCGGCCGACGTCATCGCGCTGCTGGTCGACTCCGGCGCCAAGGGCGCGGACGGCTCGCCGCACGTCGACAGCGACGAGACCGGCACCGAGGACGAGGCCCCCCTCGACAACGCCGGCTCCAGCGGGACCGCCGAGACCGGCGAACCCGCCCAGGAAGCCACCCCGGTGGACGACACCGAGGAGGACGAGCGCCAGGACGCGGTCGCCGACACCGACGTCGCCGACGACGCCGACGACGCCGACGACGCCGAGTACGACGGTGCCGACGAGTACGACGGTGCCGAAGGCGAGGCGCACTCCGCGTCCGACGATGCCGCCGACGCGGTAGCCCCCGAGAACCCCGCCGACCCCGACGACGCACCCCCTGCGCCGCAGGACGCCGTAACCGCCGCGTCCGCTCCCGCTCCCGCTCCCGCTCCCCAGGACGCCGTAACCGCCGCTCCCGCGCCCCAGGACGCGCCCCCGGCTCCCGAGGCCGCAGCGCCGCCCGCTGCCTGGACTCCCCCGCCTGCACCGCCGACGCCGCCGGCCGTGGTGCCGCCGCTGCCGCCGTCCTACCAGCCCGCGGCCCCCGCACCGGCCGCCCACTGGCCGGCCCAGTCGGCACCGTCGGCGTCGGCGCCCGGTCAGCCGCAGCCCCCGCAGGCACCCGCGCAGGGTCCCGCGGGCGTGCCCGGGCAGCAGCCGGCGTTCCAGCCGCCGCAGGCACCGCAGCCCGCGCCCGCCGCCTGGAACCAGCCCCCGGCCCAGCAGCCGGGCGCCCCCGTGCCGCCGCAGGCGCCGGCCGGTTACGGCTTCCCGCAGCCCGCCGCCCAGCCCCCCGTTCCCCCGGCCGAACAGCCGCAGCAGCCCGACGCACCGGGCGGCTACGGCTACCCGGGCGCGCCCGTGCCCCAGGCGCCCGCGCCGGCCGGTTACGGCTTCCCGCAGCCGGCCGCGCAGCCTTCGGCGCCCCCGGCCCCGCCCGGCGCCTACGGCTTCCCGCAGCCCGGCCCGCAGCCGCAGGCGCCCCAGGACCCGCGCGCCGCCCAGCCCGCCCAGCCGCCCGCTCCGGCCCCGTACCCGGAGCAGCCGGACCCGCAGGCGCCGCAGGCCCCCCAGCCCCCGGTCGACCCGCGGGTCGGTACCGCCTGGCCGCAGCCCATGCAGCACGACCAGCGGCAGATGACCAACCCCGGTGCGGCGCCGCTGGGTTACACCGCGGCCGTGGAACTGTCCTCCGACCGGCTGCTCAACAACAAGAAGCAGAAGGCGAAGAGCGGTCGGCCCGGTGCCGCCCCCTCGCGGTTCAAGCTCGGCGGCAAGAAGGAGGAGGCCGAGCGGCAGCGGAAGCTGGACCTGATCCGTACGCCGGTGCTGTCCTGCTACCGGATAGCGGTGATCAGCCTCAAGGGCGGTGTCGGCAAGACGACCACGACCACCGCGCTCGGCTCCACCCTCGCCACCGAGCGCCAGGACAAGATCCTGGCCATCGACGCCAACCCGGACGCCGGCACGCTCGGCCGCCGGGTGCGCCGCGAGACCGGCGCCACCATCCGTGACCTGGTCCAGGCGATCCCGTACCTCAACTCCTACATGGACATCCGGCGGTTCACCTCCCAGGCCCCGTCCGGCCTGGAGATCATCGCCAACGACGTCGACCCGGCCGTCTCGACCACGTTCAACGACGAGGACTACCGGCGCGCGATCGACGTCCTGGGCAAGCAGTACCCGATCATCCTCACCGACTCGGGTACCGGTCTGCTCTACAGCGCCATGCGCGGTGTACTGGACCTCGCCGACCAGCTGATCATCATCTCCACGCCGTCGGTGGACGGGGCGAGCAGCGCCAGTACGACCCTGGACTGGCTGTCCGCGCACGGGTACGCCGACCTGGTGTCGAGGTCGATCACGGTGATCTCCGGAGTCCGCGACACCGGCAAGATGATCAAGGTCGAGGACATCGTGCAGCACTTCGAGACGCGCTGCCGGGGTGTCGTGGTCGTGCCCTTCGACGAGCACCTGTCCGCCGGTGCCGAGGTCGACCTCGACATGATGCGGCCGAAGGTGCGCGAGGCGTACTTCAACCTCGCGGCGATGGTCGCCGAGGACTTCGTACGCCACCAGCAGATGCACGGCCTGTGGACCAGCGACGGCAACCCGCCGCCGGTCGCCGCCCCGCCGATGCCGGGCCAGCCGCTGCCCGCCCAGCAGTACGCCCCGCCGCAGGCGCCGGGACAGCAGCAGCCGTACGCGCCGGAACAGCAGCAGCCGTACGCGCCGGGCCAGCCGTACGCCCCGGGCCAGCCGTACCCGCAGCAGCCGCAGCCGTATCCGCAGCAGCCGGGACAGCCTCCGCAGCAGGAGCTCTACGGCCAGCCCCAGCCCGGGGCCCAGCCCTATCCGCAGCAGCCGGGCCAGCCGTATCCCCCGCAGGCGCAGCAGCAGCCCGGCTACGGCTACCCGCAGCCCGGTGCCCAGCCCCCCGCCGCTCCCCCGGCCCCGCCCGGCGGCTACGGCTTCCCCCAGCCGCCCCACCCCCAGGAGCCGCCGCAGCCTCCGCAGCAGTAGCCGAAACGCCGAAGGGCGGCCGGTGCCTCAGCGCACCGGCCGCCCTTCGGCGTAGAACCGAACCCCCTGGACGAAGCCCTGGTCAGGCGTCCTCGGCCGCCACCAGCTCACGGCACTTTTTGACGTCCTCGGCCATCTGCTCCAGCAGCGCGTCGAGCGAGTCGAACTTGGCCTGGCCGCGGACGAAGGCCAGGAAGTCGACGGCGACGTGCAGCCCGTACAGGTCGAGGCCGACGCGGTCGATGGCGTACGCCTCCACCGTGCGCTCGGTGCCGTCGAACTGCGGGTTGGTGCCGACGGAGATCGCGGCCGGCATCACCTCGCCCTGGGCGTGCAGATAGCCGGCGTAGACGCCGTCGGCCGGGATCGCGGTGTGCGGGAGCGTTTCGACATTGGCCGTCGGGAAGCCCAGCTCACGGCCGCGCTGGGCGCCGCGTACGACCACGCCCTCCACCCGGTGCGGGCGGCCCAGGATCTCGCGGGCACCCGCCATGTCACCCTCGGCGACCAGGCGCCGGGTCAGGGTCGAGGAGAACGGCTCGCCGCCGCCCGCCTCGCCGCGCACGTACAGGTCGACGACCTCGACCTCGAAGTCGTAGACCTTGCCCTGCTCCGTGAGGAACTCGACGTTGCCCGCGGCCTTGTGGCCGAAGCGGAAGTTGGGGCCCTCGACGACGGCCTTGGCGTGCAGCTTGTCCACCAGCACCTTGACCACGAACTCGGCCGGCGACAGCCGCGAGAACTCGGTGGTGAAGGGCAGGATCAGCACCGCGTCCACGCCCAGCTCCGCCATCAGCTCGGCGCGGGTGTGGTGCGGGGCGAGCAGCGGCGGGTGGCTGCCGGGGCGGACGACCTCGCTGGGGTGCGGGTCGAAGGTGACGACGACCGCCGGAATGCCCAGCTCACGGGCGCGATCCACGGCATGCCTGATGATCAGCTGGTGACCGCGGTGCACCCCGTCATAAGAACCGATGGTGACGACGCTGCGCCCCCAGCCCTCGGGGATGTCCTCCAAGCCACGCCAGCGCTGCACTGTGACCGCTCCTCGAACCTGTGTCCGTTGTCCGTCTTACGCAGGTCTAAGGGTGCCATGTTTGCCGGACCCGTCTCACACCGGCACGGTCGCTGTGACCTGGCGCACGCATCCGGCGCCTCACGCGGGCACCCGGACGCCGGCCAGGTTCCCCAGCATCCGCCGGGTGCTGGGCCCCACCACGGCGGCCCATTCCTCCGGGGTGTCGGTGAGCCAGCGGGCCATCAGGGCGGCGAATCCGGGCACGTGCCGGCCCAGGTCGACCAGTCCGCGGTCGAACCGGGTCGCCCCGTCCGGGGTGCGGACCAGCAGCAGCCCGGTGCGCCTGACCAGCTCACGCATCTGGTCGCCGTCGTCCTCGCGCTGTACGGCGGCCGCGTGCAGCAGCGCGTCCAGGACGCCCGGGTCCCGCTCGTGAGTGAGCAGGAACTCCAGCAGCTCCCGGCGCAGTGGGCGCGAGACGGGGGTGCCGGCCGCGCCCAGGACGGTCGCCAGGGCCGCCCGGACCGGCTCGGGGCCGTCGTCGAGCAGCCCGGTGACCAGCGGCAGCAGTGCGGCGCGGGCTCCGGCGCCCTGGTCGAGGCGGCGCTCCACGAACCCGGCCACCTGCCCGGCGGTCTCCGGGTGCAGCTCGACGGCCTCGAGGACCAGCTCGGTGACCCGGTGGGCGAGGGCCGGTGCGGTGACGTCGGCGAGGGCGCGCAGCACCTGTCCGGCGCCGGGCCCGCGCAGCCGGGTGCGGAAGGCCTCCAGGACGTCGTCGGGGTGGGTGGCCAGGGCCGGGATCAGGGCGCTCGGCGCGAGCTGCGGGTCGCCGGTGGCGAAGTGCCCGAGCGCCTGCGGGAGATGGCGGGCCCGGGTCCGCGGGTCCCGGACCAGCAGGGCGAGGGCGCCGCCGTGCAGGGTGCAGTCGGCGGGGCGGGCGAGCAGGGCGAGCGCGGCGTAGCGGAGCAGTTCGCGGTCGGGTTCGCTGCGGACGTGCGGGGCGGTGCGCAGCCCGTGGGCCACGGCGGCCACCCGGCGGGCCGGGCGCTCGTCGTGCGCCCAGCGGTCGACGGCCCGGCACACCGCGGACGGCTCGTCCTCGGCGAGCACGGCGAGCAGTTCGTCGCCCCGCCGGTGCGCGGCGTCGACCAGCACCTCGGTCAGATCATCCAGTGCCCGGTGCCGGTGGGTGTGCAGCAGCGCCTGGGCCGCGGTCGCCACGGTGGCGTGCGGCATCGCGGGCAACGGCCGCTCGTCGTCGAACCACCGGGTCAGATACGGCTGTACGGCGGTGGGGTCGGCGGCGAGCAGCCGGGCGACGGCGTCCAGATAGCGCGGGGCGGTGCCCTCGGGGGCCTCCGCCGTCGGCCGGGCCCCGAAGCGGCCTGGGCACACGGTCTCCGGGAGCGGCTCGTCGGCGCGTACCAGCCTTCGCAGCAGATCGAAGCGGTCGGCGTCGGGCAGGGTGAGCGCGGTCCAGAAGTCCGGCCCGAACTCGGTGGCCGCGGTGCGCTGCCGGCCCACGACCCGGTCGGCGAGCAGCCGCAGCACCCCGGTGTACGGCGTGGCGTCGGGCAGCCGCAGCAGGGTCTGGGCGAGCAGCCGGGCGGCCCACCAGGAGCCGGGGTCCAGGTCGAGGGCGTGCGCCAGGTCGTTGAGCCTCGGGGCGAGTTGGGCCGGCCCGTACTGGCGGTCGAGGAGCAGCAGCGCCTGGACGACCGGTCCGACCCGGTGGTGCGGGACGGGCAGGGGGTGGGCGCTCTCGGCGGTCCGGGGGCGGTGGACGAGGGCGTGCAGGGCCTCGTCCAGGTCCAGGTGCATGCCCTGGATCCAGTCGGCGAGTTCCTCGTGGGCGAAGCGGTAGCCGCCGCCCGCCGGGACCAGCAGGCCCTCGGTGAGCACGGCGGAGGCCCAGCCGGAGCCGCCGCCGAGGTGGGCGGGGACGGGCCCCCAGGGGAACACCGCCTCGAAGGACTCCCGGTCCAGCTCGCCCTGGCCGGGCCCGAGGCTGCGCCGGGCGGCCTCGTGCACCTGGCCGGAGACGCGGGCGGCGAGCCGCCGTACGGCCGTACCGCGCAGGCCGTTCTCGGCGGCCAGCCGGACCGCGATGCGCAGGCACAGCAGGTCGAGGTAGGCGGCGAAGACGTCGTGCCGGTCGATCGGGCCGTCGGCGGGGGCGTCCGGGAGGGCGGCGCGCACCTCGGAGAGCAGGCGCAGGGCGAGGGGGTGACGGGCGTCGCGGTCGGTGAGGGCGCCGTCGGGCACGCCGTAGCGGGAGCGGGCGCGGCGGGCCTCGTCGGGGGTGAGGTCGGTCAGCCGGACGCAGGAGGGGGTACCACCGGTGCCCCGGTGCAGCAGGTCGGACGGGAACTCGGCACCGGCCCGCTCCCAGTACTCCTCGCGGCAGGCGACGAGGAGCCGGGCGCCGGTGTCGCGCAGCCATGCGGCGGTGCCCGCGGTCCAGGCGGACAGCCGGTGGGCGAGGACCGGTGGCATCTCCTCCGGGCCGTCCAGCAGGAGGAGGAGCGGGTGTCCGGCCCGGGTGGCGAGCCGGGCCAGCCGCTCCACGGTGAGTTCGCCGAGGTCGCCCGGGAGTTGGGAGCGGGAGGCGGCGACGATCCGGACCGCGCGTTCCAGGGCGCGGCGGGCCGCGTCGGCGACGGAGCCGTCGGCGTCCTTGAGGTCGGCGCCGCGGAGCCAGAGGGTGGGGGCGGGATGCGGTCCGCGGTTGCGGCGGGCGGCGAGGGCGGCGAGTTCGGTGGTGCGGCCGGTTCCGGGGGCGCCGACCAGGGCCAGGACGGTCCCGTTCGTCTTGCCGGCGCCGGTGCCTTCGGCGAAGGCTGCCAGTTGTTCTGAGGTTGCCGCTCGCTCGACGGGTTGGACGGGGTCGGTGTGTTCGTCTGCGGGTGTGTGGGGGCTTGTCGCGCCCCCGCGGCGGTCGCCGCATGTTTGATTCAGCCCCGCGCCCCTTTGGGGCGCTCCAGTGCGGGGCGTTGACATGCGAGGAGTGGAATGGCCCACATAACCGGCCAGGGCGCCCGGGGGGCCGTCCTGGCCCACCGATGTGGCTGTCAGCTCCAGGATGCCCGCGAGGTTGAGGTCGGTGCCGTAGGCGGGGACCGTCGCGGCGTTGCGGGTGAGGAGGTCGGCGAGGTGGGTGCTGTCGGGGTGGTGGAGCGAGACGGCGAAGCCCACGTCCCGCTGGCCGGACTGCAGGGCGGTGCCCAGCACGCCGAGGACCGCGCCGGTCTCCGCGTCGAGGACCGGGCCGCCGGCCGCCCCGCCGCCGAGGCGCAGCGCGTCCCGGCCGGCCGTGCCCATCGCCAACTCCAGGGCGTCGTGCAGGAGATGGAAGCGGTCGGTGGCGGTGTACGTCACCTGGGTCGCGGCCAGTACCCGGGCCTCGCGCCAGCGGTCGGCGGCGATCCGTACGTAGGTTCCGGCCGGGATCCGCTCCCGTACCGTGATCGGCAGCGGGTCCACGCAGAGGCCCTCGGTACGGATCAGGGCCAGGTCGTGGGCGGGCAGCGGGGTGACCGCGTCCGAGTCGACCACGCAGGTGCGGTCCCCGGCCGCGTGCAGCACGATCCGGGCCAGCCCGTCGACGGCCTCGTGGCTGGTGACCAGGGTGCCGTGGTGGTCGGCGAGGAAGCCGGTGCCACGCGGGCGCCCGGCGAGGTCGCGGACCCGGACCAGCCGGTCGTCGAGCACCGGCCAGGTGTCCTGCCCTGCCTCCCGCGTCCCGTCCGCCGTGTGGCGACCGCTCCCGGTCCGCGGCCCCCGTCCCGCCATGATCGAACCTCCCCGCCCGTACATCCGTGCCCTTGGGCCCTTGGGCTCGACGGTAGGCGCGAAATGATCAGCGGGACAGAGCGGGTGGCGAACGCGCCCCCCTCCGCTCCCCCGGTTCACTCCGAGCGCCTGCTCGGTCGGGTGAATAGCCCGGGACGGGTGGATACACCCTAGGGGTGGGGGAACCGAGGGGGGACCGTGGAGCGGCGGCGGCGCCAGACCCCGTGGTCGCCGCTCCACGGGCACACCGGACGGTTCAGCCGAACACGGCGAGGCTCTTGGCCTTGCCCTTCTGCTCCTCGACGAGCACGAGGAAGCGCCCCTCGGGGGCGAACACGGCGACGGGACCGACGCCGGCGTACTGCTCGGGCATGTCGATCCGCACTCCGTTGGTGAGCAGACCGGCCCGTCTGGCGTCGACGTCCCAGCGCGGGAACGCGGCCGCGGCCGCCTCGGCGACCGGCATCACGGTCAGCTCCTGCTGGAGCTGGTCGAGGGTGCGCGCGGAGTCCAGCTTGTACGGTCCGACGCGGGTCCGGCGCAGCGCCGTGAGGTGGCCGCCGACGCCCAGGTCGGCGCCCAGGTCGCGGGCGAGGGCACGGATGTAGGTGCCGGAGGAGCAGACCACCGAGACGACCAGGTCGAGCACGGGGGTGCCGTCCTCGGCGACGGCGTCG
Source organism: Streptomyces sp. NPDC007157 (assembly GCF_040634235.1). Taxonomy (NCBI): domain Bacteria; kingdom Bacillati; phylum Actinomycetota; class Actinomycetes; order Kitasatosporales; family Streptomycetaceae; genus Streptomyces; species Streptomyces sp. NPDC007157. The sequence continues at coordinate 21,034 of NZ_JBEYFE010000050.1, forward strand.
CGGACGTCGTAGACCGTGAACGACGAGACGGTCACCGGCCGGGCCGGGATCTCGAACTCCTCGCCCTCCCGGGCGCGCTTGTACGACCGGACACCGTCGATCTTGATGGCGCTGACCTTGGACGGCACCTGCATGATGCGGCCGGTCAGCTTGGCGATGCCGGTGTCGACGGCCTCGCGGGTGACCCCGGAGGCGTCGGTGGACGAGGTGATCTCGCCCTCGGCGTCGTCGGTGACGGTGTTCTGTCCGAGGCGGACGGTCCCCAGGTACTCCTTCTCGGTGAGGGCGAGATGCCCGAGGAGCTTGGTCGCCCGCTCGATGCCGAGGACGAGGACGCCGGTGGCCATCGGGTCGAGGGTGCCGGCATGCCCGACGCGCCGGGTACGGGCGATGCCCCGCATCTTGGCGACGACGTCGTGCGAGGTGAAGCCCGACGGCTTGTCGACGATGACGAGGCCGTCGGGCGGGGTGGGCTTGCTGGTCATTCGGTGGCGTCGTCCGTCTCGTCGGCGTCGGCGGCGATGTCCGTCTCGTCATCGGACCCCGGCTTCTTGTACGGGTCCGCTTCACCGGCGAAGGCGGCGCCCGCGGAGACCTCGCGGACCTTCGCGTCCGAGGCCCGTGCCTTGTCGAGCAGGTCCTCGATGGTCTTCGCGGTGTCCGGAAGGGCGTCCGCGACGAACGTCAGGGTCGGCGTGAACTTCACGCCCGCCGCCGCGCCGACCGCCGAGCGGAGCACGCCCTTGGCGCTCTCCAGGCCCGCGGCGGCCGCGGCCCGCTCCTCGTCGTCGCCGTACACCGTGTAGAAGACGGTCGCCTCCCTGAGGTCACCCGTGACCCGGGTGTCCGTGATGGTGACGTTGGTGCCGAGCCGCGGGTCCTTGATCCCGCGCTGCAGCTTCTGGGCCACCACCTCTCGGATGAGGTCCGCCAGCCTCTTGGCGCGCGCGTTGTCGGCCACTGGTCCGTCTCCCGTTCTTTCTTCTGTGTCGTTCTCAGGTCTAGTCGTCGTCGCCGTGGAAGCGCCGTCGGACGGACAGCAGCTCCACCTCGGGGCGGGCGGCGACCAGCCGTTCGCACCGGTCGAGCACGTCGGTCAGGTGCGCGGCGTCGCCGGAGACCATGGCAAGGCCGATGCCGGCCCTGCGGTGAAGGTCCAGGTGGTCCACCTCGGCCGCGCTCACGGCGAACTTCCGCTGGAGTTCGGCGACGATCGGGCGGACGACGGAGCGCTTCTCCTTCAGCGAATGGATGTCGCCGAGGAGGAGGTCGAAGGACAGAGTCCCCACGTACATGTATGTATCCGGTTCACCCGCCGGTACGGGATCGATGGCCCTGTCAGGAACGGTACCCCGTCCCCGCCTGGCGCTCGACCGACTTTCCCGGCCGCGGACGGCCGGGAAAAGCGCTGGCCGACGGAACCGAAGTCCCGTCGGCCAGCACAAACCGTCGGGTTACACCCGCGGCTTCTCGCGCATCTCGTACGTCGCGATGACGTCGTCGATCTTGATGTCGTTGAAGTTTCCGAGGTTGATACCGCCCTCGAAGCCTTCGCGGATCTCGGTGACGTCGTCCTTGAAGCGGCGCAGACCCTCGATGTTGAGGTTCTCCGCGATGAGCTTGCCGTCGCGGACCAGGCGCGCCTTGGTGTTGCGCTTGACCTCGCCGGAGCGGATGAGAACACCCGCGATGTTGCCCAGCTTGGACGACTTGAAGACCTCGCGGATCTCCGCCGTACCGAGCTCGACCTCTTCGTACTCCGGCTTGAGCATGCCCTTGAGGGCCGCCTCGATCTCCTCGATCGCCTGGTAGATGACCGAGTAGTACCGGACGTCCACGCCCTCGCGCTCGGCCATCTGCGCCGCACGGCCTGCCGCGCGGACGTTGAAGCCGATCACGATGGCGTCCGAGCCCATCGCCAGGTCGATGTCCGACTCCGTGACCGCACCGACGCCGCGGTGCAGGACGCGGATGTCGACCTCTTCGCCGACGTCCAGCTGGAGCAGGGACGACTCGAGCGCCTCGACGGAACCAGAAGCGTCACCCTTGATGATGAGGTTGAGCTGCTGGACCTCGCCGGCCTTGAGCACCTTGTCCAGGTCCTCGAGGGAGACGCGGCGCGTGCGCTTGGCGAAGGCCGCGTTGCGCTCGCGGGCGGCACGCTTCTCGGCGATCTGACGGGCCGTACGGTCCTCGTCGACCACCAGGAAGTTGTCGCCGGCACCCGGGACGTTGGTCAGACCCAGGACCTGGACCGGCGTCGCGGGTCCGGCCTCGGCGACGTTGTTGCCGTTGTCGTCGAGCATGGCGCGGACGCGACCGTAGGCGTCGCCCACGACCATCGTGTCGCCGACCCGCAGGGTGCCTCGCTGGACGAGGACCGTCGCCACGGCACCACGGCCGCGGTCGAGGCGGGACTCGATCGAGATGCCCTGCGCGTCCTGGTTCGGGTTGGCCCGCAGGTCGAGCGAGGCGTCGGCCGTCAGGATCACGGCCTCCAGCAGGGAGTCGATGTGCAGACCCTGCTTGGCGGAGATGTCGACGAACATCGTGTCGCCGCCGTACTCCTCGGCCACCAGCCCGTACTCGGTGAGCTGACCGCGCACCTTGGTCGGGTCGGCGCCCTCGACGTCGATCTTGTTGACCGCGACGACGATCGGGACGTCGGCCGCCTTGGCGTGGTTGAGCGCCTCGACCGTCTGCGGCATGACGCCGTCGTTGGCCGCGACGACCAGGATCGCGATGTCGGTCGACTTCGCACCACGGGCACGCATGGCGGTGAACGCCTCGTGACCCGGGGTGTCGATGAAGGTGATCTTGCGCTCTTCGTCGTTGACCTCGGTGGAGACCTGGTAGGCACCGATGTGCTGGGTGATGCCGCCGGCCTCGCCCGCGATGACGTTCGTCTTGCGGATGGCGTCGAGGAGCCGGGTCTTACCGTGGTCGACGTGACCCATGACGGTGACGACCGGCGGACGGACCACCAGGTCGTCCTCGCCGCCCTCGTCCTCGCCGAACTCGATGTCGAAGGACTCGAGCAGCTCGCGGTCCTCCTCCTCGGGGCTGACGATCTGGACGGTGTAGTTCATCTCGCCGGCGAGGACCTCGAGGGTCGCGTCGGAGACGGACTGCGTGGCCGTGACCATCTCGCCGAGGTTCATCATGACCGCGACGAGGGACGCCGGGTTGGCGTTGATCTTCTCGGCGAAGTCGGTGAGCGACGCGCCGCGGGAGAGACGGATCGTCTCGCCGTTGCCGCGCGGCAGCATCACGCCGCCGACGCTCGGGGCCTGCATGGCCTCGTACTCCTGGCGCCTCTGCCGCTTCGACTTGCGACCGCGACGCGCCGGACCGCCGGGACGACCGAAGGCGCCCTGCGTGCCACCACGGCCGCCGGGACCGCCGGGACGACCGCCGAAGCCGGGACGACCGCCGCCGCCACCGCCGGGACCGCCGCCGAAGCCGCCGCCACCGCCGCCGGGACCACCGCCGCCGGGACGACCGGCGAAGCCGCCGCCACCGCCCGGACGGGCGCCGCCACCGCCGCCGCCGGGACGACCGGCGAAGCCGCCGCCGCCACCGGGACGACCGGCACCGCCGGCGGGACGACCCGCACCGCCGGGACCGCGACCGCCGCCACCGGGGCCGGGACGCGGGCCGGCAGCGGGACGCTGCGGCATCATGCCGGGGTTCGGACGCGGACCCGCGGAACCGCCGCCGGGACGCGGACCGCCCTGCGGGCGGGGCATGCCGGACGGGCTCGGACGGGAACCGCCGGCAGCCTGGGGACGCGGACCGCCGCCCTGGGCGCCGGGCGCCTGGGGACGGGGAGCACCGCCGGGACCGCCGGGACCGGGACGCGCGCCGCCCTGCGGGCGCGGGGCCTGCGGGCGGGCCATGCCGGTGGAGCCACCGGAGGTGAAGGGGTTGTTGCCCGGACGCGGACCGGCCGGACGGGCACCGCCCGGACGGGGGGCGCGCTCACCGGGACGCTGGCCGCCCTGACCCGGACGGGCCTGACCCTGCCCCTGACCGGGGGCGGGACGACCGCCGGGGCGCGGGGCGCCCTGACCCGGACGGGGAGCGCCACCGGGACGCTGACCCTGGCCCTGGCCCTGCGCGGCGGCCGGGCTCTGTGCCGGGGCGGCCGGAGGGGCCGGCGGGGCGGTGAACTCGGGCGCGGCCGGAGCCGGACGCGGAGCGGGCTTCGGGCCCGGGCGCGGGCCGGAGGCGGCCGGCGCGGGGGTGACCGGAGCCGGAGCCGAGGGCGCTGCCGAGGCCGCGGGGGCCGGGGCGGGCGCCGCGGGGGCCGGCGGCTGCGGGGCGGCCGGACGCGGCGCGCCCGGCTTGGGGGCACCACCGGGGCGTGCCGCCTGCGCCGGAGAGGGCGCGGCGGGCCTGGGGGCAGCCTTGCGCGGGGCGGACTTGCCGTTGCCACCGCTCTGGAAGGCATCTGTCAGCTTGCGTACAACGGGCGCCTCGATCGTCGAGGACGCCGAACGGACGAATTCACCGAGTTCCTGGAGCTTGGCCATGACGACCTTGCTCTCAACCCCGAACTCCTTGGCGAGTTCGTATACCCGGACCTTAGCCACTTCGCTCCTTTTAGGTCCGGGTGTGTCCGGACCGTCGCTACTTCATGGGCGTACTCATCGCGTGCTCATCGAGTGCTCATCGCAATCTCGACCTACTTCCAACTCGCGGGGTACCAGAGCCGCACGGACGTTCCGTACGACGCTTCTTACGGTGTTACTGCTCGACGTAGGGGCGCAACGCCTTTACGTCCAGCGGACCCGGGGCGCGGAGCGCCCGTGGGAGTGCCCGGCGGCGCACCGCCTGGTCCAGACAGACCTGAGCGGGGTGTACATATGCACCCCGGCCGGGCAGCGTACCGCGAGGATCGGGGACACATTCATCCTCGACCGCCACGATCCGCAGCAGTTCGGTCTTGGCCGCTCGCTGCCTGCACCCCACACAGGTGCGCTCAGGGCATGCGCGGGCTCGCGTCCGGCCAGACACTGCTAAGTCTACCTCCCCGCACCGACCTCACCCCTTCGGGGCAAAGATCGAACGGCTGTTGTCGTAATCCAAGCGACCTGCGGCTTGGAACTATTCCCCTCGTCCGGGTGAACCCCCGACCAGGGGCGAGGGCGATCCGGACCTGAGGGAGTGCAATCTACTCGGACACCTGTTCGGTATCCGGGCGGATATCGATCCGCCAGCCGGTGAGCCGGGCGGCGAGACGGGCGTTCTGTCCCTCTTTGCCGATCGCGAGCGACAGCTGGTAGTCGGGCACGGTCACCCGGGCGGACCGGGCCGCCAGGTCCACGACCTCCACCTTGGAGACCCGGGCCGGCGACAGCGCGTTCGCCACCATCTCGGCCGGGTCGTCCGACCAGTCGACGATGTCGATCTTCTCGCCGTTCAGCTCGCCCATGACATTGCGGACCCGGCCGCCCATGGGGCCGATGCAGGCGCCCTTGGCGTTCAGGCCCGAACGGGTGGAGCGGACCGCGATCTTCGTACGGTGACCGGCCTCGCGGGCGATGGCGGCGATCTCGACGGACCCGTCGGCGATCTCCGGCACCTCGAGCGCGAAGAGCTTCTTCACCAGTGCCGGGTGGGTGCGGGACAGCGTGACGGAGGGGCCGCGGACGCCCTTGGCGACCCGGACGACGTACGAGCGCAGCCGCATCCCGTGCGGATAGGTCTCGCCGGGTACCTGCTCCTGCACCGGCAGGATGGCCTCCAGCTTGCCGATGTCGACGAGCACGTTCTTCGGGTCGCGGCCCTGCTGGACCACGCCGGTGACGATGTCGCCCTCACGCCCGGCGTACTCGCCGAGCGTGGCGTCGTCCTCGGCGTCCCGGAGCCGCTGCAGGATGACCTGCTTGGCGGTGGTGGCGGCGATCCGCCCGAAGTCCGACGGGGTGTCGTCGAACTCGCGGGGTGCCTGCCCCTCCTCCAGGTCCTCGGGGTCCTCCTTCGCCCACACGGTCACATGCCCGGTCTCCCGGTTGAGCTCCACGCGCGCGTGTCGGCGGCTTCCCTCGGTGCGGTGGTAGGCGATGAGGAGGGCCGACTCGATCGCCTCGACCAGCAGGTCGAAGGAGATCTCCTTCTCCCGAACCAAGCCCCGCAGGGCACTCATGTCGATGTCCACGGCTACGCCTCCTCTTCTTCCGTCATGTCCTTCTTGTCCTTGCGGTTGAACTCGACCTGCACACGCGCCTTCTCGATCCCGGCGAAGCCGAGTCTGCGGCTGGTGGCCTTGCGGCCCTTGACGCCGGGCACCTCGAGATCGAGGCCCTCGTCGTCGACGTCCAGGATTCTCGCGACCAGTTCCCCGCCATCGGCCAGCTGGAATCTCACGAGGCGGTCCACGGCACGCACGTAGTGCCGGTGCTCGGTGAGGGGGCGCTCCGCGCCCGGGGTGCCGACCTCGAGGGTGTACTCGCCCTCGCCCATCGCGTCGCTCTCGTCGAGCTTCGCCGAGAGCTCACGGCTCACATCGGCGATCTGGTCCAGATCGGCCCCGGTGTCGGAGTCGACGACCACGCGCAGCACCCTCTTGCGTCCGACGGAGTCCACGGCGATCTCTTCGAGATCCAGGCCCTGAGAGGTGACGAGCGGTTCCAGGAGCTCTCGCAGCCTCTCGCTGTGGGTCGTGCTCATCCGGGTGACTCCTCGGCCGCGTGTGCTGTTGTGGGTTGGGTCGCGTGTCTGGTCAAAGGGTATCCGGTCGTGAGGAGTGTTGCCGTCCACCCGGGTACGGACGGTGCCGATGAGTGGCTTCGGACAGGTGCGCGGGTACGGTGATCACGGGCGGGTCCGTCCCGTGTCCCATTCCTTTCGCATTTCTTCGTATCCAGCTCCCCGAGGACGTCTGCCGTGCCGTTCCCCCCGCCGCCGCGTACCCCCTGGGGAGTACGCAGAAGGAGCCTGATCGTCTCGGCGGCCTCGGCCGCCCTGTTGGCGGGCTGCTCCGCCGACCCCGACTCCGCCGGCCACGGCGGCAGTACGTCGGTCACCGCGCGGGCACGCGCGCGTGCGGCCCGGGACAGCCAGGCGCTGCTCCGGCAGTACGACGCCGTCCTCGCCGCCCACCCCGGGCTCGCGGAGCGGCTGCGGCCGCTGCGGGCCCAGGTGGCGGCCCATGCGGCGGCCTTCGCGGAGGGCGCTTCCAAGAGTCCTACGGCGACGGGCTCCCCCTCGGCCACGGTGTCCGCCGCGGCCTCACCCGGGGTACCGGCCGACGAGAAGTCCGCGCTCGCCTCGCTGGCCGCCGCCGAGCGCGCCCTCGCCGACCGGCGGGCCACGCAACTGCTGGACGTGCCCGGCGAACTGGCGCGGCTGCTGGCCGGGGTGGCGGCGGCTGGGGCCGCGCACGCCTACCTGCTGACGGAGGGTGAGAAGTGAGCGACGAGGCCGAGGCCGGGGTGCTGAAGGCGCTCCAGGCGGCACTGGCGGCCGAGCACGCGGCGGTCTACGGGTACGGCGTGGTCGGCGGCCGGATCGGCGCGCGGCGGCTGACCGAGGCCCGCTCGGCCTACGACGCGCACCGGGCCCACCGGGACGCACTCGCCCGCGAGGTGCGGGACCTGGGCGCCGCGCCCGTCGCCGCGAGCGCGGCCTACGCGCTGCCCTTCGCCGTCACCGACGCGGTGACGGCCGCACGGCTCGCCGCCGAGTTGGAGGAGCGGGTGGCCGACGTGTACTCCGACCTGGTCCGGGCCTCCTCCGGCGCGCGGCGCGGGTCGGCGGCCGGGGCGCTGCGGGAGGCCGCGGTGCGGGCGGTGCGGTGGAGCGGGCAGAGCGTAGCCTTCCCTGGGCTCGCCGAGCGGGAGGCGCCGCTGGGCCGGGCCGGCGCTTCGGCCACGCCTTCGGCCACGTCAACTCCGTAGAGCAGCAGAGCAGGAAAGGAACGACTCGCGTATGGCCTTCGAACCGCCGCGGCGCCTGGTGAGGGCGCTCGGTGAGACGGCGCCGGACGGTGACGAGTGGCTGGAGAAGCTGCCGGGTGCGGTGGAACGGGCCGTCGCACTACGCGAGTTGACCGTCGAACGGGTGCAGGTACCCGGCGGGCGCAGCAGCGTCGTCCTGCTGGTGCGGCGGGCGGACGGGACACCGGCGGTGCTCAAGCTGGCGCCGCGGCGAGCCCGGCCGGAGAGCGAGGCCGCGGCGCTGGCGCACTGGGGCGGGCTGGGTGCCGTACGGCTGCTGGACGCGGACGGGGCCGACGGGGTGCTGCTGCTGGAGCGGCTGCATCCGGAGGTCTCGGTGCGGTCGCTGCCCGAGGCGAAGGCGTTGCTGGAGGCGGCCGGAACGCTGCGCCGGCTGTGGGTGGAGCCGCCGGACGGGCCCGTCTTCGAGACGGTGGCGGAGCGGACCGGGCGGCAGGCCGCGGCGATGCGGGCGTCCGCCGACCTTGAGGTGACCCCGCTGGTCGACGCGGCGCTCGTGGCCCGGGACGAGTTGCTGGCCGCGCCTCCTGAGCGGCGGTTGCTGCACGGAACGTTCCGGCAGAGCAAGGTGCTGGCCGGGGAGCGGCTGCCGTGGCTGGCGGTGGGGCCCGATCCGGTGGTCGGCGAGTGCGCGTTCGATCTGGCGCGGCTGGTGCGGGACCGGGTGGAGGATCTGATCGCCTCGTCGTCGGGGGCGACGATCACGCGCCGGCGGATCAAGCGCCTCGCGGAGTCGCTCGAGGTGGATCAGGAGCGGTTGCGGGGGTGGACGTTGTTCCGGGCGGTGGAGTCGGGTGTGCGGGCCCTCCGGGTGGGGCGGCCGAGGGACGCGGAGCTGCTGCTCGAGTTCGCGGGCTGGATTTAGGGCGGACGGTTCGGGCGGCTTCGGTTGGCTGCGGGCTGCGGGCTGCGGGCTGCGGGGATGTTGTGGCTGTCGCGCACGCGCGGCGGAGCCGCACATCGACACCGCCCCGCGCCCCTGAAAGGCGCTCAACCGGCCCTCGGTTTCAGCGCCAGGGCAGACGCGGCGGCCGCCGGTGGGCCGGGCCGTACTCGGCGCAC
>NZ_JBEYFE010000051.1:0-29995 GCF_040634235.1 Streptomyces sp. NPDC007157
AAACGCCCGGTTACATTCCGAACCCGGAAGCTAAGCCTTACAGCGCCGATGGTACTGCAGGGGGGACCCTGTGGGAGAGTAGGACACCGCCGAACTCCTTTTAGAGCTCTGGCTCTTGGGCATCAAGCCCGAGAGCCAGAGCTTTTTTGTGTTGGGGTAGGGTCAGGGGGCAAAGTTGGCTCGTTTCCCATCACAGGAGGCCCCCGGGTGGAGGTCCAGGAGACCCGCGTCCAGACGGATCGGGTCCTCACCATCCCGAACATCCTCAGCATGGCGCGTCTCGTCGGTGTACCCGTCTTCCTGTGGTTGATCCTCAGGCCCGAGTTCGGCGGGCCCAAGAGCGACGGCTGGGCGCTGCTGGTGCTCGCTTTCAGCGGCATCAGTGACTATCTGGACGGCAAGCTGGCCCGGCGCTGGAACCAGATCAGCAGCCTCGGCCGGCTTCTGGACCCCGCCGCGGACCGGCTCTACATCCTGTCGACGTTGGTCGGACTCACCTGGCGCGAGATCCTGCCGCTCTGGTTGACCGCCGTACTACTGCTGCGCGAACTGGTGCTGCTGGTGATGGTGGGGATCCTGCGCCGGCACGGCTATCCGCCGCCGCAGGTGAACTTCCTTGGCAAGGCCGCCACGTTCAATCTGATGTACGCGTTCCCGCTCCTGCTGCTCAGTGACGGAAGCGGCTGGATCTCGTCACTCGCTGCAGTTTTCGGATGGGCGTTCGCAGGATGGGGTACAACGCTCTATTGGTGGGCAGGAGTGCTCTACGTGGTGCAGGTCCGTCGTCTGGTTCGTGCGGACGCCACAGCCGATTGAGCTCGGCGATTGTCCGGACGTAGTGGCTCTCGATGGCCCGCGGCGAAAAAGTGCGGGACAATCTGGACGGGTGAAGTCGGCTAGACCGTCATCTTTTAGAGGAGGACGCTTCCGACATGAAGGCCGTCGTGATGGCCGGTGGTGAAGGCACACGCCTTCGCCCCATGACCTCTAGCATGCCCAAGCCGCTCCTTCCGGTGGTGAACCGCCCGATCATGGAGCATGTGCTGCGGCTGCTCAAAAGGCATGGGCTCACCGAGACCGTCGTCACTGTGCAGTTCCTGGCATCACTGGTCAAGAACTACTTCGGGGACGGCGAGGAGCTCGGTATGGAGCTCACCTATGCCAATGAGGAGAAGCCACTCGGTACCGCCGGAAGCGTCAAGAACGCCGAAGAGGCGTTGAAGGACGATGCTTTCCTCGTCATCTCCGGCGATGCGCTGACCGACTTCGACCTCACCGAACTCATCAACTTCCACAAGGCAAAGGGTGCGCTGGTCACGGTCTGCCTGACCCGCGTGCCCAATCCGCTGGAATTCGGCATCACCATCGTCGACGAAGAGGGGAAGGTCGAGCGGTTCCTTGAGAAGCCGACCTGGGGGCAGGTCTTCTCCGACACGGTGAACACGGGCATCTATGTCATGGAGCCCGAGGTATTCGACTATGTCGAGGCCGACGTTCCGGTCGACTGGTCCGGCGATGTCTTCCCGCAGCTGATGAAGGAAGGCAAGCCGATCTACGGCTATATCGCCGAGGGCTACTGGGAGGACGTCGGTACCCACGAGTCGTACGTCAAGGCGCAGGCCGACGTCCTGGAGGGCAAGGTCGACGTCGACATCGACGGCTTCGAGATATCGCCGGGCGTCTGGGTGGCCGAGGGCGCCGAGGTACACCCCGATGCGGTGCTGCGCGGACCGCTGTACATCGGTGACTACGCCAAGGTCGAGGCCGGCACGGAAATCCGCGAGCACACCGTCGTGGGATCCAACGTCGTCGTGAAGAGCGGTGCCTTCCTGCACCGGGCCGTGGTCCACGACAACGTGTACGTCGGGCAGCACAGCAATCTGCGGGGCTGCGTCGTCGGGAAGAACACCGACATCATGCGGGCCGCCCGGATCGAGGACGGAGCGGTCATCGGTGACGAGTGCCTGATCGGTGAAGAATCGATCGTGCAGGGCAACGTCCGGGTCTATCCGTTCAAGACCATCGAGGCCGGCGCGTTCGTCAACACGTCCGTGATCTGGGAGTCCCGCGGACAGGCGCATCTCTTCGGCGCCCGTGGTGTCTCCGGAATCCTGAACGTGGAGATCACGCCGGAGCTGGCGGTACGGCTCGCCGGCGCGTACGCGACCACGCTGAAGAAGGGCTCCACGGTCACCACGGCCCGTGACCACTCCCGGGGTGCCCGTGCTCTCAAGCGGGCGGTCATCTCGGCCCTCCAGGCCAGCGCCATCGACGTACGCGACCTGGAGAACGTGCCCCTGCCGGTGGCACGGCAGCAGACCGCGCGGGGCAGCGCCGGCGGCATCATGATCCGGACCTCGCCCGGGGTGCCCGACTCCGTCGACATCATGTTCTTCGACGGGCAGGGCGCGGACCTCTCGCAGGCCAGCCAGCGCAAGCTGGACCGGATCTTCGCGCGGCAGGAGTACCGGCGGGCGTTCCCCGGTGAGATCGGCGACCTGTACTTCCCGGCCAGCGTCTTCGACTCGTACACGGGTTCGTTGCTGCGGAACGTCGACACGACCGGGGTCGCCGAGGCCGGACTGAAGGTCGTCGTGGACGCCTCCAACGGCAGCGCCGGGCTCGTTCTGCCCAGCCTGCTCGGGAAGCTCGGCGTGGACTCGCTGACCGTCAACCCCGGTCTCAACGAGGCCAGGCCCACGGAGACGGCGGATCAGCGTCGGTCGGGGCTGGTGCGCCTCGGCGAGATCGTGGCGTCCTCCGGGGCCGCGTTCGGTGTGCGGTTCGACCCGGTGGGTGAGCGGCTGTCCCTGGTGGACGAGAAGGGCCGCATCATCGAGGACGACCGGGCGCTGCTGGTGATGCTCGACCTGGTCGCCGCCGAGCGGCGCAGCGGCCGTGTGGCGCTTCCGGTCACCACGACCCGGATCGCCGAGCAGGTGGCCGCGTACCACGGCACCCAGGTCGAGTGGACGACCACCTCGCCCGACGACCTCACCCGCGTGGGGCGTGAGGAAGGCACCATCTTCGGTGGTGACGGCAAGGGCGGATTCATCGTCCCCGAGTTCAGCAGCGTCTACGACGGCACGGCGGCCTTCGTGCGACTGATCGGCCTGGTGGCGCGCACGCAGCTCACGCTCAGCCAGATCGACGCCCGGATCCCGCGGGCGCATGTCCTCAAGCGGGACCTGGCGACTCCGTGGGCTGTCAAGGGACTGGTCATGCGGCGTGTCGTCGAGGCGGCCGGTGATCGTTTCGTGGACACGACCGACGGGGTGCGGGTGGTGGAGACCGACGGGCGCTGGGTGATGGTGCTGCCCGACCCGGCCGAGGCGGTCACCCATCTGTGGGCCGAGGGTCCCGACGACGCTTCCGCGCAGGCCCTGTTGGACGAATGGTCGGCGATCGTGGACAGCGCCGGACGGTAGAGACACCGCACGCGCGCGTGCCGGACAAGTGTCCCCGAGGGGGCCTGTCCGGCACGCCGGTGGGGCCATTCGGAGGTACCGGCCGCAACGTGCGACGATGTGCGGCATGCCGCAGCAACCCCCCGTTCGGAGCAGCGCCACCCGGCCGCAGCGTCCGGACGCCTCCATGTCGTTGATCACCAACGTCATGGACCACAGCCTCGACGACGGGTACGCCGAGGCGGCGGCCCGTAAGCGGGCGCAGGGGGAGGCCGGCGGCATGCCGAAGACCCTCCGGGCCAGGCTGGGCCTCGCCGGCGGTCTGGTGCTCGCGGCCCTGGTGGTGACCGTGGGCGCGGCGCAGGCGCGTGTGACGGCCCCGGTCGTGGCCAAGGAGCGCCAGGAGCTCATCGACCGTATCGACCGTGAGACGGCGTCCGCCGACAAGCTGGAGAGCGGTGTCGACAAGCTGCGCGACGACGTCAGCGCCCGCCAGCGTGCGGCGCTGAAGGAGAGCGGCGGCAGCGGGCAGGCGGACCTGGTGGGCATCCTGTCGGGTGCCACCGCGGTGCACGGCCCCGGTGTGAAGCTGGTCGTGAACGACGCCAAGGAGGCCTCCTCGGGCGGCGACGCCGGCAATCCGCGGGAGACCTCCGGGTTCTCCGACACCGGCCGGGTGCGGGACCACGACATGCAGCGCGTCGTGAACGGGCTGTGGGGCTCGGGCGCCGAGGCGATCTCTATCAACGGGCAGCGGCTGACCGCCCTGTCCGCGATCAGGGCCGCCGGAGACGCGATACTGGTCGACAACAGGCCGCTGGTACCGCCGTACACGGTGCTGGCGGTGGGGGACGGGGAGAGGCTCAGCTCCAGGTTCCAGGACAGCCCCGACGGGCTGTATCTGCATGCCCTGGAGGAGAACTTCGACATCCGGGCGACGATCTCCACGGAGAGTGACGTCCGGCTGCCCGCCGCACCCAGCGTGATCGTACGTACGGCCCAGCCGTACACCGAGAAGACTGAGAAGGGCACATCGTGATCGCCGTACTTGGCCTCGTCGTGGGCGTCGTGGCCGGACTGTTGGTCCGTCCGGAGGTTCCGGCGGTCGTCGAGCCGTATCTGCCGATCGCCGTCGTCGCGGCGCTCGACGCCGTCTTCGGCGGTCTGCGGGCCATGCTCGACGGGATCTTCGACGACAAGGTCTTCGTGGTGTCGTTCCTGTCCAACGTGGTGGTGGCCGCGCTGATCGTTTTCCTGGGTGACAAGTTGGGTGTGGGCTCGCAGCTGTCCACGGGTGTCGTCGTGGTCCTCGGTATCCGTATCTTCTCCAACGCCGCGGCGATCCGCCGGCATGTCTTCCGGGCGTGAGCGGCATGAGCGAGCACGAGAAGGAGCCGGAGCACCGGTTGCGCAGAGAACTGCCCGCCGAGGTGCCCGCCGCGGCGCCGGAGGCCGGATCCGCCGACGAGCCGAAGCCGGAGGGCGGGCTGGGCGGCCGCCGGCGGCTGGTCCAGGGGCTGTGGCCGCCGCGGGCGAGCCGGGCCCAACTGATCGTCGCGGTGCTGCTGTTCGGGCTCGGATTCGGGCTCGCCGTGCAGGTGGCGTCGAACAGCGACAGTGACAGCGCGTTGCGCGGGGCCCGCCAGGAGGATCTTGTTCGCATCCTCGATGAACTGGACGACCGTACTCAGCGTCTTGAGGACGAGAAGACAGGACTCGAGAAGCAGCGCCAGGAGTTGCAGAGCAGCTCCGACCAGGCGGCGGAGGCACGCAGGCAGACGGCCGAGAAGGAGAGGCAACTCGGCATTCTGGCGGGCACCGTGGCGGCGCAGGGTCCTGGCATCACGATGACGGTCGACGACCCGAAGGGGACGGTACAGGCGGACATGCTGCTCGACGCGATCCAGGAGCTGCGCGCGGCCGGCGCGGAGGCGATCCAGGTCAACGGGGTGCGAGTGATCTCCGGCACCTACCTCACCGACTCCGGGAAGAGTGTGAGCGTCGACGGGAACAAGATCACCCAGCCCTACGTTTTCAAGGTGATCGGCAAGCCGCAGGACCTCGAACCGGCTCTCAACATCCCCGGAGGCGTGGTGCAGACCCTGGAGAAGGAACAGGCGACTGTGACCGTCGAACGATCGACCAAGATCGTCGTGGATGCCTTGCGACCGGCGAAGCAGCCTGACTACGCTCGGTCGTCCTCACAGTGAACCGGCGGTGCATGCGGGACGTCCGGCTAGGGCATGAGGATGCGGGGGGTCGGCGCACCGGGGAACCGGTGCGTGGTGGAAACTGTCTGGTGGATACGGACGTTGTGTGGTTGTCCGGGTCGGCCGGTTTATTCAGTCAGGGTTCGTCCTGCCCCACGGGCGGGTCTGTTTCGGTCAAGGGGAATCGCCCGTGAAGTTGTTTTCGAAGTTGTTCGGCAAGAGCGCGCGAGAGGGCAGCGACAACGCGACCGCTCGCCATCGCGCACAGCCCGACGCGGACGGTCAGCGCCCGCTGTTCCGGGACCAGGTGGCTGGTCCGGGGGGTGACATTTCGGGAGGTCAGGGCGCGCCGTCAGTTGACCCGTCGCAGTCCAGCGGCATAGGTTTCGGGCAACCGTCAACCTCAGGTGCGGGTGGAGGGTTCACCTCCGGCCCGTACGCGTCCAACGCCCCGGAGGGGCAGCCGCGGCAGGAGGATCCGTCCATGTCGGCCCTGGTTTGTACGAGGTGCGGTAACCGCAACGCGGAGAACGCCCGCTTCTGTTCCAACTGCGGTGCCCCGCTGCGCGCGGGCGCAGTTCCCGAGCGGGCGGCGGAGACGACGTCCACGATCTCGATCTCCGGCCTGGAGGCGTACGACGCCGAGGTCACCGGCCAGACCCAGGTGCCGGCGCTCTCGCCCGAGGCGCAGGCGGCGGTCGACGCGCTGCCGCTGGGTTCCGCGCTGCTGGTCGTGCGCCGCGGTCCGAACTCGGGCAGCCGCTTCCTGCTGGACAGCGACCTGACCACGGCCGGCCGTCATCCGCAGAGCGACATCTTCCTGGACGACGTCACGGTCTCGCGCCGCCATGTGGAGTTCCGCCGTCAGCCGGACGGCTCGTTCACCGTGGCCGACGTGGGCAGCCTCAACGGCACGTACGTCAACCGGGAGCGCATCGACCAGGTGGCTCTGTCGAACGGTGACGAGGTCCAGATCGGCAAGTACCGGCTGGTCTTCTACGCGAGCCGGCAGGGCATCTGACCCTCCGGACCTCGTCCGGGGACCCCAGGGAAGAAGGTCCATGCTGCACACACCGAGCGGCGGTACCGGTCACGGCACCGCCGCCACGGAAACCGGGCTGATGAGTATCGGCACGGTGCTGAACGTGCTGCGCGACGAGTTCCCCGAAGTCACCATCTCCAAGATCCGCTTCCTGGAGTCGGAGGGGCTCATCGAGCCCCGCCGGACCCCGTCCGGGTACCGCAAGTTCAGCGCCGGGGACGTGGAGCGTCTCGGCCACGTCCTGAGGATGCAGCGGGACCACTACCTGCCGCTGAAGGTCATCCGGGAGTACCTGGACGCCATGGAGCGCGGCGAGGCCGTACAGCTGCCGGTGCTGGGGCGGCAGCGGGACGGCGAGGCGGTGCCGATGATGCCCGAGGCTCCCACGGTGGCGCGGATCGGCCGGGACGAGTTGCTCGCCGCCGCCGAGATCGACGAGAACTGCCTGGCGGAGTGGGAGTCGTACGGGCTGCTCGCTCCCCTGGAGGACGGTGTGTACGACGCCGAGGCGGTCACCGTGGCCGCGCTCGTGACCGAGCTGGGCAGGTTCGGGATCGAGCCGCGCCATCTGCGGGTGATGAAGGCCGCCGCCGACCGTGAGGCGGGCCTGGTGGACCAGGTGGTGGCCCCGCTCAAGCGGCACCGCAACCCGCAGACCAGGGCCCATGCCGAGGCGCGTACGAAGGAGCTGGCGGCGCTCACGGTGAAGCTGCATGCCGCACTGGTGCAGACCGCGCTCGGGGTGCGGCTGCCGTGACCATCGTGACAGGAGCCGGGCGGAGGCCGGATCGGGCGCGCGTTCTGGGCCCGACTACCCAAACGTCCCGGGCACGGCCTAGGGTTGCTGTGTGAACGAGCTCGATGTCGTAGGTGTCCGGGTGGAAATGCCCTCCAACCAACCGATCGTGCTCCTGCGCGAAGTGGGAGGCGACCGTTACCTCCCCATCTGGATCGGGCCGGGGGAGGCGACGGCGATCGCGTTCGCCCAGCAGGGCATGGCCCCCGCGCGACCGCTGACCCACGACCTGTTCAAGGACGTGCTGGAGGCCGTCGGTCAGGAGCTCACCGAAGTACGCATCACGGATCTGCGTGAGGGTGTCTTCTACGCGGAGCTGGTGTTCGCCAGCGGCGTCGAGGTGAGCGCCCGTCCGTCCGACGCCATAGCGCTGGCGCTGCGCACCGGAACGCCGATCTACGGGAGCGACACGGTGCTGGACGACGCGGGCATCGCGATCCCGGACGAGCAGGAGGACGAGGTGGAGAAGTTCCGCGAGTTCCTCGACCAGATCTCGCCCGAGGACTTCGGCACCAGCAGTCAGTGAGAGACCTGAGCGGCCCGTCACTCGCCCACCAGAGGGCGGTGACGGGCCGGTTCACTGCTGGTCACGGTCGAAACTCATGGGCAATTGCCAGCGGCCATTGAGAGCGTCCTACGGCTTCCCGCCAGAGCATTCGGCTAGCCTTTCCCCGCGGTGGGGCACGGGAAACCACTCCTGGGGTGATTATCACTCGGCGTGCCGAGTGTGGCGATCGTTGACGCACCCCTGGTGACTGCCTACCGTCGAGAAGGCAGGTCAAGGACGGAGGTCGGCGTGAGAAGCAGCGGCGACGGTATGGCTGGGGGTGCCCCGGGACGCGGTCTCGGGGAGAGCGGTCCGTACCCTCCCTCAAGCTCTCAACTTCGTTCGAGTTGGGGGGACCCCCAGCACGGCAGCACTGCCGGTCACGCTCCGCAGCGGCCGACGGCAGTGCCGAGCGGCGGAGGGGCGGCATCCATGACGACCGAGGAGATCGGCTACCGGGGGCCCACGGCCTGTGCGGCGGCAGGCATCACCTACCGGCAACTCGACTACTGGGCCCGCACCGGCCTGGTCGAGCCCAGCGTGCGGCCCGCCTACGGGTCGGGTACCCAGCGCCTGTACAGCTTCCGGGACGTCGTCGTCCTGAAGATCGTCAAGCGGTTCCTGGACACCGGGGTCTCCCTCCAGAACATCCGCACCGCCGTCCAGCACCTGAGGGAACGCGGTTTCCG
The DNA here is from genome assembly GCF_040634235.1 of Streptomyces sp. NPDC007157. NCBI lineage: Bacteria > Bacillati > Actinomycetota > Actinomycetes > Kitasatosporales > Streptomycetaceae > Streptomyces > Streptomyces sp. NPDC007157. The sequence goes on from NZ_JBEYFE010000051.1 coordinate 8,692, forward strand.
CGACCTGGAGCGCATGACCCTCATGAGCGACGGCGCCACGGTCTACGAGTGCACCTCGCCCGACGAGGTGCACGCGCTGCTCCAGGGCGGTCAGGGCATCTTCGGGATCGCGGTCGGCGTGGTCTGGCGGGACGTGGAGAGCGCGCTCTCCCAGCTGCACGGCGAGCGCGTCGACACCGGGGAGACCCTGATCGGGCCCAACCCCGCCGACGAGCTGGCCCGACGCCGCAACAAGGCGGTCTGAGGTCCCGGCCCGACCTCCCCCGAATCTCTTGAGCCCTCTGTGATGCCCCGGCACGGTTGCGTGCCGGGGCATTGTCAGTGGTGTGGTGCAGCATCGGAGATGTGAGAAACGCGCCCACGATCCTGCATCTCGACATGGATGCCTTCTACGCCTCGGTGGAGCAGGCATCCAAGCCGAGTCTGCGCGGGAAGGCCGTGGTCGTGGGCGGGCTCGGACCGCGCGGTGTGGTGGCCACCGCGTCGTACGAGGCCAGGGTGTTCGGGGTGCATTCCGCGATGCCGATGGCACAGGCGCGCAGGCTGGCGCCGAACGCCGCGTATCTCGTGCCGCGCTTCGGGCTGTACCGGTCGATCAGCGAGCAGGTGATGGCGCTGCTGCACGAGCTGTCGCCGCTGGTGGAGCCGCTGAGCCTGGACGAGGCGTTCGTGGACCTGGAGGCGGGTGGGGTGGCCTGGGACGGCGGGTCGGCGCGGCTGGTGGGGGAGAAGCTGCGCGCGGACATACGGAACGCCACGGGGCTCTCCGGGTCGGTCGGGCTCGCCGCCTGCAAGATGCTCGCGAAGATCGCCTCCGAGCAGGCCAAACCGGACGGGCTGGTGCTGATCGAGCCGGGCACGGAGCGGGCGATGCTCGCGCCTATGCCGGTGCGGACCCTGCCGGGCGTGGGGCCGGCGACCGGGGACCATCTGCGGCGGGCCGGGATCACCACGGTCGACGAGATCGCCGAGGCGGGCGAGGACGAGCTGGTACGGCTGCTCGGCAAGGCCCACGGGCACGCGCTGTACGCGATGGCGCTGGCGCACGACGAACGGCCCGTGGTCGCCGAGCGGGAGGCCAAGTCGGTGTCCGTCGAGGACACCTATGACGTGGACATCCATGACCGGACACGGGTGGGGATGGAGGTGCAGCGGCTGGCCGACCGGTGCGTGCGCAGGCTGCGGGGGGCCGGGCTGTCGGGGCGGACCATCGTGCTGAAGGTACGGCGGTACGACTTCTCGACGCTCACCCGGTCGGAGACGCTCCGGGGGCCGACCGACGACCCGGCGGTGGTCCGGGAGGCGGCCGCGCGGCTGCTGGACTCGGTGGACACGACGGGGGGTGTGCGGTTGCTGGGCGTGGGCGTGTCGGGGCTCGCCGACTACACCCAGGAGGATCTGTTCGCGCAGGCGGCGGGGGAGGCGGCGGAGGTCCTGGCGGAGGAGGACGCGGCCGAGCCGGTCGCCGAGCAGGTGGTGGTGGCCGCCGAGCGGAGATGGCCCGCGGGACATGACGTCCGGCATGCCGAGTACGGACACGGATGGGTGCAGGGGAGTGGGCTGGGGAGGGTGACGGTGCGGTTCGAGACTCCGGGGGCGGTGGAGCCGGGGCGGGTGCGGACGTTTCGGGTGGACGACCCTGAGCTGGAGCCGGTGGATCCGTTGCCGTTGGTGTCGGGGGCTCCGGTGGACGGGGTGGGTGCGTGATCCGGCGTGGGGGCTGGGCGGGGTTTCGCTTGCCGGCGCTCGCCGGGTGCCTTCCCGGAGGGGCTACCCCCAGCGCCCACCCGTGCCGCCCCGGCGGCACGACTGCCCGCAGCTGGGACGTGTCCCTGTCGGGGGCGCGGGGCTGTACCGATCCGCGGCTCCGCCGCGGGGCGCGAGCAACCCCCACCGGCCCGCAGCTGAGCGTGGGCGGACCCGGCGTCGGTCTTACGCCCCCGTGTCCTCGGTTCCCGCCAGTTTCCCGAAGTGGTGGTCCGGGCGGTCGGGGGGTGGGGCGGTCGTGTCCAGGCCGTAGTGGTGGTAGAGCTGGAGTTCCTGCTCAGGGGAGAGATGGCGGCCCACTCCGAAGTCAGGGGCGTCCTTGATCAGGGTGCGCTCGAAGGGGACCTGGAGGGTGCCCTCGACCAGCTCACTCGGCTCCAGGGGCACGAACGCGTCCCGGGAGAACAGGCCGGTGCGTATGGCCGCCCACTCCGGCACCCCGGTCGCGTCGTCGAGGTAGACCTCGTCGATCGTGCCGATCTTCGTGCCGTTGCGGTCGAACGCCTTGCGGCCGATCAGGTTGCGCGGATCGATGTCGGTCTGCACGGGCCCTCCACTTGGTCGCAACTCATCCGTAAGCACTACAAAAGAGCACATTGAACGAGGCGGCCACTCGAAGACCCGTGCGTTGCCCTCGCTGGTAGGCTGGCAAGCGGCTGCTGACCCCGTGCGGGAGAGTCCTCCGGACAGACCGGAGGCGCCGAAGGAGCAAATCCTCCCCGGAATCTCTCAGGCTCACGTACCGCACGGACGAGGTCACTCTGGAAAGCAGGGCGGGCGTCGATGGCGTCCGCTCTCACCGACGGTGAAAGCCGGATCCCCTGGGCGTCCGGCGAAACTCTCAGGTTGAGATGACAGAGGGGGAGGCCGTCGGGGTGCCCGTGCCGGGGTACCCCTCGAAGGTCGCGTCAGACCAGGAGGCCTCCGCAATGACCGCCCAGCGTGTTCCGCTCTCAGAGCTAGAGCAGGGAATCCCCTTCGAGCAGCGCCATATCGGCCCCGACCACGAGGCCCGGGCCAAGATGCTCGCCCAGGTCGGGTACGGCTCGCTCGACGAGCTGACCGCCGCCGCCGTGCCGGATGTCATCAAGAACGCCGACGCCCTGGAACTGCCCGGCGCGCGCACCGAGGCCGAGGTGCTGGCCGAGCTGCGGTCGCTGGCCGACCGCAACCAGGTGCTCGACTCGATGATCGGGCTGGGCTACTACGGCACCTTCACGCCGCCCGTCATCCTGCGCAACGTGATGGAGAACCCCGCCTGGTACACGGCCTACACGCCGTACCAGCCGGAGATCTCACAGGGACGGCTGGAAGCGTTGCTGAACTTCCAGACCGTGGTCGCCGACCTCACCGGACTGCCCACCTCCGGCGCCTCGCTGCTCGACGAGGGCACGGCCGCCGCCGAGGCCATGTCCCTGTCGCTGCGCATGGGCAAGAACAAGAAGGGCGTCTTCGTCATCGACGCGGACGCCCTGCCGCAGACCGTCGCCGTGATCCGGACGCGGGCCGAACCGACCGGGGTCGAGGTCGTCGTCGCGGACCTGAGCGACGGGATTCCGGCGGACCTCGCCGCGCGTGAGATCAACGGCGTGCTCGTCCAGTACCCCGGCGCCTCCGGTGCCGTACGCGACATCAAGCCGCTCGTCGAGCAGGCGCACGAGCTGGGCGCGCTGGTCACCGTCGCCGCCGACCTGCTCGCGCTGACCCTGCTGACCTCGCCGGGCGAGCTGGGCGCCGACATCGCCGTCGGTACGACCCAGCGGTTCGGTGTGCCGATGGGCTTCGGCGGGCCGCACGCGGGCTACATGGCGGTGCGGGAGAAGTTCGCGCGCAGCCTGCCCGGCCGGCTCGTGGGCGTGTCCGTGGACGCCGACGGGCACAAGGCCTACCGGCTCGCGCTGCAGACGCGTGAACAGCACATCCGCCGGGAGAAGGCCACCAGCAACATCTGCACCGCTCAGGTGCTGCTCGCCGTGATGGCCGGCATGTACGCCGTCTACCACGGGCCCGAGGGCCTGCGGGCCATCGCCCAGCGGACCCACCGCTACGCCACGATCCTGGCTGCGGGGCTCACGGCCGGCGGGGTCGAGGTCGTGCACGGCGCCTACTTCGACACCCTCACCGCGCGGGTGCCCGGCAAGGCCGCCGAGGTCGTCGCGGCCGCCCGGCAGGGCGGTGTCAACCTGCGGCTCGTGGACACCGACCACGTCTCCATGGCCTGCGACGAGACCACCACGCGGGCCCAGCTGGGTGCCGTGTGGACGGCGTTCGGGGTCGAGGGCGACGTCGAGGCGCTGGACGCGGTCGCCGCGGACACGCTGCCCGAGGCGCTGCTGCGCGAGGACGGCTACCTGGGCCACCCCGTCTTCCACGACCACCGGTCCGAGACCGCGATGCTGCGCTACCTGCGCCGGCTCGCCGACCGTGACTACGCGCTGGACCGGGGCATGATCCCGCTGGGCTCCTGCACCATGAAGCTCAACGCGACCACCGAGATGGAGCCGGTCACCTGGCCCGAGTTCGGCCAGCTGCACCCCTTCGCGCCCGCCGAGCAGGCGCAGGGCTATCTGACGCTCATCCGTGAGCTGGAGGAGCGGCTCGCCGAGGTCACGGGCTACGACAAGGTGTCGCTCCAGCCCAACGCCGGGTCGCAGGGCGAACTGGCCGGGCTGCTCGCCGTACGCGCCTACCACCGCGCCAACGGCGACGAGCAGCGCACCGTCTGCCTGATCCCCTCCTCCGCGCACGGCACCAACGCCGCCAGCGCCGTCATGGCCGGGATGAAGGTCGTCGTCGTGAAGACCGCCGAGGACGGCGAGATCGACGTCGAGGACCTGCGGGCGAAGATCGAGCAGTACCGCGACCAGCTCGCCGTGCTGATGATCACGTACCCGTCCACGCACGGCGTGTTCGAGGAGCATGTCGCGGACATCTGCGGTCAGGTCCACGAGGCCGGCGGCCAGGTGTACGTCGACGGCGCCAACCTCAACGCCCTGGTCGGGGTCGCCAAGCCGGGTCACTTCGGCGGCGACGTCTCGCACTTGAACCTGCACAAGACCTTCTGCATCCCGCACGGCGGCGGCGGCCCGGGCGTCGGTCCGGTGGCCGTCCGGGCTCACCTCGCGCCGTACCTGCCGAACCACCCGCTCCAGCCGGCCGCCGGCCCGGCGACCGGCGTCGGACCGATCTCGGCCGCGCCGTGGGGCTCCGCGGGGATCCTGCCGATCTCGTGGGCGTACGTCCGCCTGATGGGCGGCGAGGGGCTGAAGCGCGCCACCCAGGTGGCCGTGCTCAGCGCCAACTACGTCGCCAAGCGGCTGGAGCCGCACTACCCCGTGCTCTACACCGGCCCCGGCGGGCTGGTCGCGCACGAGTGCATCATCGACCTGCGTGCGCTGACCAAGGCGACCGGGGTCAGCGTCGACGACGTCGCCAAGCGGCTCATCGACTACGGGTTCCACGCGCCGACGATGTCCTTCCCGGTGGCCGGCACGCTGATGATCGAGCCGACCGAGTCCGAGGACCTCGGTGAGCTGGACCGGTTCTGCGAGGCGATGATCGCCATCCGGGCGGAGATCGACAAGGTCGGGGCGGGGGAGTGGCCCGCAGAGGACAACCCGCTGCGGGGTGCCCCGCACACGGCCGCCGCGCTCGGCGGGGAGTGGGAGCACGCGTACTCGCGTGCGGAGGCCGTCTTCCCGGCCGGGGTGTCCGCCGCCGACAAGTACTGGCCGCCGGTGCGCCGGATCGACCAGGCCTTCGGTGACCGGAACCTGGTGTGCTCCTGCCCGCCGCTGGACGCGTACGAGGACTGATCCGCGGTAGCACGGACGTGACAGAGGCCCCGCTTCGGCGGGGCCTCTCGCGTCTGGTGCTACGCCGGGTAGGCGTGGGTCTGTGTCGCCTTCACCGCCGCCCAGACCGGGGTGCCCGGGTGCAGGTCCAGTTCGGCGGCGGCGACCGTGGTGAGGTCGGCGGCGAGGGGGAGTTCGCCGGTCAGGTCGGCGCGGATCCGGTCACCGTGGATCTCCAGTCCGGCGACCTCGCAGCGCCACAGGTTGCGGGCGCTGGTGCCGGTGGGGCGGTCCCGGAAGAGGGTGACGGCGCTCGGTGGGAACGCGACGAACACGTCGCCGGCGAGCTCCTCCGTGGTGGCGATGGCGGGGCCGGTGTCCAGCCTGACCAGGTGGCTTCCGGCCTCGGCCCGACCGCGGTAGAGGTTGAGGCCGACCAGGTGGGCGATGTAGTCGGTGCGCGGGTGGCGGGCGATGTCGGTGGGGGTGCCCTGCTGGACGATCGAGCCCTGCTCGATGACGATCAGACGGTCGGCCAGCACCATGGCGTCCAGCGGGTCGTGGGTGACCAGTACGGCCACGGCCTCGAACTCCGCCAGGTGGCGGCGGAGTTGGGAACGCACGTCCAGACGGGTGCGGGCGTCGAGGGCGGCGAGGGGCTCGTCCAGGAGCAGCAGACGGGGGTGGGTGGCCAGGGCGCGGGCCAGTGCGACGCGCTGGGCCTGGCCGCCGGAGAGACGGCGGGGTTTGGCGCCGGTGTGGTCCGCGAGGCCCATGCGGTCCAGCCAGGCGGCCGCCTGGGCGCGGGCCTCGGCCTTTGTCGCGCCGTGGCAGCGGGGGCCGAAGGCGACGTTGTCGAGGGCCGTGAGGTGGGGGAAGAGGAGGTAGTCCTGGAAGACGACACCCACCGGGCGGGATTCGGGGGGCGTACGGTCCAACTCCGTGCCGTCCAGGTGGAGATGGCCGGCGCTGAGGGGGGTGAGGCCGGCCAGGGCCCGGAGGGCGGTGGTCTTGCCGGCGCCGTTGGGGCCGAGCAGGGCGACGACCTCGCCGGGGGCGGCGGTGAGGGAGATGTCGAGGTGGAAGGCGGGGCGGGTGACGACGAGGCGGGCGTCCAGGCCGTCGGGCGCGGTGGGGTGAGGATGTGTCATGAGGCTGTCATCCAGCGGTCGCGGAGGCCTGCCAGTACGGCGATCGAGACGGTCAGCAGGACGAGGCTGAGGGCGATCGCCGCGTCGGGGTCGTTCTGGAGGGCCAGGTAGACCGCGAGCGGCATGGTCTGGGTGCGGCCCGGGAAGTTGCCGGCGAACGTGATCGTCGCGCCGAACTCGCCGAGCGCGCGGGCCCAGGCCAGTACCGAGCCGGCCGCGATGCCCGGGGCGATGAGGGGCAGCGTGACCCTGCGGAACGCCGTGAAGCGGGAGGCGCCCAGGGTCGTCGCCGCCTCCTCGAAGCGCGGGTCGGCGGCGCGCAGCGTGCCCTCGACGCTGATCACCAGGAAGGGCATGGCCACGAAGGACTCGGCGATCACCACCGCGGTCGTCGTGAACGGGAGCGTGATCCCGAACCAGGAGTCCAGCCACTGCCCGACGACCCCGTTGCGGCCCAGGGCGAGGAGCAGGGCGACACCGCCGACCACCGGGGGGAGGACCAGGGGGAGTGTCACCAGCGCTCGTACCAGGCCCCGGCCGGGGAACTCGGTGCGGGCCAGCAGCCAGGCCAGCGGGACGCCGAGCACCAGGCTCACGGCCGTCGCCGCGGTCGCGCTGAGCAGCGAGAGCTGGAGGGCCTGCCACACCTCCGTGCTGGTCAGCAGCGACGGGAGGCTGCCCCAGGGGGCGCGCAGGAGGAGCGCGAGCAGGGGCAGGAGGAGGAAGACCAGGGCTACCGCTCCGGGGAGGAGGAGCGGTAGCGGAACGGCCGACCGGACGCGCCGGCGCCGTGGGCCGCCCGTGACGGCGACGGCCCCGGCGTCCGGCTCGTCGACCTTCGTCACGGCTTGAGGAATCCGGCCTGGTTCAGGACCTGCTGGCCCTCGGCGGACTGCACCAGCGCGATGAACGCCTTGGCCACCGTCGGGTTCGGGGCGTTCTTCAGCAGGGCGATCGGGTAGTCGTTGATGGCATCGGCGGACTCGGGGAACTCCACGCCCTCCACCTTGTCACCCGCGGCCTTCACATCGGTCTTGTAGACGACCGCGGCGTCGGCCTCCTTGAGGACCACCTTGTTGAGGGCGGACTTCACGTCCTCCTCGTAGGAGACCGGGGTCAGCTTGAGCTTGCTGGCGTCCAGCGCCTTCTGCGCGGCGGCGCCGCACGGCACCGTCTTGTCGCAGAGGACCACCTTCAGCGAGGACTTGGTGAGGTCCTTGAGCGAGGCGACCTTGTCGGGGTTGCCCGGCAGGGTGGCGATCTCCAGCTGGTTGCGGACGAAGGTGGCCGGCGTGGTGGCGGTGTCCTTCTTGTCCGTCACGATCGCCATCGTCTTGGGGCTGGCGGCGGCGAAGACGTCGGCGGGGGCCCCGCTGGTGATCTGCGCGGCGAGGGTGTCGCTGCCGCCGAAGCTGAAGTCGACCTTCGTCCCCGGGTGGGCCTTCTCGAAGTCGGCCTTCAGCGTCGTGAAGCTCTCCTTGAGGGAGGCCGCCGCGAACACGGTGATCGAGCCCGACAGTTTGGGCGACGCCGACGACGAGGTGTCCGACTTCGTCGTCGCGGACGAGTCGTCGTCCGAGGAGGAGCAGGCGCTCAGGGCCAGCAGGGCCGCGACCGAGGCACCGGCCACCTGGAGCGTCCGCCGGGTCCGGCGCGCGGAACGGGTCATCACGAGTGAACTCCTCTGAATCCAGATGAAAAAGCTGTCGCGCCCTGTCGCGACCTGTCTATCGGCCGCCACGCGATGATACTGCCGCACTTGCCAGGCGTAAGTCTTCTGTCACATCGCATGAGCTGCACACTTGTGACTTGAGCCTGGCATGTGCGTTTGTACGGAGGTGTGCCGCGGGTACCGTCATCCGGGAGGAGGCCGCACATGACGCTCGCCGAACTCGACCTCACCGGGGACCTGGCACGGCCGGCCCGGCTCACCGTGTCCGACCTCCTGCGCTGGCCCCAGCACCGGGTGCGGGTCAGCTTCGACTGCGCCACCAGCGGCGTGCAGCGCCACGGCTTCACCGGACCCCTGCTGTACGACGTCCTCAGCGACGCGGGCCCGGGTTTCGACCCCGCCCGGCGCAAGGACCGCCTGCGGTTCCTCATCGCGGTCAGCGGCGCCGACGGGCACCACGCGCTGCTCTCCTGGGCGGAGATCGACCCGGATTTCGCCCACGCCCCCGTGCTGCTCGCCGTCGGGATCGACGGCACCCCGCTGGACCTGGCGGGCCCCCAACTGGTCCTGCCGCAGGACCGCTGCGGGGCCCGGCACATCAGCGGCATCACGGCGATCCGGGTGGACGGGGCGTACGGCGGCTGGCGTCCAGCGCCCGCCACACCCGGTCACGCGTCAGCGGCAGCTCCGTGAACCGCACACCGGTCGCGTCCCGCAGCGCGTTGGCAAGCGCCGGGGCGACCGGGTTGAACGGGCTCTCGCTCATCGACTTGGCGCCCAGCGGGCCGATGGCGTCGGCGGTCTCCATGAAGTGCACCTCGGTCCGCGGGATGTCCGCGTACTGCGGGAGCCGGTAGCGGCGGAAAGCCGCCGTCTCGACCGCGCCGCGCGCGTCCAGCCGTACGTTCTCGAAGAGCGTGGCGCCGAGCGCCTGTGCCACCCCGCCCTCCACCTGGCCCCTGCACTGCATCGGGTTCATCACCTTGCCGGCGTCGGCCGCGTGCACGCTGCGCAGGATGCGGATCTCGCCCGTCCCGGGGTCGACGGCCACCCGGAACCACTGCGCGTTGAAGGCGACCGAGCGCGGGGTGCCGTCGAAGTGGCCGTCGGCGGTGAGTTCGACGCCGACCGCGCGGGCGGCGACGTACAGCTCCTTGAGAGGGAGCCGGCCGCCTGGGTGCAGGACGGCCTCCTGGGCGAGCCGGCAGGCGGCGCGCGGGACGCGCAACTGGGCCGCGGCGAAGTCCAGGAGCAGGTCGGCCAGGGCACGGGCGGCCCGCAGGGTGGCCTTGCCCGCGACCACGGTGCCGGTGGAGGCGAACGCGCCCGTGTCGTGCCGTACGACATCCGTGTCGGACTGGCGGATCGTGATCCGGTCGACGGTGGTGGCCAGTTCGCCGGCCGCGATCTGTCGGTGCACGGTCGTGGTGCCGTTGCCGAACTCGGCCGTGCCGACGGCCAGATCGAAGCTGCCGTCGGCAAGTACGGCGGCCTTGGCGTCGGCGATATGGCCGCCCGGCGGGCCGGTCGCGATCATCGCGAGCGCCGTGCCCTCGCCGACCAGCCAGCCTTCCGGGACCTGTGCCGGGACGGGCTGCGCCTTCGCCCGCCGCACGATGGACACGCACTGGTCGAGCCCGTAGCTCGCGATGTGCAGGTCCTCCTCGTGGCCGCCGGGGGTGAGCATCGCGTCGCCCGGGCCGATGATGTTGCGCGCCTTGAAGTCGACGGGGTCCAGGCCCAGTCGGCGGGCCAGCTCGTCGAGGGCGGACTCCACGGCGAACAGGACCTGGCCCAGGCCGTAGCCGCGGAAGGCGCCCGCCGGGACGGTGTGGGTGTAGACGGAGTAGGCGTCGACCTTCTTGTGCGGGGCCCGGTACATCGCCGTCGACTCGCCGACGCTGTGGAACATCACCGCCGGGCCGTGGTTGCCGTACGCGCCGGTGTTGGAGACCACCCGCAGCTGGAGTGCGGTCAGCAGGCCGTCGCGGCCGGCGCCGGCCTTCACATGGACGGTGAAGGGGTGCCGGGTGGTCGCGCCGTAGAACTGCTCGGCGCGGGTGTACTCCAGCTTCACCGGACGGCGCAGCCGCAGGACGGCCAGCGCCACGATGTCCTCGACCAGCATCTCCTGCTTGCCGCCGAAACCGCCGCCGACCCGGCCCGCGACCACCCTGACCTGGTCCGGGGGCAGGTCGTAGAGGGCGCACAGGGCGCGGCGGGTGAGGAACGGGGTCTGGGAACTGGTGCGGACGGTGAGGCGGCCGTCGTCGTCGATCCAGGCGACGGCGCCGTGCGTCTCCAGGCTGGCGTGCTGCACCCGCTGGGTGCGGAAGGTGTCCTCGTAGACGACGTCGGCCTCGGCGAACCCGGCCTCGACGTCCCCGATCTCGCCGTGCGCCTCGCCGACGACGTTCGCCTGCGGACGGGAGATACGGGCGGCGGACGGGTCCTTGTCGTGGACCACGGGGGCGCCGGGGCGCATCGCCTCCTCCGGGTCCAGGACGGCGGGCAGGACGTCGTAGGTGACCTCGACCCGGCGGCAGCCCTCCTCCGCGGCCGCCTCGCTGTCGGCGACGACCGCCGCCACCCGCTGGCCGATGTAGCGGACCGTGTCGTCGAGGAGGCGGGTGTCGTCCGGGTCCTCCTCGGGGTGCTCGTGGCGGGCGGTGGAGTAGTGCCGCTCCGGGGCGTCGTGGTGGGTGAGGACCGCGTGGACGCCCGGCACGCGCAGCGCGGCCGAGGTGTCGATCGCCGTGATCCTGGCGTGGGCGTGCGGGGAGCGCAGCAGCTTCATGTGGAGCAGGCCCGGCACCTCGATGTCGAAGGTGTAGCGGGCGGTGCCGGTGACGACCTGCGGTCCGGCCGGGGCGGGCAGATTGCGTCCGACGGACTCGCCGGGAGACGGCTCCTCGACGTGCCTGACCCCGCGTACGGCGTCCTCGATGGCCCGGTATCCGGTGCAGCGGCACAGGTTGCCCTTGAACGCCCGCGGGAGGTCGGTGAGTTGGTCGTCGGACAGGGCGGCGGTCGTCATCAGGAAGCCCGCCGTGCAGAAGCCGCACTGGAAGCCCTGGGCGTCCAGGAACTTCTGCTGCACGGGGTGCAGTTCGCCCTCGGGGGAGGCCAGGCCCTCGACGGTGGTGACCGTGCGGCCGTCCGCCCGGAAGGCCGGGTAGAGGCAGCTGTGCACCGGCTCGCCGTCGACGTGGACGGTACAGGCGCCGCAGTCGCCGGCGTCGCAGCCCTTCTTCACCCCGAACCAGCCGCGGTCGCGCAGATAGGTGCGCAGACACTGGCCGGGGCGTGGCTCCACGTCGTGGGACCGGCCGTTGACCTCGATCCTCATCGCTCCTCCAGTTCACGGCGGATCTCCTCCGCCAGCCGGAACGTCATGTGCCGTCGCCACTCGGGCAGGCCATGGATGTCGTCGAACCACTCGTCGTCGGCGACGGCGGATGCGATCGCCGCCCGCAGGGGCGCGGCGGTCGGCGGGAGCGGGAACCAGAGCCGCACCGGGCGCACGGTCGACGCGGTGACCGTGAGGGCGAAGGAGCCGTCGACGGGGTCGAGGGCGCCGATCACCAGGACGCCGGAGCGGCCCAGGCCGTAGAGGGAGGCCTGCCGGAACGCCGTACGGCAGGCCAGGGTCCGGGCGGGCAGCGTGACCGAGCGCAGCAGTTCGCCCTCGGCCAGGTCCTTGCGGCCCGCGCCGGTCACGAAGGCGGTGACGGGGACCTGCCGTCGCCCGCCGTCCTGGGCGATCAGCAGGCACTGTCCGTCGAGGGCGGCCGTGAGCGAGATCATCGGGCCGGCCGGGAGGGCGTTGCAGAGGTTGCCGCCGACCGTGGCCATGTTCCAGATCTTGAAGGAGGCCAGGAAGGCCCGGCAGCACTGCTCGAACAGGGGGGCGGCCCTCGTCGTCAGTGTGGCCGCGCATCGCGACAGCTGGGCGATGGTGCAGGTGGCGGCGATCTCCAGGGCGCCGTCCGGGGCGACGGTGACGGGCTGCCAGCCGGTGCGGCTCAGATCGACCAGGCGGCGCAGGCGCGGCTGGGCTTCGGAGAAGAGGTACGTCCCGCCGCCCAGCCAGGCGTCGCCGGGGCGCCAGGGGGCCGGGTCCCGGGCGTCGCGGATCTCCACCACCGTGTTCAGGTCCATGCCGGACAGTGAAGCAACGCGCCGAGGCCCCGCACGACTGGTGCCGGGCACGGAAAAACCGAGCCGGGCGGGGCCGGTCCTGGATGATCCACCAAGAGGCGTTCCCTGCGGAGAGACTTGCATTTACGATGCCGTAACTCGCACTCACCTGGTGAATGCGAGTTTGGCGCGAGGAGTCTGAGCACATGCACGTCGAACACCTCCTGACGGACGTCTCCCTCGGGCTGCGCCCGCTGTGGGCGCAGGACGCGCTGCTGGCGCGCGAGATCAGCGGGGTCACCGTGACGGACCTGGAGGACCCGGCGCGCTTCGTGCGGCCCGGCGAGGTGGTGCTCAGCGGGCTGGTGTGGTGGGCGCCGGGCAGGGCGGAGCGCTTCGTGTCGGGCCTCAAGGAGGCCGGGGCCGCCGCGCTGTTCGCGGGCGAGGAGACCCACGGGGGCGTGCCCGAGGAACTGGTGGAGGCGTGCGTACGGCACGGCGTCCCGGTCGCGGGGGTGCCGGCGCACATCATGTTCCGGGCGATCACGGACACCGTGTACCTGCGGCAGTGGGGCGAGCTGAGCCGTCGGCAGGCGCTGCCGGAGAACGCGCGGGTGCGGCTGAGCCGGCTGCTCGCGCAGGAGGCCGGACCCGGGGACGTCCTCGCGGCGGCCTTCGCGCATCTGGACGGGATCGCCGTCTATGTGTTCACGCCGTCCGGGCGGACCGTCACGGCCACGGCGGGTGCGGTGGCCGTCCCCGCGCGGGAGGCGGCGGCGCTGGTCGCGGACGGGCGCGGGGTGACCGTGTCCGTGGCCGCCGACAGCGTCTCGCCGTACGAGCGCTGGCTGCTGTATCTGCCGGACCCGGACGGCGCGCCGGCCGGGATGCTGCACGAGGTGGCCGCCGCGCTGGGGCGTTGCCAGGAGGCCGGGGTCCGGCGCCGGGCCGCCGAGCGCCAGGCCGCCGACGAACTGGGCGCGCTGCTCACCGCGCCGGGAGCGGCGGAGGGGGCACTGCCGGCCGCCGTACGCAGGTGCGGGCTGCCCGCCGACGGGCCCTACCGTGTGTTCGTCGCCGACACCGGGGCGCGGCGGCCCGGGCTCGCCGAAGGGGCGCTGGCGGAGGTCGCCGGGCAGGTGGCGCCCGGAGCGGCGGTGGGGCGGCTGCCGGAGGGGCTCGCCTTCGCGGTGCTGCCCACCGCGGCGGACGTGCCGGCCGAGGTCTGGGCGTCGGTCGCCGACTGCGAGCCCGGCCTACCGCTGCACGGCGGGACCGGGGCGGCGGCCGGCGGGCCCGACGCCCTCGCCGGGGCCCTGGCGCAGGCACGGTACGCGTTCACCTCGGCCCGCGGCACCGCCCCCGACGCCTCGGCTCTCGTCGACGCCACCGCGCTCACCAGCCTCGCCGCGCTGCTCACCGGCGTGCCTTCCGATGTCCGCGCGGCCTACAGCCGGACCGTCCTCGGCCCGCTGCGCACCGGCGAACGCGCCGCCTCCGCCGTGCTGTTGAGCACCCTGGAGACCTTCCTGGCCTGCGACGGCTCCTGGGCGCGGACCGCCGAGGCGCTGCACCTGCACGTCAACACCGTGCACTACCGGATGCAGCGGGTGGAGCACTTCACGGGGCGCGACCTGTCCCGGCTGAGCGACCGGCTGGACCTGTGGGCGGCACTGATGTGCCGGTGACCGCGTCGGCAGGGGGCCGGTACGGCCATCGGTCGGGGGTGCCGGGAGCGGTGTCGGCCGGGGTCGTCGGGAGCGGTGTCTGCCGGGGGTGCCGGGAGCGGTGTCGGCCGGCGGTCGCCGGTGAGGTTCTCGGTCGGGGTCGCCGGTGACGGGGTCAGACGCGGTCGATGTGCACGTTCGTCGACTTCACCCGGGCGGTGGCCTCCATGCCCACCTCCAGGCCCAGTTCCTCGACGGCCTCGCGGGTCAGCAGGGAGACCAGGCGGTGCGGGCCGGCCTGGATCTCGACCTGGGCGGCGACGTCGCCGAGCTTGATCGCGGTGACGATGCCGGGGAAGGCGTTGCGGACCGAGGTGTAGGAGGCGTCCTCCTCGACGGTGCCGGCCCTGGCCAGTTCGACGGAGAAGGCGGCGAGGTCCTTGCCGTCGATGAGCCGCCGGCCGCCCTCGTCGCGATGGGTGGTCACCCGGCCGGCGTCGGCCCAGCGGCGGGCGGTGTCCGGGCTGACGCCGAGCAGCCGCGCCGCCTGGCCGATCGTGTAGGACTGCATGGGGTCACGATAGGGCCGGTCGGCGGGGTCCGCGGACCAGTTGTCCCCCAGTTCCCGCTGCGCGCCGCCGCCGTCGCGATGCAGCCGCGCCCGGTGCTGGTCAGGTCAGGCCGGATGCCTTGAGGACCGCGCGCGCGTTCGTGTCGTCGATCTGGTGGCCGAGCTGGGTGAGCACCTCGGTGCCCCGGCGCAGGGTGCCGCGGGCCAGGGAGTGGCGGACGCCGGTGTCCAGTTCGTGCCAGAGCAGCGGATTCGCGTGCAGGACGTTCGGGTCGAGCTCCAGCCGGTTGCCGGCGGTGTCACGGAGCACCAGATGGGCGGAGACGTCGCCGTACTGGCTGACGGAGACGAGGGAGTCGGTGCGGACGGTACGCCGGCGCAGCGGCCCGCGGACGGCCAGCCAGCCGGGGCCCGCCGTGACCCGGGCCGGCAGCAGCATGACGAGGATGGCCGTCGACAGGGTGAGCCAGAGCAGGACGCGGACCGGGGTGAGGGTGCCGGCGTCCCAGTCCACCACGAGCGTCAGGCCGCCGAAGCCGAGGGCACAGCCGACGGCCAGGCGTGCGCTGCCGCGCCAGGTGCGGTCGCCGGCTGCCCGGTCCCTGCGTGCTCTGTCCTCCATGAGGCCGACGGTAGGCGCCGGTGGCGGCTCGGGGACGGCGGCTGACGGGGTTCTTATGCGGACCGAGCGGTTATTGACGGGATTCTTACGACCGGGTCGTTTCGGCGCAGGCGGTCAGCCCGTGTGGACGCGCGGCCGGCGGGAGCGGTCCGGCTCCGCCTCACGCAGTACCTCCCGGGTGACCGGGGCGACCTCGCCCTGGCCGAAGAGGAAGAAGCGCAGGAAGTTGGCGAACGGGTTGCCCTCGGTCCACTCGAAGTAGATGTGCGGGATGCAGCCGGTGTCGTCACGGACGTGCAGCAGCAGCGCGGCCAGGGCGTTGGGGATGGAGGCCGACTCCAGGGTCAGGACGCGGTAGCGGTTGTGCAGCACCTCGCCGCGCACGGTCAGGCCCGCCTCGAACTCGGAGGGGTCGGTGACCGTGACCTCGACGAAGACGAAGTCCTCCTGCTCGGGCATGTCGTTGTCGGCCCGGATCTGCTCGATCTTGTCGCGGTACTCGGCCTTGTCGCGCCGGTCCGGCTCATTGGCGATGAAGCGCATCCTGCGGCTCGCCATGTCCCGGATGAACCGTTCCGCCATCGGGTCGAGGCTCACGCTCGTCACGCGCAGTTCGAAGGCACGGGCGAGGCGGGAGAGCAGCGAGACGAGGATGATGCCGACGATGAAGCAGGCACCGATCTTCACACCGTCGGGCCGCTCGATGACGTTCACGACGGTCGTGTAGAGGAACACCGCCGAGATGACCCCGAACCCGATCGTCCACTTGCGCTGCCCGGCCTTGTGGGCGGCGATGGTCACCGCGACGGCGGCGGAGCTGATCAGGACCAGCACACCGGTGGCGTAGGCGCCGCCCTGCGCGTCCACGTCGGCGTCGAAGATCCAGGTGACCAGGAAGGCGATCAGGGTGAAGACGATGACCATCGGGCGCACCGCGCGCGCCCAGTGCGGGGCCATGCCGTAGCGGGGCAGATAGCGCGGCATCAGGTTGAGCAGGCCGGCCATCGCGGAGGCGCCGGCGAACCACAGGATGCAGATGGTCGAGACGTCGTACACGGTGCCGAAGGCGTTGCCGAGGTACTCGTGTGCCAGATAGGCCAGCGCACGGCCGTTGGCGTCGCCGCCGGACTTGAACTCCTGCTCCGGGATCAGCAGCGTGGTGATGAAGCTGGTCGCGATCAGGAAGCAGCTCATGATCAGGGCGGCCGTGGTGAGCAGCTTCCTGGTGTCCCGGATCCGGCCGGTGGGCCGCTCCTCGGTGTCGCCCGGGTCGCCCTGGACGTGCGGCATGACGGCGACGCCGGTCTCGAAGCCGGACAGGCCCAGCGCCAGTTTGGGGAAGA
Source organism: Streptomyces sp. NPDC007157 (assembly GCF_040634235.1). NCBI lineage: Bacteria > Bacillati > Actinomycetota > Actinomycetes > Kitasatosporales > Streptomycetaceae > Streptomyces > Streptomyces sp. NPDC007157. Next base: position 25,419 of record NZ_JBEYFE010000051.1, read on the forward strand.
CGATCAGGGCCACGCCGATCATGACGAAGACGTTGCCGTGTTCCGTGGTGAGGGCGCTGGTCCAGTCGGTGATGACGTGCTCGGCGGTGATGACGTGGTAGATGCCGACGATCACGACGACGACGTTCAGCGCGAGGTAGATGCCGACGAGGGCGACCGCGACGCCGATGGCCTCCAGGAAGCCCTTGAGGAAGACCGCGCCCAGCAGCGCCACCAGGATCAGCGTGATGATCAGCTGCTTGCCCTGCAGGGCGGCGGTCAGATGCGGGTTCTCGACCAGGTGGGTGGAGGCGTCGGCGGCCGACAGGGTGATGGTGATGAGGAAGTCGGTGGCGGCGAAGCCCAGCAGGGTGAGCACGAAGAGCTTGCCCTGCCAGAAGGACAGCAGCCGCTCCAGCATGGCGATGGAGCCCTCGCCGTGCGGGCTCTCCGCGGCGACACGCCGGTAGACCGGCAGCGCGCCGGCCAGGGTGACGATGACCAGCACGATGGTCGCGATCGGCGACAGCAGTCCGGCCGCCAGGGCCGCGATGCCGGGCTGGTAACCGAGGGTCGAGAAGTAGTCCACACCGGTCAGGCACATCACCCGCCACCAGCGCTGGCCCTTGTGCGCGGCCTCCGGCTGTGCGTGGGGCCCGGTGTGGCCGCCGCTCTTGCCCATGTCGGACAGCCCCTCCAGCATCCAGGCGCGCAGGCGACTGGGAGGGGGGTGTTCGGTCGTGGCCATCGGTCGGGCTCCTGGTGTCCGGCGCGGTGAATGCGGGGCAGTTCGATTCCGGCCATCACGCGGACGGCGGCACCAGCGTAAGCAGAGAGTGACGCGTGGGCCCACGGATCAGCGGGCCTCAGGCGTCAAGCTTGCGTTAAGAATCGCCTGGCAGGGGGTGTCGGAGCATCAAGAATGGGTGCCACGAAGGCCGCGACGAGGCGTTCGGCTGTACGGGGGACGGCGGGCGGGTGCCGGGGACCGGACACCGAGCGTTATCCCGTACGACGCCCTGCCGTGCTCTCTCACGCGCTCGGCCGTTCGCGTACGACCGGGCTGCCGACCGCGTAGTACACATACTCGCGGACCAGGCGGAACCCAGCGGTCCAGGCCAGCAGACGGCTGGCACGGTTGTGGACCGAGCAGTTCCAGGTGGCGACGTGACCGCGCGCGGCGATGTCGGCGCACAGGAACGTGACGCAGGCCAGGGCGAGGTGATGGCGTCGGCGGTCGCGGACCGTGTAGACGGCGAGGTCCTCGAAGCGGGTGCCGCGGAAGTAGGTGCAGGCTACCGCCAGGACCCGGCCGGTGCGGCTCACCGCCGCCCAGGCGTGCCCGGAGGCGGCCAGGCCCCGCGGTCCGCCCCAGCTGGCGGAGAGCCAGGAGGCGTCCGGGCCGAGGGCCAGCACGGCGTCCGTGTCGGCCGGATCCAGGCGCCGTACCGTCACGCCCGCCGGGACCCGGGCGGCCTGCGGTTCGGCCTGGCGGGTCCAGATCATCCGCTCCCAGGGAGTGAGCCGCCCGAAGGCGGCGCCGAGTGCGGGCAGGAAGCTGGCGGGAGCGTCGATCCGGGTGCCGGCCAGCGGTGCCAGGGCCTCGGGTGTCAGTGCGTCCGCGGCCCCGCGCAGGACGACGTGTCCGGCGCACGACGCGGCGATCGCGCGCGGATGCGCGGAGCGGTCGGCCCACCACCGGCCGATGCCGGTGGCCGCGATGTGCTCGCCGACGGCGGCGGGACCGGGGGTCCCGGCGGGCAGCCAACGGGTCGTCAGGGCGAGGTGCGAGGGGGCGAGCTCGATCAGGGGTTCTTCACTCCACCTTGTCCGGCGTTGCGGGGCAGCGCCCCGAGGGACGGCAATGGGGGGCAGGGGCGTCGTCCTCGTTGCCGTCGGCGGTCACCGTGTGCCGCTCGGGCGAGGCGATGCCCGCGTTGTTGACGAGGACGTCCAGGTGCGGGTGCTCGGTGACCACCTTGTGCAAGGAAGGAAAGAGGGGCGCCGGACCGGGTCAGGTCCCTTGGCGAGAGGGCGAGGGCCGGCGCCCCGTGGGCACGGAAGCCGCGTCAGCGGGACGCGAGGGCTTCCGGGCAGCGCGGCAGACGACGGGACGGCCGAGCGGTACTCGGCGGCCGGTCGAAGAGGAGCCAGGCGCTGTTCACGGGTTCCATGCAAGCGGTTCCGCAGACCCCGGACAAGCCGAAGTGCCGTTCTCTGACGGGCCTCTGACGTGCGCCTACGCTTCTCCGGCGGTCCGTTCGGCCGGACGGGCGGTTCTCCGGCGGTCCCTTCGGCCGGACGGGCGCGGCTCAGCCGAGGCCGGGCACCGCCGAGATCAGAAGGTCGATCAGCTTGATGCCCGCGAACGGCAGCACCAGCCCGCCGAGCCCGTACAGCAGCAGGTTGCGGCGCAGCAGGTCGTGCGCCGACGAGGGCGTGTAGCGGACTCCCCGCAGGGCGAGCGGGATCAGCGCCACGATGATCAGCGCGTTGAAGATGATCGCCGAGGTGATCGCGGAGGTGGGACTGTGCAGGCCCATCACGTTGAGGGACTTCAGGCCGGGGTACGCGCCCGCGAACATCGCCGGGATGATCGCGAAGTACTTCGCCACGTCGTTGGTGATGGAGAACGTGGTCAACGCACCCCGGGTGATGAGGAGTTGCTTGCCGATCTCGACGATCTCGATGAGCTTGGTCGGGTTGGAGTCGAGGTCGACCATGTTGCCGGCCTCCTTGGCGGCCGACGTTCCCGTGTTCATCGCCACGCCGACGTCCGCCTGGGCCAGCGCGGGCGCGTCGTTGGTGCCGTCGCCGGTCATCGCGACCAGCTTGCCGCCCGCCTGCTCCTTCTTGATCAGGGCGAGCTTGTCCTCGGGCGTGGCCTCGGCGAGGAAGTCGTCGACGCCCGCCTCCTCGGCGATCGCGCGGGCGGTGACCGGGTTGTCCCCGGTGATCATGACCGTGCGGATGCCCATCCGGTGCAGCTCGGCGAACCGCTGCCGGATGCCGTCCTTGACGACGTCCTTGAGATGGATCAGGCCGAGCACCCGCGGGCCGTCCCAGTCGTGCACCGCCACCAGCAGCGGGGTACCGCCGGACGCGGCCACCGAGTCGGCGAACATCCGTGCCTCGGGCGGGACATGACCGCCGTACATCGTCACCCAGGCGATCACCTGCTGGGCCGCGCCCTTGCGGATCGAGCAGACCGCGCCGTTGTCCCAGCGCAGGTCGACGCCGCTCATCCGGGTCTGCGCGCTGAAGGCGACCCAGCGGCCGTTCGCCAACTCGTCCCGGGCGGGAGCGCGCAGTCCGTGCAGCCTCTTCGCGAGGACGACGACGGAGCGGCCCTCGGGCGTCTCGTCGGCCAGCGAGGACAGCTGGGCCGCGTCCGCGAGCTGCGGTTCGTCCACACCGGGCAGCGGTACGAAGGCGACGGCCTCGCGGTTGCCCAGGGTGATGGTGCCGGTCTTGTCCAGCAGGAGCGTGCCCACGTCACCGGCCGCCTCCACCGCCCGCCCCGACATGGCGAGGACGTTGCGCTGCACCAGCCGGTCCATGCCCGCGATGCCGATCGCGGACAGCAGCGCCCCGATCGTCGTCGGGATGAGGGTGATGAGGAGCGCGACCAGGACGGTCGTCGACTGGGCCGCGTCCGCGTACTCGGCCATCGGCTGGAGGGTGACCACGACCAGCAGGAAGATGATCGTGAGTGAGGCGAGGAGGATGTTCAGGGCGATCTCGTTCGGCGTCTTCTGCCGGGAGGCGCCCTCGACCAGGGCGATCATCCGGTCCAGGAAGCTGTGCCCGGGCCGCGCGCTGACCCGGACGACGATCCGGTCCGACAGGACGGTCGTACCGCCCGTGACCCCGCTGCGGTCACCGCCCGACTCGCGGATCACCGGCGCCGACTCGCCCGTCACCGCCGACTCGTCCACCGCCGCGACCCCGTCGACGACATCGCCGTCCGCCGGGATCAGCTCGCCGGCCGCCACGACCACGAAGTCCAGCGGCTTCAGGTCGGTCGCGGCGACCGCCTCGGTGCGGGCGGTGCCCACGTCCGTGCCGTAGCGCCAGTCGAGGAGCCGCAGCGCCACCGTGTCGGTACGGGCCTTGCGCAGGGACGCGGCCTGGGCCTTGCCGCGGCCCTCGGCGACCGCCTCGGCCAGGTTGGCGAAGACCACGGTCAGCCACAGCCAGAAGCTGATCACCCAGGTGAAGACGGCCGGGTGCAGCAGTGCGGACAGGGTGGTCAGGGCGGCTCCCACCGAGACCACGAACAGGACCGGGTTCCTGACCAGGTCCCGCGGATGCAGTTTGCGCAGCGCGTCGGGGACGGAGCGGACGAGCTGGGCGGGATCGAAGAAACCGCTCGGGGTCCGGTGCCGGGTGCCTCCCTTCGACTCCGGACGGGACGGACGCGGGGCACGGGACGGCGGGGCCTGCTCGGGAGCGGCGGGCAACATGAGGACCTTCGTGGGACGACAGCGGGTGGTGGTGGGCCGTGAGGGCCGTGGGGGGGGGGGGGGGGGGGCGCCGCCCGGGGGCGGGGGGCGCCCGCCCGCGGCGGCGCCGCGGGGCGGGGGCGACACGGGTCG
>NZ_JBEYFE010000052.1:0-17257 GCF_040634235.1 Streptomyces sp. NPDC007157
GAGTTCGCGTGCGTGGGCGACGTGCGGGGGCGGGGGCTGATGATCGGGGTGGAACTGGTGGATCCGGAGGGGGAGCAGGGCCCGGGAGCGCAGGTATCCGTTCAGGGTGTGTCAGATGACCATCCTGGTGGGCGTTGCGCCCGCTTCACGAACATCGCGCCAACTCTCGGTTCCGGCCGAACTTTCTGACGGCCACGAGCATCCCAGCGCCGGCACCGCCGTGCCGGGGTGACGCCGACGGCACGGCCAGGACACCGGAGGAGAGCTCGACCTGTCCCCCTCCCGATGCACGCCGACGGTGTGGGGCCCGACCACGTCGGCAAGGGCCCCGCACTTTCCACGGCTCAGGTCAGGTGGCCGCCGATGAGGTCGGCGAACTCGTCGGGCGTGGCGAGCCGGATGCCGAGTTGTTCGGCCTTGGCACGCTTGGAGCCCGCGTTCTCGCCGGCGACGACGAGGGTGGTCTTCCTGGAGACGCTGGAGGAGGAGCGTCCGCCGGCCCGTTCGATGAGTTCGTTCATCTCGTTGCGGGAGAGCTTCTCCAGGGTTCCGGTCATCGCGCCGGTGACGACCACGGTCATCCCGGCCAGCGGACCCTCCTCCGCCGCAGCGCCGGACGCCGCGCTGTCCCCGTCGGGGCTCGCCACCTCGCCGGGGACGGGCGGGGCGGCACCGGGCTCGGTCATGTTGACGCCTGCGGCGACAAGCTTGTCGATGAGCGGGGCGAGTTCGGCCAGTTCCGCGACGATCGAGGGCGCCTTCTCCACACCGATGCCGTCGACCTGCTGCATCGCTTCGGCGCCGGCGGCACGGATGTTGTCCATGGTGGCGAAGTGGCGGGCGATGCGACGGGACATGGAGCGGCCGGTGCCGCGTACCCCGAGGGCGCACAGCACCCGCGACAGCGGCTGCTGTCTGGCCTTGGCAATCGCGGTGAGGAGGTTGTCGGTGCTGGTGGCGCCCATCCGTTCCAGGGCGAGGAGCTGCTCGCGGGTGAGGGTGAACAGGTCGGCGAGGTCGGTGACGAGGCCGGTGTCGACGAGTTGGACGACGCGGGTGCGGCCGAGGCCTTCGATGTCGAGCTGGTCGCGGCCGGCGGCGTAGGCGAGGGAGGCGACCAGGTGGCAGTTGCGGCCCTGCGTGCACCGCCAGCGCTCCTCGCTCTTGTCGATGTCCGATCCGCAGCGCGGGCAGGTCTCCGGGAAGGCGATGGGCTGTTCCTCGCCGGTGCGCAGGTGGGCGACCGGGGCCTGGACGCGGGGGATGACGTCGCCTGCGCGGTGGACCATGACCTGGTCGCCCAGGCGCAGGTCGCGTCGGGTGATGTCGGCCGGGTTGTGCAGGGTGGCGTAGGTGATGGTGGAGCCGTCGATGACGACCGGTTCGAGGACGCCGCGAGGGGCGATGATCCCGGTGCGGCCGACGTTCCACTCCACCTCCAGCAGCCGGGTGATCTTCTCCACGGCCGGGAGTTTGTAGGCGATCGCCCATCTCGGTGCGCGCGAGCCGGATCCCGCGGCCTGCTGGTCGGCGGCGAGGTCGGCCTTGATGACGATGCCGTCGATCCCGAACGGCAGCCCGGCACGGACCGCGGCGATCTCCTGCACCCGGGCGAGGACCTGCTCCACGGTCTCGGCGACGGTGTCCGGGACGGCGGTGCGCGCGCTGGTATTCACGCCGAGCTCGGTGACCAGGTGCATCAGGTCGCTGTGCGCGGACGCGGTCAGCCGCTCGGCCGGCACCGGGTCGGTGTCGGGCAGGGGCAGCAGTCCGTAGCCGAAGAACGTCATGGGCACGGTGTAGAGGCGCTCCCGGGCCCGCAGCGTGCCCGCCGCGGCGTTGCGCGGGTTGGCGAACGGCAGCCCGCCGTGCTCGGTGCGTACTTCGTTGGCGTACTCGAACTGGACGGTCGTCATGAGGACTTCGCCGCGCACCTCCACGGTGAGCGGCTCGGCAAGCCGCTCGGGCAGTCCTTCGATGGTGCCGATCGCGTGGGAGACGTCCTCCCCGGCCGTCCCGTCCCCGCGGGTGATCAGCCGGGTGAGGCGGCCGGCGGTGTAGCGGGCGGCGATCGCGAGTCCGTCGAGCTTCGGCCCGACGTGGAAGCGGGCGACCTCGTGCCCGACACGGCGGGCCAGGGACTCGGTCCAGGCGGTGAACTCCTCCGCGGAGAACACGTTGTCCAGGCTCAACATCGCCACCGTGTGCGGGACATCGCCCTCCGCCGTGCCGCCTGCCACCTTCCCGGTGGGGGAGTCGGGCAGCACCTGCTCGGGGTGTCCGGCCTCGTACGCGGCGATCGAGCGCACCAGCCGGTCGTAGGCGTCGTCGTCCAGGCGCGACGTGCCGCCGGCGTAGTACGCGGCCGCCGCCCCGACGGCCTCCTCGACCGCCTGTGCGTAGGCGGCGGTATCCACGATCTGTGCTGCAGGTGTCGTCATGACCTGCATACTGCCGCCCACCACTGACATCGGGACCAGACGCCCGGACCAGGACACCCTGCGGCGGCTCACCCTCGAAGGTCGTGAAGCCCACGATGCTGCCGTCGCGCTCCGCAACAGCCGTCCGACGGCTGGCGAGCTCTGGTCCGGTGAGCGTGAGCTCTTCCCGACACGACGCGAGAAACAATCACGACTTCCGCGGCGCGGTGGACTTCGCGGGCAAGGGTGACGAAGCGACGTGTTTTCTCGTCGACTTCGGGGAGGTCGGGGTCGTTCGGACGCAACGCCGCCGCAGTTCGTGACATGCACATTGCGATCACATGGCAGGCCGCCCAGAAGGCTGGCGTTGAACGTGATCACAGCCGAAGAATCAGTCGTGGTCGGCCCACTCACCCGATACGGAAAGAGCAGGGCCGCGGAACACCAGCGCACCGCCCCGTCAGTCAGGGGCGGTGTGTTCATGTCCGTCAGAAAGCGTCAGGCCCATGCCCAGACCCGGCACACCTCCGCCGGCCCTGCGTGCGGCTACCGCCGCCGCATCCCGTTCCTGCAGGAAGGCGGGCACGTGGTCCGCCATGTGATACGCAAGGCCGCAGGGTGGCTGGCCATGATCGTGGTCGCCACCAATGTGACATACCTGCTGGCTGCGTGGTTCCTCGACCCGAGGTCCAACTACCGGGGGCTGCGGCCGGTCCGTACGGAGGAACAGATTGATCGGTCTCTGGCACCGTACAACCTGGATCCGCGGGTCCCTCTGGCGGACCGGTGGTGGCAGTGGTTCAGCAACGTGGTCCTGCACTTCGACTGGGGGAAGTCCCCGGTAGGGGCGTCGGTCAATTCGGAGATAGGTTTCCGGGTTGTGGTCAGTGGCCAGTTGGTCACCGCGGCCACGCTGCTGTCCGTGGTGGCGGGTGTGGCGCTCAGCGTGTTCACCGCCTCCCGCCAGTACGGGTGGTGGGACCGCATCACCCAGCTCGTCTCGGTGTTCCTGTTCAACGTCCCGACGGCGGTCGCGGCGCTGGCGGTCGTCTTCGCCGGGATCTGGCTGAACCAGCACCTCGGATGGCGCTTCCTGTACGTCGCCGGGGAGAAGTCGCCGACCGTCACCGGACTGTGGCCGACGGTCGCCGACCGGTTCCAGCACCTCATCCTGCCGACACTGAGCCTGACCCTGCTGGGCTATGTCGGCTATCACCTGACTCAGCGTTCGCTGCTGCTGGACAGCATCAACTCGGACTTCGTACGCACCGCCCGCGCCACCGGGCTGACACGAGCCCAGGCGATCCGCCGGCATGCGCTGCGCGCCTCGCTGATCCCGACCGCCACGTCGGTGGCATTCAGCATCCCGGCCATCTTCACCGGCGCAGTGATCACCGAGACCGTCTTCGGCTGGAACGGTATGGGCCGGTACTTCATCCAGACCATCAGCAAGAACGATGTGCACGGCGCCGTCGCTGTTGCCGCGTTCGGAGCCGCCATGACAGCGATCGGTGCGGTCCTGGCCGATATCGCGGTCGTCCTCCTCGACCCCAGGGTCAGGGTGAGCTGACATGGCGACCACAGTGCCCCCTCTGCCCGAGCCGCTCGATCCAGGCGCGCCGGCCCGTACGCTGACACCCCGTCTGGGCAGCAGCCGTCTGTACCTGCGGCGGTTCGCCCGCAACCGTCCGGCCCTGCTCGGAGTGGCGCTTTTCGTGCTGCTGGCGCTCTTCAGCGTGTTCGGAGGCGTGTTCACGCACTTCGCCTATACCGACGTGGACTTCACCGCGCTCACCCAACCGCCCAGCTCGACGCACTACTTCGGCACCAACCAGGGTGGCAACGATGTCTACGCCGAGGCCGTGCACGGCCTCCAGCGCTCCCTGGTGATCGCGGTCAGCGTCTCGGTGCTGACGATTGTGCTCGCCGCGGTGATCGGTGCGGGCGCGGCCTACTTCGGCGGGCGGGTCGAGAAGCTGACCTTGATGGTCATCCACTTCCTGCTCGTCGTGCCGTCGTTCTTGATTCTGGCTCTGGTCTCGCACCACCTTGCGGGGGACTGGCGGGTGCTCATCCTGGTGCTGACCGTCTTCGGCTGGATGTCGACGGCGCGGGTCATCTGGTCTGTCTCCACATCCCTGCGCGAGAGGGACTACGTGCTGGCCGCCGAGTTCATGGGGGTGAGGCCATGGCGGATCGTCATGCGGCACATCATTCCCAACCTCGGTTCCCTGCTCATCGTCAACCTCACGCTTGGAGTCGTCGCCACCGTGCTCAGTGAAACCGCCCTGTCCTTCCTCGGTTTCGGGGTGCAGCCACCGGACGTGTCACTGGGCACGATGCTTGCCGACGGATCGGGCACGATCACCAGTGCGCCGTGGCTGTTCGGCTACCCGGCCGCTCTGGTGGTCCTGCTGACGGTGTCGATGACGCTTGTCGGAGACGGACTGCGTGACGCGTTCGACCCGACGTCGACCACCGGGGCGCTCGGGGGCCGGCGATGACGTTGGCAACCCCCGGGACACACCCGGCGGCAGAACCCGCGGCAACGGCGCCGGTGCTGTCCGTACGGGACCTGAGCGTCTCCTTTCCCTCCGAGGCCGGACCTGTCCAGGCCGTACGCACAGTGAGTTTCGACGTCCTGCCCGGACACACGCTCGGCATCGTCGGCGAGTCGGGCTCGGGCAAGTCCGCGACGGCCATGGGCATCATGGGGCTGTTGCCGGAGGCCGCCCGCGTGTCGGGCCGGGTGCTGCTGGGCGGCCGTGATCTGGTCGGGCTCAACGACAGACAGCTGTCCGCGGTCCGCGGCAAGGACATCGGCATGGTCTTCCAGGATCCGCTGTCCGCGCTGACCCCGATCTTCTCGGTCGGCAGGCAGCTGTCCGACGCGCTACGGGTGCACCAGGACCTGACGAAGCAAGCCGCCTGGAACCGAGCGGTTGAGCTGCTGGACCTGGTCGGAATCCCCGACCCGCACCGCAGTGCGCGGTCATTCCCGCACGAGTTCTCCGGCGGCATGCGCCAGCGCGTCGTGATCGCACTGGCGATGGCGAACTCGCCGAAGGTCATCGTCGCCGACGAACCGACCACCGCCCTTGATGTGACGGTACAGGCGCAGATCCTGGACGTACTGCGCACCGCTCAGACCGAGACCGGTGCGGGCGTGGTGCTGATCACCCATGACCTGGGAGTGGTCGCGGGGTACGCGGACGAGGTCGCCGTGATGTACGCGGGCCGGATCGTGGAGCAGGCGACCGCGAAAGAGCTGTTCGGGCGGCCGACCATGCCCTACACGATCGGGCTGCTGGGCGCGGTGCCACGTCCCGAGGCACGGGCGGAGCGGCCACTGGTGCCGATCGGAGGCGAGCCGCCGTCACTGGTGGGGCTCTCGGCAGGGTGTTCCTTCGCGGATCGCTGTCCCGCCGCCGTCGACCGCTGCCGCACGCGGGAACCCGTGCTGGCCACGGTCCCCGGGCACGGGCAGGTTGCCTGCCTGCGCGCCGATGAGATAGCCGACGGCACGTTGGCGGCGGACTCGCTTTTCCCGACCGCGACGGACATCGAAGGGCCCGGCCGCGGTCGGAGCGTCTCGGGCGAGACAGTGCTGCGGGTGGCAGGCCTGGCCAAGACATTCCCGGTCACCAAGGGAGCGCTCCTCAAACGCCGTGTCGGCACGTTGCACGCGGTCAGCGACGTCAGTTTCGAACTGCGGGCCGGAGAAACACTCGGTCTGGTGGGCGAGTCCGGCAGTGGAAAGACCACCACGCTGCTGGAGATCATGCGGCTCAGGCGGCCCGAGAGCGGCTCGATCGAGATCGCGGGCACGAACGTCGCCGCTTCGGGCTCCGCCGAACAGACACGAGCACTGCGCCGCGCGGTGCAGATCGTCATGCAGGACCCCATGGGCTCCCTCGACCCGCGGCTGCCCGTCTTCCAACTGCTCGCCGAACCGCTCCAGGCCGTGGGTACGGACCGGGAGACGATCCGGGCCCGGGTGAGCGAACTCCTGTCCCTGGTCGGGCTGGACACATCGGTGGCGGACCGCTTTCCGGGTGCCCTCTCCGGCGGGCAGCGCCAGCGCGTCGGCATCGCACGAGCGCTGGCGACAGAGCCGCGGATCGTGGTCCTGGACGAACCCGTGTCCGCCCTGGACGTATCCGTACAGGCAGGCGTCATCAACCTGCTCGGCAAGCTCAAGCGTGACCTGGGTCTGGCGTATCTGATCGTTGCGCACGACCTCGCGGTGATGCGCCACGTGTCCGACCGCATCGCCGTCATGTACCTGGGACACATCGTCGAGACCGGTGACACCGAAGAGCTCTTCGCGCACGCCAGGCACCCGTACACCGAAGCGCTGCTGTCGGCGATTCCGGTGCCCGACCCGCAGCTGGAACGCTCCCGGGACCACATCGTGCTGGAGGGCGAGCAGCCCAGTGCGTCGCGGCTGCCGCAGGGCTGCGTCTTCGTCGAGCGCTGTCCGCTGCACCGGCTGCTCGACGACGGGCTGCGGCAACGATGCCGCACCGAACGGCCCGCCCTGGGCCCTGCGGTTGACGGCTCCGGCCACAGCTACGCCTGTCACGCCCGCTGACCGGCTCCTTCCCCCAGTACGACGCCGCGCCGTGCGGCGTCGCCCCGCCCCCACAAAGAAACGGATCCCCCATGCGACCGAGAATCGCACCGGCCTCCGCGCTCGCCGTGGCTCTTGCCCTTACCGCCACCGCCTGCAGTTCCTCCGGATCCGACACGCCGGACGCCGGGAAGGCAGCCAAGGGCACGACACCCGCGGTCGCCTCGGCGAAGGTCGACTACAACCCCCAGCCGTACAGCGACATCAAGGACGGAGGCACCTACACCACCCCCGGAACCTTCGACGACCAGGGCAATCCGTTCAACGCCAACGCCACGCTCACCGCCACACGCGTGTGGTTCTGGTACAACCCCGACGTCATCACCTACTCGCCCACCGGCGACGTGCAGTACAACCCGGACTACCTCAGCGACGTCAAGGTCACCGTCACCGGCGGCAACCAGCGCGTGGTCCTCACCCTCAACCCCAAGGCCACCTACAACGACGGCACGCCGATCGACTGGCGGGCCGTCAAGGCGACCTGGCAGGTCAACAACGGATCCAACAAGGACTACAACGCCAGCAACACCGAGGGCTACCGGAACATCGCCTCCGTCACCCGCGGCGCCGACGACAAGCAGGCCGTCATCGACTTCAAGGGCGTCGACCCGTGGTGGTCAAGCCTGTTCACGACCTTCCTCAACCCCAAGGCCGCCACGGTCGCCAACTTCAACGACGCCTACGTGAAGAAGGCGCATCCCGAATGGGGCGCCGGCCCCTACACGGTCGGCACCTTCGACACGAAGGGCGGCAATCTCACCTTCGTCCGCAACCCGAAGTGGTGGGGCAAGAAGGGCAAGCTCGACAAGCGGATCTACGTCAACCTGGACTCGGACGCCGCGATCAACGCATTCAAGAACGGCCAGGTCGACTACGCCTCCACAGGCAGTGCCGAGGGCGTGAAGCAGATCAGCGGTGTCAACGGCACCGAAATCCGCCGCGGCGGCAGCCCCTTCGAGTACTCGCTCTACGTCAACTCCAAATCGGCGGTCCTGAAGGACGTCCAGGTACGCAAGGCGCTGCTGGAGAGCATTGACAGAACACAGATCGCCAAGATCCAGTTCCAGGGCCTGGACTACTCCGAGCCGCTCCCCGGTTCGGCACTGCTCTACAGCTTCCAGAAGGGCTATGCGGACAACGTCGCATCCGTGATCAAGTACGCACCTGACGACGCCAGGAAGATCCTGGACTCCGCCGGCTGGAAGGCCGGTGGCAACGGCATCCGCGAGAAGGACGGCGCCAAACTCACGGTGGGCTACACCCTGCTCGGCGACGACCCGCTGGACAAGGCCACGGCCAACGCGTTCGCCGCGATGCTGAAGCCGGTCGGCATCCAGGTCGACATCAAGAAGGCCGACGAAGCGGACTTCGCCAAGATCCTCAGCGACCGTGACTTCGACCTCTTCCTGTCCGGCAACCGTTCCACGGACCCCTTCGGCGCCCGCTATCTGTACCAGTTCTACGGCACCGACAGTGACTCCAACCTGACCGGTACCGGAACCCCGGAGCTGGACAAGGAGATCCACGCAGCGTCCCAGATATCCGACCCCAGCAAGCAGACCGCCCAAGCCAACGCCATCGAGCGCAAGGAACTGGCGCAGTACGCCTTCCTGCCGCTGTTCAGCGGTCCGTCCATCTACGGCGTCAAGAAGGGCCTGGCCAACGTCGGCGCCACGATCTTCGGCACCCCCCTGCCGGAGACCGTCGGCTGGCAGAAGTAACTTCACGGGAGAGGTCGGAAATCCAAAGATGGCTCTGACCCGTACACGGTAGGCACACAGGGCGGGTCGTGACGGGGCTGTGCGTGATATCCACGGGCTTTGGGCCGCTCTTCCGCCTGAAAGCAGGAGATTCCCGGCGCAGGCCGCCTGCTGAGGCAGCGCCTCAGCAGGCCTTGCACTCTCGGCACCAGCCAGGCCCAGACCGGCCCGGATCAGCATCTCACCTGCTGTCTTCCGCATCCGGCCGCCCCGTCCACGGACGGCCGGATCCGCGTCTGATCACTCCGTGGCGGCGGCTAGGGCGGCCAGCTCGCGGTTGACGGCAACTTGGTGCGCCTCAGCGTCCACTCGCGCCCTCTTCGGGCTCCAGCGACCCGCCATCACGAAGACGAAGGGCAGGAAGAGCACCTGGCCGCCGACGCAGATCCACCACCAGGTGCGCCATTCGCCGGGCCCGTCCTTCGACGCCTTCTGGACCTTGGCGCCGTACTCCCGCAGCAGCTTCAGCTGCGGCGCCGCCTTCTGCACGACGGCGAGGTTCTCCGCACCGACCTCCTTGACGGCGCGGGCGCCCAGTGCGGGCGGCACGGTGGCCGGGGTGTACTTGTTGAGCTCGGCGAAGAGTTCCGGGTGCGCATTGACGATGGCCAGCGCCGGCGCCGCCTGGGCCGAGGCGACCTTGACCTCGGCGCCGTGCTCCACGAGCGGGGTGACGGAGGTGACCAGTACCGGGATGAAGGCGGCGGAGACGGCGACCACGATGCGCACCGTCCAGCCCCACACCGCCAGACCCGCCGCGGTCGCCGCCGGGTTGTGCTTCTCCACCGTCTCGGTGAAGCTCGCCATCCAGGGCGCGTAGGCGATGCCGCTGAAGACGCCGATGCCGATGAACAGCCAGGCGAAGGTGTAGTAGTCGGTCGTCAGGTGGGTGGCGCGGGTGGCGAAGATCGCGGTCACCACGATGGAACCGACCGCACCGACGATCATGAAGGGCTTGCGCACCTTCAGCCGGTCGGAGAGCAGGCCGACCAGGACCAGGGCGATGGCGTTCGCCGCCCAGTACCAGTTGGCCAGCGCGTTGGTCCGCTGCTCGCTGTAGCCGAAGACGGTGGAGAAGTAGACGACGAAGTTGCCGACCGCCGCGTAGTACAGCAGCAGGAACACGGCTATGGCGAAGGCCGAGCCCAACACGTCCAGGCGCATCATCTGCCGCCACTCGCCGCGGCGTACCGCCTCGGTGTCCAGCCCCTTGGCACGCGCCTCGATCAACGCCCGGTCCCGCAGCGTCACCATGATCTGGTCGCGCAGTGCCGGGGACAGCTCGCGCAGCGCGAAGATCGCGACGACGAAGACGACGAACCCGGAGATCGCCGAATAGCGCAGTTCGTCCTGCCAGGTGGCGCTGTCGAGGGTGTTGCTGGTGACGGTGGTGACCACCAGGGAGCCGATGACCGGGCCCATCGTCCAGTAGCCCATCGCGGTGGCCCGGCCGAGCTGCGGGGAGAAGTCCCTGATCAGCGCGGGAGTGGCGACCAGCACGATGCCCTCGATGAAGCTGACGAGCGCGAACAGCACCAGGTAGGTGGTCTTGTTCGCCGCGTTCGGCAACCCGAAGAAGACCAGCAGCGCGGCGATCAGCAGTCCGTAGACCACCAGATTGGCCCGGCCCCAGCGGTCCGCCAGACCCGCCACGAGCGAGGCGAAGGCCCCGACCGCGTTGCCGATCACCGAGACCCAGATGAAGTAACGGTACGTCATGTCGAAGTGCGTGATGATCGACGTCGCTACCGCGTACTGGATGTACAGCATGTAGTACAGGACGACAGTGGTGACGACCACGATCGCGAGATAGACCATACGGCGACCGGTGGGCGGATAGTCCGCCAGTTCCCGGCGGTACAGCCAGGCCAGCGGGCCGCGGGCGTCCGCGGGGGGCACATCGGGCGCGGGTCTGTCGGCGTCGGACGGTGTCGTGGCGGCGGACATACGGCTCCTCCCAGGGTTACCCGGAACCGGGTGTTCGCGTCGGTGTGACGAGGGTGCGCGGCGGCCCGGCTCCGAGAGCGTGGGCAGAGGCTAGTACCGACTGGTCGGTACGCCTAGAGGGTCTGCACAAGATCATGCGCCGGGTTCGTCCCGGGCCGCCGACGGTGCGAGTGCCGAACAGTCATCCGCCCCGGTAGATCCGCTGATCAGCGATGAGCCAAAGCCCGCCGACTGCGGCGGGGCAGGTGCCGCCTCGACAGCGGGTCAAGGCCCCGGACAAGGCCGCTGGGCCCGAGGCCGTGAGGGAGTGGGTGAAGGCCGCGGAGGCCGAAGCTTTGCCCGATCTGCTGCGGCGCGACTTCACCGCATCCTTCCCCACTCGGTCACCACGACGGGACGACGCCGGCAGATGTCCTGCTGGTCTGCGGGGTGTTCGGCAACACTGCGGACGCGGGCATGGAGCGCGCGATCGACGCGTGCGGGTATCTGTGCAGGAGCGGCGTGCGGGCCCAGGCCGACGAAGTCGAGTAACGGTCTCGGCAGCGGATCGTTCGGACGGTTCACGATCTCAGGGCGTGCAGACGCCTGACAGAGACAGGAACGCGGAGGCTGCGGGTGACGGGGTGAACCGGCTCCAGATCAGGCGCTCCACCCGTATCGGCCCGTTCGTGATCGGCACACACCGAAGTCCGTGCAGTTCGGCGGTGAAGGCGGCGGGTAGCAGGGCGACGCCCAATCCATGGCGGACCATCCGGACCATGAGTTCCACGCCGGACACCTCGAACGCGACCTCGCGCCGCAGGCCGACCGCCGCGAACGCCTGGTCCGACTGGGCGCGGGCGGCGCTGCCGTCGGCGAAGTCCACGAACACCTCGTCGGCGAGGCGGCGCAGATCCACCTCATGGTGCGTGGCCAGCGGGTGGCCCGGGGCAACCACCGCGACATGCTGCCCGTGGCCAAGTTCCTTGTCACGGACGCCTTGCGGCCGGAATCCGGGCTGTACGCCGAGGAATGCCGCGTCCAGTGTGCCTTCGCGCACCTGCTCGACGAGCGACTCGCTGGAGCCCGCCCGGAGGCTGAACCGGACCTGAGGGTAGCGCTGGCGGTAGGTGCGGATCACCGACGGGAGATCGACGGCCGCCACGGTGGGGATCGACCCGACGGTCAGTTTGCCGCGTATCTCGCCGGTGGCCGCCGCCACCTCCGCCCGGGCCCGCTCGGCCGCGTCCAGGGCCTGGCGGGCGGCGGGCAGGAACGCCTCTCCGGCGGGAGTCAGCCACACCCGGCGGCTGGTCCGCTCGAAGAGTCGGGCGCCCAGTTCCTTCTCCAGCCGGGCTACTTGGTGACTGAGCGCGGACTGGACGATATGGCACTGCTCGGCGGCGCGGGTGAAGCTGGCGGTCTCCGCCACCGCGAGGACATAACGCATCTGTTGGAGATCCATCGATCAATCGTGAACCCCGATTGATCGCATGACAAGCATGTGTTGGACCAATGGATGCCTGTCCGGCGATGCTCGAACAAGGACAGGCCACGCTGCCGGCGAGCAGCCACAGCCCGTACCCGGCGTGGCCCGCAGTTGCCGGCCTCGTCGTACCACCGCCGGCGCCCCGTCCGCCCCGACCTCAAGGAGACACCCATGCATGTGATCGCCTTCGACCACCTCGTCCTGAACGTGGCCGACATCGAGCGCTCGCTCGCCTTCTACGTCGGCCCTCTGGGCCTGGAGCCGGTGCGGGTGGAGGAGTGGCGGGACGGCAAGGTCCCCTTCCCCTCCGTGCGGGTGAGCCCCACCACCATCATCGACCTCGTCAAGGGGCCCGCCGAGGGGCCGAAGGGCTCCAACGTCGATCACATCTGCTTGGTGGTCGAGCCGCTCGACTGGCAGCACGTCGTCGATTCCGGCGTCTTCACGGTGCTCGACGGCCCCGCCAAGCGCTTCGGCGCCCAAGGCATCGCGGACTCTCTCTACGTGCAGGACCCGGACGGCAACACCGTGGAACTGCGCTGGTATCCGCCGGACGCCTGAGAACCCCCACCACGCCCCATCGGACACCGGCGCTCCACGACCTGATCTGACGCTGCGACAGCTGGCACCGCCGTTCGGGATATCGAGGGCAGCGGCCGGCAGGATCATCGATCATGCGGTGGGAGAGCAATCGAAGAATTATCGGTACTCCACCACCATCAGGTCGCCATCGACGCCCACAGCCGGCTGGTCGTCTTGGTCGGCCGGCCCCTGCCGGGCACACGGAACTCCCGCGAACGCGGGCGCCGCGAGCCAGACCGCCAGAGCCAGTTGATGATTGCGGGACAGCCTTCAACCCCACCGGTTGTGCTTCGGGAGATTGTCCGCCCCGACGACACGGAACGGATCCTTCCCGTCGTAGATCCGGGCAGTCCCCTCGCGGTCTCCGCTGGTCCAGTCGAGGTCCAGATGAAACGCGCAATCACATGTGCTGGTCTCAACGGAGACCAGGAAGACTTCAGGTTCGGTCGAGGAGATCGCATAGGGGAATTCGACGGCAGGGGTGCCATCCCGGCCTGCCTTTGTTGCTACGGGTAGATTTCGGTCGTCAAGATTCACTCCGAAATATCTCGCCGTCAGGCCTCCGCATCCGCCATCGGGCTCGTATACGACACCTCTGGGCGTTCCTCTCGAGTCCACTCCTACTCGAAGCGCGTGGAGTACGACGCTGTCCGTGGTTTTCCCCTGGAGAGCGACCCGGATGAGGACCGTGTACGCATGAACACCGCCCTCACGTTTCACCCAGGCATCCCAATCATTCCATGATGGCGCGGAAGCCGGTGCGTTGGGGATCACGACGGCGTTGTTGCATGCGGCGTCTTCCGGTGCGTTTACCTTTGTCGTCCACGAGAACGGAGTGTCGTCGCCGTCCCTGATTGCTTTGGTGCTTCCGTGGATCGCTTCGACGATCAACGGGCTCAGACTTGCGACGGCAATCGCGGAAAGCAAGGCCGAGATCCCTTTCCAGTGGCGACCCCACCAGCTCCGAGGCGTCGCATGCGTGGTACGTGCGGCGCGCTTGGGTGGCCGACCGGGGGGCATGGGCTTCTCCTGGAAGTGGGGTTCTCCGCACGTTATTGCCCATTGCGTCGAGCCGGCGCACGAAATTCACCCGCACGCGTCATCTCGGAGCCACAGGTCGTGACGTTGGGGCAGGCGCGGCCACGTCATGCCGGTTTCCCCGCGTATACGCGTAAGACCCCCGAGCAACTGTCGCTCGGGGGGCTTGTCGTGTGTGAGGGGCAGCGCGGCCGCTTCAGCGCCCAGCGCATGGCGTGGGGAACCGACGAAATGCGGTACGCGGGATGACGGAATCCGTGGAGTGGGGGTCGGTCCGCCGGTCGACCGCCGCGGGTTCCCCGGCGAGGCGTGGGCCCGGCGGCTTACAGGCCGCCGGCCTTGGCCGGGAACTTCTGGATCGTAGCGACGACGGTGTCGGGCTTGTCCGGGGCGACGAGGTCGACCGGCTTCTGCAGCTGGAACAGGTCGCCTCGCGGAGGGTACTGGGTCAGCTGGCTGATGAGCGTGAACGTGTCCTTCGTGGACAGGACCAGCTGCTCACTGCCCGGCTGGTCGATGGTCATGGTGAAGGGGCTCAGGACCAGGGCGCATTCGTACTTGGGCGGGAACTGCTGCGTCAGCCTCAGCAGGCTGGCCGGATCGACGTCGACGTCGTTCTGCTCGATGGTGATGGTGCCGCCCTCCGCTCCGCCGCCCTCCAGTGCGGGGAGTTCCGCGGCCATCTTGAAGCCGACCAGCCGCAGTCGGACGCTGTTGACGGGGTCGTTCGGGTTGACGTCGACGCGGTGCTTCCAGCCCCCGCGGAAGTCCACGGAGACGAGCTTGTTCCGGATCTGCAGGGGGGTGTTGATGGCAAGCGAGCTGCACGGGATCTCGGCACCGATCGGGGGAAGAGCAGGCATGCGGCAGTCCTTCGCGTAGCGGGACGGGAGGGGAACCCGTCACCCTCACCCTGGGGCCGGGCAAGCCGCCACGCGAGCGACGTCGTTCCGCCAGAGCGGCTCGTCGAGGTCTCATACGCGAGGGCCGGACCGGTTCCGCCGGCCGCCGCGCAACCGTGCCGGGTGCGGAGGCCGAGCTCGACGCTCCCGCATCCCGGTGCCTTTCCCCGGCTGGTGCGACTGGTCGCGGCTGCATAGCGTGATCACATGACCACAGAAATGGCCCGGCCCGCTGTCGACGACCGGCGGTGGAAAGCGCTCGCGGTCTGTCTGACCGCGGGATTCATCTCGCTGCTCGACGTCTCGATCGTGAACGTTGCGCTGCCTTCCATGGAACGCGGGCTCGGTGCCTCCGCAGCCACCCAGTCCTGGGTGGTGTCCGGGTACGCACTCGCCTTCGGGCTCGCACTGGCACCTGCGGGACGGCTGGGTGACGTGCGGGGCCGCCGCCAGGCGCTGTTGTTCGGCCTCGCCGTGTTCACGGCCGCATCGGTGGCGTGCGGCCTCGCCACCGGCCCCACCTCGCTGGTGGTGTGCCGGCTGATCCAAGGCGCGGCCGCCGGTGTGGTCGCGCCGCAGACCTCGGGGCTGATCCAGCAGATGTTCCAGGGCGCCGAGCGGGCCCGGGCGTTCGGCTTCCACGGCAGCGTCGTCGCCGTGTCCACCGCGGTGGGCCCGCTGGCGGGCGGACTGCTGATCCACGCGTTCGGCACGGCCGACGGGTGGCGCTGGGTGTTCTTCGTCAACGTGCCGATCGGGGTGGCGGCCCTCGTCGCGGGGAAGCGGCTGCTGCCCCGTCTCCCGGTGTCGAACGACGGACGGGAGAAGTTCGACCCGTTCGGCGTACTGCTGCTCGGTACGGGTGTACTCGCCCTGCTGCTGCCCCTGGTGCAGGAGCAGCAATGGCAGGGCCGGGCCAAGTGGCTGCTGATTCCGGTGGCCGCACTGCTGCTCGGGGCCTTCTGGGTGTGGGAGAAAAACCAGGGACGCCTGGGGAAGGCACCGCTGGTCGACCTCGGGCTCTTCTCCCTGCGCTCCTTCACGCTCGGCGCTCTCATCAGCCTCATGTTCTTCGCCGGGCTGACCACCATCTTCTTCGTCCTGTCGCTGTTCCTGCAGAACACCGCGGGATACAGCGCGCTCGCCGCGGGTGTGACGATCCTGCCGTTCGCGGCCGCCTCGGCGGTCGGCGCGTCCATGGGGGGCCGGCTCGTGATGCGTTACGGCCGCAGCCTGGTCGTCATCGGCCTGAGCGCGGTGGCTCTCGGACTGCTCGGTGTCGTCGTCGCCGTTCAGCTGGTGCCCGGGGACGGCGTGGGCTGGGCCATGGCGCTGCCGCTGGTCATCGGCGGAATCGGATCCGGACTCACGGTCTCACCCAACACGACCCTCACGCTCACGCTCGTGCCGGTACGAGGCGCCGGTGCGGCGGGTGGGGTGCTGCAGACCGGCCAGCGCATCGGCTCGGCCACCGGTATCGCCGTGGTCGGCTCTGTCTATTTCGCCCATGTCGCCAACCACGGCCGCTCCACGACAGCCCTTCAGCTCGGGCTGCTCACCGCCGTGGCGATCATCCTCGGTGCCCTGGTCCTGGCGGTGGCCGACCTACGGGAGCGCCGGGTGCGTCCCGGACGCGACGACCTCGCGGCGGCGGTGCCGCGGGGCCTCGGGGAGAGCGGGGCCGGCGAGAAGGTGGGGCGCGGGGCCTGACACCGGTCGGGGCTCGCCAGCGGAAACTACTTCGCGGGAAGGACACAGAATGCCTCAGGTAGACGAGGAAGAGATTCGCGTCAGCGCAATCGATACGGCGGATCAGCCCCGAACGCTCCGGCGTGTCCTGGGTTCCGCGGTCAAGGAAACCATGCTGCTGCCGGTGTTCCTGGTCCTCACCGCCATGATGCTGGCACTGTGGCTCATGGGTATGCCCTTCATGCAGGCCTTGACCATTTCGACCGCGGTGAAGATTTCGATGGTCCTGTTCGAAGCACGTCGGCGGCCTTCCACGTCGAAGGTATGACGCTCGGCGCCCCTCTCCGCGCCCAGGTACGGCCGGATCGGGCTGCCACCGCTGCTACTCCGACACCGCCGGTACGCGGCCGGTGATGTGAACCTGCACGCCCGGCCGGAGGCATGCTCGGTAAGCCGCGTCCGTCGCCGTACCCCTCGGTGTGGGCGCCGGTGCCCTCCCGGCCGCCACGTCACCGCGAACCCTGACGGTGCACCCGGTCGAGTGGATCCAGAAGGCGGTGAACGCGGCCCGTGCCGGTGACACGGTCTCGGCGCAGGCCGGCACCGCGTCGACGAGAACGGGATCACCGCCAACACCCCCGCCGGCCTGGTCAATCGGAACGCCGCGAAGGGGAGCGATCTCCTTCGCGGCAACTTCCGCCGAGTCCCGATCCCGGCGGGACTGTGCTGAGGTGAACCCGCGCGTCGGGCCGGGGGGGGGGGGGGGGGGGGCCCGCCCCCCGCCCGAGCGGCGGGGCCCGGCCCGGGGCCGGCCCCCG
>NZ_JBEYFE010000052.1:17267-27774 GCF_040634235.1 Streptomyces sp. NPDC007157
CCTACCACCGCCCAATCTCTACGCGCGCGCCAGTTCGTGCGGTTTCTGTGTGCCGCCACCCCGGGGTGCGTTGCGCTGCGGCGTCTCACCCCCCCCCCCCCCCCCCGACGTAGGTCCGAGCGCCGAGCGAGCCGGGCAGCGATTCTCCGTGGCGCCCACACACGCGCGGTACGAGGACGACCCTCCGCGCGTGCTCAGGCCGGCGCGAGGGCGGGCAGAAGACGCAGGGCGTTCCCGCGGTTGATGTGACCGCGCTCCAGGTCGCCGAGGGCGGGATCCCTGTCCAGAGCGGGAGTTGTCACCTCGGCGACCACCTGGGTGGGGGTCGGCGGCCAGTCGCTTCCGTAGAGGATGCGGGAGGAGCCCGCGGCTGCCAGAAGGGTGGGGGTGGCCGACGGCGACATGGGTGCGGCCGTGTCGTAGTAGAAGCGGTGCAGGTAGTCGCGGACGCGGCCGGGATCGACGGCGGGGACGAGCTGGCGCCCGAAGACCTCGATCCGGCTCGCGATGTAGGGGAGGTACCCGCCGCCGTGAGGGAGGATGAACGTCAGCCGCGGGAAACGGTCCAGAGTGCCGTTCATGATCAGGCTCAGTGCGGCGCGGGTCGTGTCCATGAGGAAGTCGCACACGAACGGCGGTACGCCCTCGGGGCCGCCGGAGGTGTTCACCTGCATGGGGTGCGTGCTGATCACAGCGGCGCGTTCGTCGAGTTCCGCCATGATCGGGTCGAGTCCGGGGTCGCCCAGATACGTGCCGTCCGTGCTGGTGCGCGCACTGACGCCCACCGCGCCGAGCTGGTCCATCCCATGGGTGACGGACCAGCGGGAGAGCTCGGCGTCGTCGAGGAAGACGGGTGTGAAGAAGGCGAAGCGGTCGGAGCGCCGGACGGTCAGGTCGCCCGCGGCCTCGATGGCGACACGCGTGCTCTCCTTGCGTGTCGCCGCGTCCTGGAAGCGTCCCAGCATGGCGACGGTGAGGATGCTGGTGCGCGTGCCGGTCAGATCCATCAGGTCCAGGGCGGAGGCCTCGTCCCACCGGCTCCACGGCGGCAGCCTGTCACGGTCCGCGATCCCGTTCTTCTCGGCCCACCGCACCCATTCGGGGGCGGTGTAGTGGTGATGAACGTCTACGCGTTCGTGCCGGGCGTCGTCGGCGCTCGCCGCGGTGCGGAGGCCTATGTCGCCCGGAGCCTGCAGGTCGGTCGTCTCGGCATGAGGCATGGAGGGGCTCCCTACGGGGGAACGGTTCGGGGTGTCGGAACAGCCGGATCAGCGGCTGAGGAGGCCTTGCAGAACGTGCGTCAGCTCGTCCTCGGGATTCGCGGGGAGGTCGTCGGAGCGCCAGGCGACCATTCCGTCGGGGCGCACGAGCACCGCGCCCTGCGGGGTCACGCCGTGTGTGGCAGCCCAGTCCTCGGCACCGGCGGCCAGGGCGGGCGAGGTGTCGACGTCGAAGTCCGGGCCGGCGCCGACGCGGTAGGACACCAGGGGCACGCCGAGCTCGGCCGCCGCGGCGTGGGCGGCCGACGGCCACGGTCCGTCCGCAAGGCCGCTGAGGAGGACGAAGCACCGCTCGTACAGGTCGACGGTCGACTTGGTTTCCCCGTCGTGCACGACGGTCATGTGCGGGGCCCGGGTGCCGGGGTCCGCCTGCAGGCGAAGCGTCTGTGGGATGGTCGGCGCGTCGGTGTCGGCGCCGGACACGGCCGTGGAGACATAGCGGTAGCCGAGGGACACGGTCATCAGATCCGTGCTCTGGCCGCCACCCTGCGCGGCGGTGTAGCCGGGGTGCTGCTCGCGTGCGGCCTGCTCGATGGCCCGGGCACTCGTGGCCAGGGCGACCGGGCGCCGTTCGTTCTCGTAGGTGTCCAGCAGGCCCTCTCCCGCCCAGCCGCCCAGTACGGCCGTGATCTTCCAGGCGAGGTTGTGCGCGTCCTGGATGCCCGTGTTGGATCCGAAGGCACCGGTGGGGGGCATCTCGTGGGCCGAGTCACCGATGAGGAAGACGCGTCCCTGCCGATAGCGGTCGGCGACCCGGTCCGCCGCATGCCACGGGGCCCGTCCCGTGACCTCGACGTCCAGGTCCCGTACGCCGGCGGCGGCCCTGACGTGGTCGGCGATGCGCGTGTCGGTGAACGACTCGAGCGTCTGGCCGCGCTCGGGGAACCACGGGACGTGGAAGACCCACTTCTCCTCGTTGTCGACGGGCAGCAGGACCCCTTCGCCCTCGGTTCCGTTCAGGTAGCACACGAGGAACCGCTGGTCCCCCACCACCTGACGGAGGAGCTTGCTGCGGAAGGTGACGCTCACGTTGTGGAACAGGTCGCCCCCGCCGCTCTGCCCGATGCCCAGCCGCTCGCGCACGGGACTGCGCGGCCCGTCGGCCGCCAGGAGGTAGGCCGTGCGCATCGAGTACGTCCGACCGCTCTCCCGCTCGCGCAGTTCACACGTCACGCCGTCCCGGTCCTCGGTGAAGGAGATCAGCTCCGTACCAAAGCGCACGTCCCCGCCCAGTGCACGGGCATGTGTCAGCAGGACCGGCTCCAGGTCGTTCTGGCTGCACGCGCACCGCCGGGTGGAGCACACGTTCGTCTCGGGGGCTCCGCCGGTGAGACGGGCCGAGAGCCATCTGCTCTCGCCGCCCGACAGCTTGTCCGTCTGCATGATGCCGTGATTGCCGGCCAGGACGGCAGCGGCCTTTCTGATGTCCGGTTCCAGCCCGGCGGTGCGGAACAACTCCATCGTCCGCATGTTGTTCCCCCGGCCCCGGGGATGTTCGGAAGTCGCGGCCCGGCGCTCGGCGACCATATGGGTGACGCCCAGTCTTCCCAGAAACACCGACGCGGACAGTCCGACAAGCGAACCGCCCACGATCAATACCGGCACCATGTCTTTGTCGTGCGTGTCCACAGCCCGTCCTCCTCCAGTGACCCAGCGGTAGTTCGGGCAGCGATTCGCATTCAAGGCGGCCCTCGATCCGAACCTGTCACAGGCCCCCGGGGTCGGCAATCGAGCCTTCCCCCGGACGGCACACTCTTCTTTTCCGTTTCCGTACCGTGCCGACGATGTGGGTCCGCGTCAGGGTGAATCGCGTTTTCCCTTTCCGGGCGGCGTCAATGCATTCCAAGATTGCAGCCGACCTGTGCCACCGTGGGAAGAGAAGAAGGGCCGTCGATGACTCAGATGCAGGAGCAGGATCTCGCGGACGAGACAGCCCGGGCGGTGGACGCGGCATCCCGTGGTTGCCCGGAATACCGGGCCAACCCGCACCCCCTCTACCAGCACCTGCGGGAGAACGCGCCGGTCTGCCGCATCACCCCGCCCCACGGTGTGCCCTCGTACCTGATCACCCGCTTCGAAGACGCGAAGGCCGCCCTTGCCGACCCCAGGATCAGCAAGGACATGTACGCGGCCATCGACGCCTACCGGTCCATCTTCGGCGACTCCTCCATCGCCCTGGACGACAACATGCTGTTCGCCGACCCGCCGAAGCACACGCGGCTGCGCCGGATCATCAGCCGTGCCTTCGTGCCCCGCCGTATCGAGGCGCTGCGCCCACGGATCCAGGAGCTCACCGACACGCTGCTCGACAACTGCTCCACTCTGCAGCCCGTGGATCTGCTGTCGGCCTTCGCCTTCCCGCTGCCCCTGCAGGTGATCTGCGAACTCATCGGCGTCCCCGAGGAGGAGCGGCAGGAGGTCCAGCAGTGGTGCAGTGTCGTCGCGCGGACCGGTTTCAGCAAGAAGGACAAGGATCGCCTGGCCGAGGCGGAGAACACTCTCCGGGAGTACTTCGAGGTCCTGATCGCCCGTAAGCGCAAGGCCCCCGAGGACGACCTGCTCAGCGTCCTCATCCAGACGCAGGACGAGCAGGAGTCGCTGACGGACGGTGAGTTGCTGTCCACGCTGTGGGTGCTGCTGTTCGCGGGCCACAAGACGACCGCCTACCTCATCGGCAACGCCGTCTACACGCTGCTCACCCATCCCGAGCAGCTCAAGCAGGTGATCGACTCGCCCGATCTGCTCCCGAACGCGATCGAGGAGATCATCCGCTTCGAGGGCTCGGTCGAGAACGCGACCTTCCGCCACGCCCTCGAGGACATCACCATCGCGGGGACGCTCATTCCCAAGGGTTCGCTGGTACAGATCGCGGTCACCTCGGCCAACCGGGACGCCGCCGCGTTCGAGAACCCCGACACCTTCGACATCGCCCGGCCGGGCGTACAGAGCAAACACCTGGCCTTCGGTACGGGGCCGCACTTCTGCCTCGGCGCACCGCTGGCGAGGATGGAGATGCAGATCGCCCTGGCGTCGCTCTTCCGGCGCTTCCCGAATCTCTCCCTGGCCCTGCCGGCGAATGAGGCCAAGTGGCTCACCGTGCCCTTCCCCGCCTTCCGGGGCCTGACCGAACTGCCCGTCGTCCTGGACCCCTCGAGGATTCTGGACGACTGGGCGTCCGGGATGGTCGACATCGCGTGACATCACGGGCGTAGCCCGCGACCCCGGCGTCGCGCTGCCAGTACGGCCGGCGCGACGCCGGGGTCCACCTGTCCGCGGGCGGCGGGGCGGACGTCAGCGGCGAGGCCGGATCCGGTGGCTGCTCGTCCTTACCGGGGATCCGAACGCCGGTGGTAGGAGCCGGGGTGTGTCCGGCGGAGGTCTTTTTTATCCGGCCGTTTCCGCCGTGTCCGGCTCGGGACGAGCCGCCCTTCGCACCTGCGCGAGATAGACGGACATCGCGTCCCGGTTACGAGTGAGCTGGGTGATCCTCTGCGACATCCGCGCGCACTCGTCCTCCAGCAGCGCAATCGTCTCCGGCGTGGGGTGCGGGATGTTGATCCGGCCGGGTGGGCCGAGACAGGGCAGGATCTTCCGGATCGTCTGTGTCGACAGCCCGGCGTCGAGCAGGCCGCGCACCTGTTGAACGCGGTCCACGCAGGGCTCGGCGTAGTCACGGTAGCCGTTGGCGCACCGTTGGGAGGCGATCAGCCCCTGCTCCTCGTAGTAGCGCAGCATCCGGCGCGAGACACCGGTGCGTTCCGACAGGTCTCCGATGCGCACGTTCACTGCCCCCACGGCGCGCTGGCGCCCTTTTCCAGCTCTGGTTTGACCTTCACATCAGTGGAAGTGTTCAAGCATGCTGTCATGTCAAGCACAGATCTGACCAGGGAGCCCTCGTGCGCTCCTGACGACTCACCGCACCATGCTGAGACGCCGCTTCGTCCCCAGAAGCTACCCATGCCGGCTCTGCTCGCGCTGGCGACCGCCGTGTTCATCACAAGTCTCACCGAGACGTTGCCCGCCGGATTACTACCCTCCATGAGCGCCGACCTGGGCGTGAGCGAGTCCGCCACAGGGCAGACCGTGACGATGTACGCCCTCGGTACCGTGCTCACAGCGATACCGCTCTCCACCGCGACCGCCGGCTGGCGCCGCCGGCGGCTGCTACTGACAGCGATGGCCGGGTTCGCCGTGGCCAACACCGTGACGGCACTTTCCATGTACTACCCGCTGACCATGGCCGCTCGGTTCGCCGCGGGTGTCGCCGCCGGCCTGGCATGGGCACTGCTGGCCGGCTACGCCCGCAGGATGGCCCCCGCGCACCTTCAGGGCAAGGCCATCGCGGTGGCCATGGCCGGTATCCCCGTCGCCCTCTCCCTCGGCGTGCCCGCCGGGTCGTTCATCGGCAAGGTCGTCAACTGGCAGGCGGCTTTCCTCCTGATGACCGGGCTGACGCTCGTCCTGCTGGGATGGGTCCTCGCCACCGTCCCGGACTATCCGGGAACACCAAGGAGAAAGGGCTACTCACCGTCGATGCCGAGCACGCTCAAGGTGCCCGGCGTCGGTCCGGTCCTTGCTGTCACCTTCGCGTTCGTGTGCGCGCACACCATCCTCTACACCTACATCTCCACTTTCCTCGACGACCTCGGGATGGGCGGTCGGACGGACCTCGTCCTTCTGCTCTTCGGCGGCGCCTCACTGCTGGGCATCTGGGCCGTGGGCTCCCTGATCAACCGGCGGCTGCGCACTCTGATGGTCACCAGCACGTTGCTCGTCGCGGTGGCCGGCGGCGTCTTGGCGCTGCGCTCGGAGGCGCCTGCGCTGGTGTACGTAGCCGTGGCGCTCTGGGGACTCGGCTGGGGCGGCGCACCGACCTTGCTGCAAACCGCGGCAGGCGACGCCGGCGGCGAGCGGGCCGACGCGGCGCAGGCCATGCTGGTCACCTTGTGGAACGTGGCCATGGCAGGCGGCGGAGTGGTCGGCGGCATTCTGCTGGACGCGCTCGGTACCGAGTCCCTTCCCTGGAGCGTGCTGATCCTCTTGATCCCCGTGTTGGCCGTCGTCCTGGCGGCCCGCACGCACGGATTCCCTGCTCGCCGCAGCATGGACTGACGATCCTTGAAGGCCCTGAGCACTGGAAGCCCGCCACGACGGTTGCGACCGCCGGACCACCCTGGACCAACTGGGCGTCCGCTCCTCTAGTCCTGCACGAGAGCAGCACGCTGAGCCGGGCGGACCGCCCCTTGAATTGGGGTCGTCATCGGCCCATCACCCTTGGGTTCATGGGAATCACCACGTCGATATTCGTGAACTCACGACCTCTATCGATCAGTTCGGCGTAGGGGGCCGAAGGCGACGATTTCGCGCACTTCGAGCTGTCCGCTCCAGAGGAGTTCACGTTTTCCCGGTCGCGTCCGACTCGACGGTGATCCGTAGCCAACCCCGGATCGGGAAGGCCTGAGTCGAGGCGACGACCGTGGCCCTGAGAACGATCGATCTCGATGGGCTTCACGGGAGGCGGGCCGTCCGCTCCTACGGGAAGTCCGGCGGGTGGTACGCCTGGTCATGAGCGTGATCGCGGCCCAGGCGAGGGTGATTTCGGGGTCATGTCGGCCGGGGTGACCATGACGAAAAGGGGCAGGCCCTTGGTGTCCACCACCCGGTGGCGCTTGCGGCCGTTGATTTTCTTCGCGCCGTCGCAGCCGCGTGAGTCCTTCCCGACGGTCACCGCGGCCTTCACGGACTGGGAGCCGATGACGGTGACGACGGCACCGGGGGATCGGCCCATCTGGCGGCGGATGCGTGTGCGCAGCTGGTCGCGGATCTGCCTTGTATGGAATCGAGCAACTCCAGCGGGCGATCACATCGACTCGACGGGCTATTCGGAGTGGCGGAGATACTCGTCAGAGGGACAGCCCGCATCCGCATCGCCCGTTGGGCACATGACGGGGTCGTCCTCATCTCCGAACAGGTAGACGGTCACCGTGCAGCCGTCGGCAACCGAAGCCAGGGACAGAACAGAACCACGTATGGCTGCTTCATCAGGAGTACCGAGCTTGTGGTTCCCGGTGAACGCGTAGAACGCCCAGGTACCAGATTCCGGCGTCGCGAGGTCGCCACAGTCCGATGCGGTGAAGTGCTCGCCGGCGAAGGTGTGATCCTCGCGGAACATCAGGGATGTACCCGCCTCGCTGACCCATCGGCCCGCCAACTCGTTCACGGAGATATCCGCCGCATAGACCGATGGCGCCAAGCCGCAGGACACGGTCAGTACCGTCGCCGCAGCTACGAGAGCAGCCCAACGCCCCATCCTTCGCGCCATGCACATCCCTCTCACCAGGCACCGGGGCGGTGACTTGAGCCAAGCCCGGTCGCCCGCTCCACAGTACATTGAACGCGTTCAAATTTGGTCGCGACGGCTGACCGCCCAAGCCGACGACCCTTGGAGTCACAGCGCTGACCTACGGACGCGGCCCCTGTCCCGAGGGGCAAGTTCCCCACTGTCGAAGAGCATCAACTGGCGCGCCGGTGGCTGCAGTTCGCGGCAAACGTCGGTCGAACACCCAACACGGTCGACGCGTACGGGCGGGCGGTCGGTCGAGGACAACCTGCGGTTCTGTGCAGCCGAGGGCAGTCGGGCCGTGCCGGCCGCAGACCCCGCCAGGGCTCGTACGGCATATCGCGCGAGCGCCCTGGACCCCCGACGAGGATGTCTGGCAGTGGATTCTGGCCGCCGCAGGGCCGCGCGTAGGCACGGGGAATCGGGCAGTAACTCGTTCTTGTGTGCGATTTGAGGGGATCCCTCGCCCGTCGCCTTGTGACGCTCGGTGATTGCCTTGCGTCGGCGAACCTTGACCGATTGCCGGCGAAGATTGAGCGGTGACGATCAGGCGCCCTCCGGTGCTTTGAGGATGTGATCAGGCGTGACGGCCCGGCCTACCTGACCGGGCCTTCATCTTCTCCTGGCTGTTCGTGAGGCATGTCCAGGATGGCCTCTCGTGTGTACCGAGGGCTCTCTGGCTGTGGGGCCCCCGTAGAGGCCATGAGTTCGGCGAGGAGCCTGCTCGGGTCATCCGTGGAGAGCGCCAGGCCCAGGGTCTGCATGATGCGCAGCGCGCAGTCCCGGATGGACTGAGCGTCCTTCTCGGGCGCCGCCGTGCTCCTGATCTCGTCACACACTCGGCTGAACTGCTCAGCGCTGACCGTTGGCCGACTTACCGGTTGCGCCATGGTGCGCTCCTCCTGGAAGGGCGGGCCGTTCCACCCGCCCTTCCAGCAAGCGCCGAGCGCACCCCAACGGCAACCGGAGAGGGGCAGCGCGAAGGCGCTCGACCACTTCCGTTCAACTTCAGATGGCATGCGCTCAAGGAGTGCTGTCACGGGACAGCGATAGTTGGCTGTGCACAGACATACTCGGCCACTCCTGGTTCCGGTCACGCGTTGCTCTGCCACTGGCCGGCACTCAGGCGCTGACGTCGTCGTATGCCAGGTCGCCGCCCAGTACGCGGGATGCCTGGGCCTGTGCCAGGAGCTCCCTGGCTTTGGCTTCGACACCTTGGGATGGCGTCGGCACCCGCGACGAACCGCAGCAGCGGCTTCTCCTGGTCGGCGATGGCCAACAGGGCGCGGGCGAGCTCGGCCGGGTCGCCGGTCTGCCGGCCGTCGAAATTCAGGCAACCACCTGCCGACCCCGCCCGGCCGCCGAAAAGGGCACCCCTCCACCGGGGCTCCCGCAGTACCCCTTTCCGGGCAGCCGACGGCCCGGGAGCGGCCGTACGGGAGATTCATGGACCGCAGCACCGGGATCCGTGAGTTCCTGCGCACCCGCCGAGCCCGGGTCACCCCTGAACAGGCCGGCCTTGCTCCGCGCCCGGGCGCCCGCCGCGTCCCGGGGCTGCGGCGCGAGGAAGTCGTCCAGCTCTCCGGGGTCAGCGTCGACTACTACGTCCGTCTGGAGCGAGGCCGCGTCCAGGGCGTTTCCCACGCCGTCCTGGAGGCCGTGGCCCGCGCCCGGCAACTGGACGACACCGAACGCGCCACCTCTTCGATCTTGGGTCTGTTGCGAAAGTGCAGGTCGCAGCTACTCATTGAGGCGACGGCCGTTGACGGGCCATTCCATCCGCCACCTGTACAACGAGCGGGTGTGCGCTGGACAACCGACAGCTCTAGGGGGTCGGCATCCCGAAGAGGAGGACGGTCACCAGTACGGTCACCGGAATAGCCAGGACCACGGCCAGCCCGGCAAGGCAGCCCCAGACAGTCAGTCGAGCACTGGTTCTCGCGTAGTCATCGCTCTTCGGCACGCCTATATCCAACAGCGAGAAGCACCAACTCTCTACCTTCAGAGGCACGTAGCCCTAGGACCGCCATGTGAAAGTGCAGGTCACAGCCACTCATTGAGGGCTGCGATCAGCACGTTCGCTTCGTAGCGAACGGTGAGCTTGTCTTACCCGGTGGCCACGGCCCGGTGACGCTTGAGGCGATTGATCCCGCACTCAACCGCGTGCCGCTGCTTGTGGTCGTCCCGGTCGAACTTCGGCGGACGGCCGCCGCGGGACCCGCGCTTCTGTCGGTTCCGGACGCGGTCTGCGGGTACCGGAAGGGTTGCCTCGATCCCGCGTCTACGCAGGTAGGACCGGTTACGGCGGGACTCGTACGCCTTGGCGACCCGCACCCGGTCCGGCCGTTTGCGGGGCCGTCCGCGCCCGGGCCGGGGCACCCGGATTGCTTCCAATTCGCCGCCCCGGCTGCATGGTGGTGAGCCCGGCAGACGGAGGTTTCCTGTTCCCTGTCTGCGGGGTGTTTCCCGGGCCGGTGCGGGGCGGTGTTCAGTATTGCTCGGTTTCTGGGAAGCCCGTGTCTGTGTCGTTGGTGCTGAAGGTGTCGGTGGTGGTGGGGTTGAGTCCGGGTGGGCTGTCTTTGAGGCCGAGGCCCATGGTGGCGAGTTTTTCCTTGACTTCGTCGATGGATTTCGTGCCGAAGTTGCGGATGTCCATGAGGTCGGCTTCGGAGCGGGCGAGGAGTTCGCCCACGGAGTGGACGCCTTCGCGTTTGAGGCAGTTGTAGGAGCGGACTGTGAGTTCGAGTTCTTCGATGGGCAGGGCGAGGTCGGCGGCGAGGGCGGTGTCGACCGGGTTGGGGCCCATGTCGATGCCTTCGGCGTCGATGTTGAGTTCGCGGGCGAGTCCGAACAGTTCGACCAGGGTTTTGCCGGCGGAGGCCATGGC
>NZ_JBEYFE010000053.1:0-24239 GCF_040634235.1 Streptomyces sp. NPDC007157
TGTCGCACGGCGGAACCAACAAGCCAGCTCAACAGAGCTTTCCGAGCGACATCCAGATGAGAGAGATCTTTGACGTTTCGGTGCGAGACAACAACTCGCCCGCCCTGCTGGGTGGATACCGCGGCGGAGTGCGCCTCCTCACCGGCGGTGGCAGGTCCGGGATCCTGGGCACCCGGCACCGGCTGATGGGGGCACTCACCTCGCTGTTCGACGGCGCGGGCATGCCGGTGGACACCGGCGGACTGCTCGCCGATGCCACAGCGGAAGCCGGGCGCGGCCTTGCCCCTGTGACGGCGGCCGCAGTCCTGGGCGGGATGGGGGCCCGGCTGGGACTGCGGGGTGGATACGGGCTGCTGATCGGCCGCCGCCCGGACCGGGAGCAACTGGCCCGGTGGCGCAGGCCGACCGCAGGCGGCGATCCGGCGGGCGAAGGTCCCGGTCCCGCAGGCCAGGGCCCGGGGGGCGGCGAGGGTCCCGGGGGCCGGGGACCGTCGGGGAGCGCCGGAGGGCCGGGCGACCGGTTCCGCAACGAACTTGGTCAGATCCTCAACCGCAACACAGGCCAGGTGCTGCACGACCAGAACTCCGACCGGACGCTGCTGTCGACGCGCGCGCACAACCGTCTGGTGCGATACCGCGGCTACCGCATCCTCAACCGGAGCGGCCGGGCTGCGTACGGGGCAACCTGGGGGCTGCCAGCCACCGTCCGGCAGGGACGGGAGAGCCAGTCGCGGTTCACCCAGGATGCCCGCCAGCAGCTGAGGGTCTGGGGCAACACCCTCGGCGAGGACGGCCGGGTCTATCCCGAGACCGCCCGGCACATCGCCCGGACCCTTCGGGAACACGCGGACGACCGTGGCGGTGCCGTCCCGTTCGCCCGCCGCCTGTCCACGCCCGCCACACCGGCGCCGACAGGCGGACAGGCCTCCCCGCGATCGGGCCGCTCCAGTCCCCTCCCGGCGCCGGCAGGCACTCCGGTAGCACCGCCGCCGCAGCAGCCCGGCGGACCCGCTGCTTCCGGGGCCGACGCGCGGCAGTCGGGTACACAGGGGCCCCCGCCCCGGCCCGTGCCCGCAACTCCCCGGCGCCCCATACCCAACGACCCTGGCCCGCTCCTGCCCGGCAGCCACGGCGTGCGCAGCAGCACCCGCGAGGAGGCACAGAGGAGATT
Organism: Streptomyces sp. NPDC007157; assembly: GCF_040634235.1. Lineage (NCBI taxonomy): Bacteria > Bacillati > Actinomycetota > Actinomycetes > Kitasatosporales > Streptomycetaceae > Streptomyces > Streptomyces sp. NPDC007157. Next base: position 1,172 of record NZ_JBEYFE010000053.1, read on the forward strand.
CGAGGACCTACTCCGCAGGACCGCGCCCGAAGCCGAGCGCCGACGCCAGATGCGGGAGCGGCCGCCGCAGGACGGTGGTGAGGAGGAGTGAAGCAGCGCCGGCGCCACCCGGCACGGTGGGCCTGCGTGGTCGTCCTGCTGCTGTTCTCCGCCGTGTGCTGTGCCCTCCCAGCAGGGAACGCGATCAGCGCCTACGTCTCGCTGGAGACAAACACGGACGACGGCGGGATCGCCGGCGGCAGCGTCGCGGACATCCCGCCTCGCATGCTCACCGCCTACACACAGGCCGTCCAGAAGGCCGACAGCTACGTACCCAAGTGCCAGGGCATGCGCTGGCCGATCCTCGCCGGGGTCGCCAAGGTCGAGTCCAACCACGCCATCGGACGCAGCATCGCCGCCAACGGCGACATCCGCCCAAAGATCTACGGGGTACTCCTCAACGGGTCCGGCCAGGGCGGCAACACGGTCGCCGTCGCGGACAGCGACAACGGCCGCTGGGACGGCACAGCCGCCTTGGACCGCGCGGTCGGCCCCTTCCAGTTCCTGCCCTCCACCTGGGGGTCGATCGGCAAAGACGGCAACGGCGACAAGGTCGCCGACCCGCACAACGCCGACGACGCAAGCCTCGGCGCCGCCATCTACCTGTGCGGCAACGGCCGCGACCTCACAAAGCGAGCCCAGCTCACGGCGGCGCTGTACGAGTACAACCACTCCCGCGAATATGTCACCACCGTCATGGAGTGGATCGACCAGTACACCGCGGCCGCCAAAGACGCCGATCTGACCAACATCTCCGGGACGGTCCGCACCGTCCTCGAAGCAGCGCTCTCCCAGCGGGGTGTGCCCTATGCGTGGGGCGGCGGCAACGCGAGCGGCAAGTCGTACGGCATCTGCTGCTCGCCCAGCGGCAAGAGCGGTGGGAGCATCAAGGGCTTCGACTGCTCCGGGCTGACGCTGTACGCGTACGCGAGGGCCGGCATCACCCTGCCGCGCACCGCGGCCGCGCAGGCCGGCGTAGGCCGGCGGATCCCCGCCACCCTCGGGACCGGCGTCCTCAAGCCGGGCGACCTCGTCTTCTTCGCGTACTCCCCCGGACGCGACTCCACGATCTACCACGTCGGCATTTACGTCGGCAGCGGTCAAATGATCAACGCGGCCCGGCCGGGCACCGTCGTACACCTGGACTCGGTGAATGCGATGTCGGGCTTTGCGGGGGGAGCACGCCTGCTGTGACCACTCCCCTCTGCCCGGACGCATTCTGCCTTCCCGCTTCTCATCACCGTGTCCATCACGTTCCTCGACCGGCCACCGCGGCGGGAAGCCCCCGGTCAGCCCTAGCACTCCGGCCAACCCGGACGGGAGCCAGCACAGAACTGGACACGTTCATGAAGATCTCGCCCGGACACAACGGTGAGAAGAAGCAGCGAGGGCCCGGCCGGGCAGCAAAGCGGGGAACCCCCAGTCCACGCTCCCCGCGCTGGCTACTGCTGAGCACTGCCGTGCTCGCCTTCGCCGGCATCGCCCTGCTGGGCCGGCCGCACAGTCGACACACACCGGCCCCGCCGACGTCGTCGACTGCACAACCCATCCGGCATTCCGCTGGTACGCGGGCTGCCGCAGAGACACCACACCCACGCACGATGCCCGGCACGCCGACACCGTCGGCCCCCGAGTCCGCTCCTCCACCCCACGGCGAGGGGGTGGCGGGCGACGAGGGTGCCCAACGTTCTCTGGAGAAGGCCTGGCCGTCCGACCTTCCCGTCGACGACGCCCGCCAGTTGCTCACCGCCGGTCGGGCGCTGCTGCGTGCGGACGCCACCGGAGTCGGCCGGACACAGTGGCCAGAGGTTTTCCCCAGCCCAGGCCAGGCCGTAGCCCCGGCGTTCGCGAGCGCTCGCTTTCGCATCCAGGCCGCGATCGCCCGCCGAGACGGCAGCCCCGGCAAGGCCGTGGTCCATCTGGTGTGGGCTGGCACAGACCGTGGCGGCACCTTCACCGACCTGCGCATCACCGACTGGCACTTCACCCGCACGACGACGAAGAAGGGAGCAGCGACGTGGATCCCACAGCCCCGAATCTGACGGGCCAGACCGATCCGACAGCTGCTGGTCAAGCACTCGGGCTGGTCATCGGCCTGGCCGACGCCATCGACTGGCTCTACGACCACTGGTACCTGCTCGCCCTAACCATCACCCTTGTCTGGGGCGCGGGCGAGATGGCGGCCCGCTGGCTCGCGGCGCGGGCCTCAACCCAGCGGATGGCCCTGGAGCTCATCGCCTCCCGGCACTTCGACCCGAGCCTGGAAGAGATCTTCCGACGCGGGGTCCAGCTCTCCCGCGCGTCCACGTCCATGCCGTGGTGGGCGCCGCGCCGGTCCAAGGCCGTGCAGATCCGGCTGCGTGCGGACGGCAGTGCACCGCTGCGCTACCGCATCGAGGGCCCTGCAGGCGGTCAACGCCTCTTGTCGATCACCCCGTTCGGCCCGGACGTCACGGTCCGTCGAGCCCAGCCGATCGCCGACAAGAAGCGCAAGCACACCGTGCGGGCCGAGTTCATCCTGCGGGGCAAGCCCACAGCCCCGCTGCGCGAGGTCCCGCTGGACCCCGATCCGCTCCAGCCACTCGTCGACGCCGTGTCCGACCTACGCGCCGAACTCGGCGACCTCGCCGAGATCCGTCTCGGCATCCAACGCGCCCCGAAGTGGGTCCTGCGGGCACGCCGGATGCAACTCATGGGAGCCGCGCGCCATACGGAACGCCGCGAAGCCCAGCGGGCGGCTCGCTGGCTGCGACAGGACGCCGCCGGCATCGAGGACTCCCTGGCCTGGCAGCTGCGTCAACTCCTGAGCGACAAGCTGCCTTCCTCTGGCCGGCGGCTGGTGATGCCGCCGGTACCGCGCCGCGTGGATCCCGCTGTGGCCTTGGGCAAGCTGGCTGAGGACGACCACCTGGTCCGCGTCCAGCTGCTGGTGATGTGCGCCTCGGACACCGAGGGCCGCGCGCACGCCCGACTGGCTCAACTCCAGGCTGCCTTCGATGTGTTCGGCGGCCAGTCACGGTGGGCGATGCGCGGTTGGAGGCTAGGGCCGTGGCGGGTCGGCGCCGACCGGTGGCCTACCCGGCGCGGTTTCGAGCGCCGCTGGAATCTGGGGCACTGCCAGCCGCCCCATCCGAACTGGGTGCGGCTGGAGGAGCTGACCGGTCTGCTCAAGCCGCCCACCGTGCACTGCCGTCTGCCGGTACTCGCCGGTGACCTGCCAACCTTCGAGTTCGGCAACCCCGACTTGCTGCTCCAGGGCATCTACCGGGGCCCGGACGGCCGACAGCGGCTGGTCGCCACCCATGCTGAGGAGACATTGTTCGAAGTCGGCGTCGGCAAGGCCGGCGGCGGCAAGACGGAAAGAGCCCTGGCGCAGGCGATCGGCTGGGCGCACGCGGGCGGAGGACTCGTCTTCGTCGACCCACACCGCGACTCGTGGCCGCGGGCCACGCCGTTCCTCGCCCACGACAGCCTGATGCCGCGGATCGCGCTGGTCGACCTCAACGGTCTCGGCCCCACCCCGCGGGTGAGCTTGGGAAACAGCGTCGTGCCCGCTCGCAGAACTGCTCGACCTCCATGATGTCCGGCTAGTCACCGTTGGTCCGACAGTGACGAGTGTTGACGAGTGTCCCTGGCGGCGCTTAGACGTCCAGAATCACCAGGTCAGAGGACATGCGCCTTGGGGTGTGCTAGGCGTCGTGCCGGCTTGTGCCGCACCATCTGCTCACGCCGAAAGCGATCCGAGGTACTCCTCGCCCGCTTCCGTGATCCGTATGGCGTTGTCGCCCATCGAGCGGTTGGCGAATCCCTGACGGCGCAGACCTGTGAAGTGACCATTCATGTCCCGGGTCGGTATGGCGTCTCCGAGCTTATCGGTGAGCCAAGCGGCCTCCGTGTTTTGGAGGGCTTCGACACCGAGGACTTTGGCCAGTTTGAGGGCCCACAGGAGCTTGTCTCGCTTCAGCTTGATTCGGTGGTAGGGAATGACCTCATCAAGCGTTGTGGGTATGTGGTCGAGGTCGGTGAATGCCTCCGGTACGGGGACAGCGCGCGGCTTTCTCCTCGCGCCCCCTCGCGATGCGGAACCTGCACTGGCGGGCTTGCCAACACGCTTGAGGCGAAGGCCGTCGAAGCCATTCTCGATCACGTTCTGGGCCGCCTGTGACAGGTAGAAATCGCCCTTGACCTCCCTTTCATGAATCCAGCCACCCTGCACGGCTCTGTCGAAGTCGCGGGTGAAGTGTGCCGGGATGCGCTCACGCGCCCGCTGAAAGAGCCTGCGCACATCACTCTGAGTAAAGGTCTCGTGACCTTCCTCTTGCAGCAGGTACGAGGCGAAGGCCGTCATCTTCTCCGGGTTGGTTCTCGCGCCGGAGAGCTCGAGAGCTTGGCGTGGACCCTCGACGGACTGCCGCGGGTGAGACTCGTCCCGCACTGGGACTTCGATGGGGGCCTCTTCCGCCTCTGGGGCGATTGCCGGGGGGAGAGCAGGGCGCTCGGGGCTGGAAGCTGGATGCACCAGGTCCGGCGGAGCCTGCAGGATGCTGATCACCTGGGCTCCTTGGGCCACACTTATGTCCTGTTGGAACGTGATGCGCCCACTGAGCTCCAATCGGACTTCTTGGTATATATCGGTCATATAAGAACGGTAGCTCTCGGCACCGTCATGGCAAAGAGTTGGTCGAGAGTTGATGCCTCTTGGACGGGATAAGGCTGCCTGCAGGCGCGATGCGGGGAGGCTTCGGCGGCGAAGGGGTCTTGCTCCCGAAACGCAGGGGCCGAGGCCAGTGCTCACGTATCGTCTTCGGGGTGACTGATGCGACCGCGGCCGACCGGACTGATATCGCCGGCAACGTCCTCACCGAGCTGGCCGCCGCTTTCGGGATCGGAGAGGTGCGGGAACGCCGCTACCTCACCGACGGGCTGATGAACGTGAACTGGAAGGTCGACACTTCACTCGGGGCATTCGCCCTCAAGCGGGTCACCGACGTGTCGCTTGACCGGCTGAGCCGCAACCTCGGCGTGCTTGTGACGCTCGCCGGCGACGGCGTCCCGGTGAGTGCTCCTGTCGCCACCGCTGCCGGTTCGCTGGTCGCGGAGGTGGGCGGCGGCGTCTGGTGCCTGTTTCCATGGTCGACCGGCACTCACGTCCGGGGTATTGACCTCAGCCTGTCTCAGGTGGCCTCGCTGGGCGCTCACCTGGGGCGTCTGCACGTAAGCCTGGGCCGGGCCTGCGGACGAGGCTTGCTGCCCGCCGTGCCCGACGTAGTCACGGCGGAGTTCACGTCGCCGGAGCGGGCTGTTGAGAAGTCCCACCGGCTGTCCGCGGCAGTGGCCGACAAGGGGGGCGGCAGCGCCTTCGACGAGGCGGCCGCCGCAGCTCTCGACCGTCGTCGGGCGCTGATCACCGAGCACGCCCTCCGCCGACCGCAGCACTCGACCCCTGAAGGTGCGCACGGGTGGACGCACGGTGACGTCCAGTACCGGAACCTTCTGTGGGAGGACGAGGAGCTTGCCGCCGTCTTGGACTGGGACCGGGTCGGCGTGCGGCCGTATGCGGAAGAGGTTGTTCGGACGGCGCAGGTGCAATTCGGAGTGGATGGGGTGTTCGACCTCGCGCGTGTCTCTGCGTTCGTCGGCGGGTACCGCTCTGTGATGCCGCTGGAGAATGCCGCGCTCGCGGACGGTGTTCGCAGGCTGTGGTGGAAGCGGATGACGGATTTCTGGCAGCTGGAGTTCCACTACGACCGCGGTGACTTCTCCTGCGACGAGCTGTTCACCGCGGATGAGGCGTTGCTGCACTGGTGGACGGACCGGCTCGATCAGGTCGAGGAAGCGTTCGCGGCCGGATAGATCCCGAGAAATTCGAGTTCCGGCAGACGCGGCCGGGTGAAGCGTGCGGCGCGCTGCCGGGCCAGTTCTCCGAGGGCGTGGTGGTCGGCCGTGCGGATGGCGTCCGCCCACGCCTGTGTTCCTGCCGTGTGGGGCAGGACGATTCCGGTCTGGCCGATGGCTTCGGGGATGCCGCCGCGGTCTGAGCCGATGCTTGGCGTCCCGTGCAGCGCGGCTTCGATGATCACTCGGGGGAATGCGTCCTCCACCGTGGACGGCACCAGCAGAAGGCAGTGACTGCGGTAGAGGGGACTCATGTCGTAGACGCGGGGGACGAAGGTCACGTTGGGGTACGCGGTGAACTGGTCTGCAGTGTTCCACCAGCCTTCGACCAGGGTGAAGTGCTGTTCCGGCATAGCGCGGATGAGCTGGTGCAGGAGGTCGGAGCCCTTCGCGGGGATTGGGTTGACCATGAGCGCTGACCTGGTCCGCGTCATGTGGAGGCTCGGCCGAGGTGGTGCGAACGTCGGGTGGAGGACGGCGAGATAAGTTCCGTCGGTCTGTGGTGCTCGTCGGCGGACGAATTCGGAGACGGCCAGACCATAGTGCGGGTGGCCGGCGAGGACACCCAGTCCGGTCTTCGACACGGAGTGCAGGATGCCCGCTACGAGTGCAGTCGGTCGGGCCTGTGCGGCGAGCTCGGCCGCGCCCTCCTGTGAGGCGAACACGACGTCGGGTCGCAGCCCGGACAGCAGGCTGTGGAGGGCGGACGAGATCAGGCTCTGCGGTACGGCGATGGAGTCCACGCCGTTCCACCGGTAGCGCAGCTCGCCCTGCGTCTCCTCATAGGGGGCGTCGTGGGCGTCGAGGAAGGCGCATAGCTGGGAGAGCTGCTGCCCGGCTTGCTCCCACGGCGCTTGGTGGGAGCCGAGGTAAACGGTCCGCCAGCCGGCTGCAGCGAATTCCTCGGCGAGCAGTTGTTGGGTGACTTCGGCCCCGCCGATGAGGAGCGGGGGCGGAGTACGCCGCCAAGCGAAGAGGACAGTGGGCATCGGCCGGTCACCTCGCCCAGAACATGACGAGGGATTCCACCACGTGCGCGACGTCGGCGGGGTCGGTGTCGGCCCGGAGGACGATGACCTCCCGTGACACCGGTGGTCGTGCTCTGGAGACGAAGTAGTTCCGGGCATGGGTGAGGAATGCCGGATGGTGGAGGAAGTAGTCAGATTCCGTTGCCGTGTGCCCGGCCAGTTTGCGGCGCAGGTTCAGCGCTTCGGCGGGTACGTCGAGGTAGAGGGTGTGGTCGGGACGTAGGAATGGAAGTTCCTGGAGGCGGTCGCGGAGTTGGTCGTGGACGTCGTAGCCGTACAGGGCGTCGAGGGCGTGAGCGTGCGCCAGGAGCGTGTCGACGGAACGGTCGAGGACGGCCACGGGTTTGGTGCTAGCGAGGGCCGCTCGGACGCGGGCGTTCTCGATGGCCATGAACTTCGCGAAGGCGGCGAGCTGCGCTGCCGCGGATTCGGTCCGGGCTGGGGGGATGTCGTCGCGGTGGGCGATCTGCTGGACGTAGCAATCCGATACGAATGCCCGCCGCTCGATGCCACGGCTGCGCAGATGCTCTATCGCCGTGGACTTTCCCGCGTACGAGGGCCCTTCGACAGCGATGATCTTCATGGCGTTTCCGTCCGGTAGAAGCGTTCCGCGTAGGTTCCGGTGCCGGCCGGGAGAACAGTGGCGGTGGTCCAGGCGTGTCGGATGGGCCGGTACATCTTCCGGGCCGGGTGCATCTGCGAGCCGTGCATCCACAGGACGGTGGTCTTGTCGAGGATCACGTCGGTGATGTCGACCAGTTCAGTGGTCGGGGTTGGGGCGGTGCGGGCGCGGAAGAGGTGCTGGTCGCATCCGGAGAGCGCGTAGGTGGGCCAGAACGCGAGGTCTTCCCAGAACCATCGGCATCCCAGGCGTACGGCGGCGTGGTGCACGAGGAGGTGGTCGGGGTGCCGGGTGACGGCGGCCGGGGCGAGGAGTTCGGCGTCGGGATGGGCGGCGATGACTTCGTGGAGTTCGTGGGTGATCTGTTCCAGGCGATCCTGGCTGTAGGGCCGGTACGGCGGTTTGGCGTCCCTGTGGCCGAGCAGGACGCGCTCGGCAGCCAGCGGGGAAAGTGCGGCGGCGCCTTCCCGCTCGCGTAGGCGGGATACGGCGGCCTCGGTGGTGAAGGCGTCCTCCAGAGCCGGATGGACGCTGGTGGACCGGGTGAACACGGTGGCCACGGTGAGGGGACGAGGGTGGGCGAGGAAGGTTCCAGAAGCCGACAGGGCGAAGTCGTCGTGGTGCGGCTCGATCACGAGGACCGGGCGGCCGGCGGGGTGGCGGAGCTCGATGAAGTAGGGGTGGCCGTTATAGGGGGTCATCAGCTCGATGACGTGGTTGTCGTGGGCGCGGTGGCGTTCGACGAGGTGGTCGGTCCACTCCTCGTGGGCGCGGACGAGGTCGTCGGGGAACGTGTAGATCCCTTCCGCGTCCGGCACGGGCAGCGTCACGGGCGTACGGCTCTGGTTCATCGGACCGTGGTCTCGTACCAGTGGCGCCACATGCGCGGGGAACTCAGCCGCAGACGGGCGGTCACAGGGTTCTGCCACCACAGCATCCGGAGGCTGGACCACTGGTCGTAGCGGCGAGTGGAGGGGCGCACGCGCAGCTCGTCCAAGATCGCGACCGGGGCGGCGGTGGCCCGGCCATGTGCGGTCAGACGATTGAAGAAGTCGACGTCCTCGCTCATGAACAGGTCGTCTCGATATCCACCAACCTCGTTGAAAGCTTCCGCAGTTGCGAACTGGGCGACACCCTGCGCGCCACCGTGGGCGGTTCGGTAGTGGTCCCAGTACGCGCACAGCAGCCGTGCCCCGAGTCGCTTGGGGGTGTAGAGGGGCGGGATGGCGCCACCGACGGCGCCTGCGTCCATCGCGGTCGCAGCGGCGGTGATCGCTTCCAGGGGCAGTGCGACGTCGGCGTCAGTGAAGAACAGCCGTCGGCCGCCGGCCATGGCCGCGCCGCTGTTGCGTACCCGCCCGATACTGCGCACGCTCTCGCTGATCACGCGCACGCCGAAGGATGCGGCCACCTCGGCGGTCGTGTCGGTGGAGGCGTTGTCGACCACGATCACCTCCCCTCGCTCGCTGCTGCTCTCCTCCCACCTCGTGAGGGAGGCGAGGACGGTGGGGAGGTAGCGGGGCAGGTACGCGGCTTCGTTGTGGGCGGGGATGACGACGGTCAGGCCGGCGGCTCTGGTCATCGGGGAGTCCTTTCCGTGCGTGGCGTGCGGAAGAGGTGGGGTGTCCGGTGGGGAAGGTCTGCGAGCCGGCTCTGCCACAGCGCTTGGTCCTCGCCGGGAGCGGAATACGCCCAACAGCGGACGGTGATCAAGACCACCCATGCCGACAGACGGGAGCTGTTCAGGACGAGGGGGTAGCTGCCTGTGAGTGCGTCACGGTCCCACGGCGTGTGGGCGGCGGTCATGACGAGGGCGTGGGCGACATCCGACTCCCGCGAGCCGGGGGCGGCGTCGGTGAAGTCGACCAGATGGCGCGTGTCCCGTGGACCGGAGAGGACGACGTTGTCGAAGTGAAGGTCCCCGTGGCACCACACCGTCGGTGCCTTGTCGGGGGTGTCGGCGATCAGGGCGAGCGCCGGAGCGATCTGGTCCATCAGGTCGGCGGGGCAGCGTCGGGTCAGCGATGAGACGAAGTCGACGAACGGGCGTCGCTTGACCGACGGCGAGAGCGGCGCCCGGTGCAGGCGGCCGAGAAGGTCGCCGAGATCCTTGAGTGCCTGGGTGTGCGGGACGCGTCGGGTGCGTACGGCGGTGCCAAGGGTGCAGGTGCCGAGGTCGGACGTGATGAGCGCGGTGGCTCCGTCGGTGGAGGTGGTGCCACAGCCGAGCACCTTCGGGACGGGCACGGCGGCCTCGGCGGCTCGCATCGCCGTGCCTTCGGTGATCGCGTTGCGGCCGGCGGTGGGCGCGTACAGCTTCACGATCACGCTCCGGCCATCTGCCAGTTCCGCCCGGTATACGGCGGTGCGTGAACCCGCCTTCAGCCGTTCCGCGGTCCGGGCGGGTGTGCCCAGCAGGGTGGCGCAGGCACGGGAGAGCATCGGCGGGGGCGTGGTCATCGAAGCCCCGCGGGCTCGGGGTGGGCGGCGCCCAGCGCGCGAGTGTGCCGCAGGGTGCGCCGTAAGAGGGTGCGGTACTCGCGGACGTCGTCCGTGCGCGGGCACGCCGCCTGCCACGGCTTCTCCGGGCCCACGAAGTGGATGACGGGTGCGGCCGGGTCGGGACGCAGGGAGCGGGTGACGACGCGGCGCACCCAGTTGCCGCGTTCCAGGAACCGGCCGACTTCGAAACGGTTGTAGCCGGCGTCGACCGGGCGGACGCGGCCGGCGTGCAGGATCCACAGGTTCAGGGCGTCCTGGTCGTTGTAGAGGATGTGCCGACGCTGCCGGACCAGCGCACGCTCGACGCCGCCGCGGATGCGAGGCAGGTCCCCGGTGTGAGCCCAGAGCAGACCTGCGTTGTAGTAGCGGCGGCCCTTGAAGTGCGGCCAACGTTCCGCGGCGCCGGGCAGAGCCGGGCACTCGCCGACGGCGGGGTTGAACTCATCCGCCACCGCACCGAGTTCACCAGACTTGAGCGTGTTGAGCGGGGCCGTCAGGTCACCGCGGACAAGGGTGTCCGCATCCACATAGATCAGGTAAGGGCGGCGAACGAACCCTGCCGTGAACTCGAACCGCAGATAGGTGGTGACCGTGATGTACGAGGCGTCGGCCATCCGCGAGACGCGCAGCGGGGAGCGGTGTGCGAGGTCGAAGGAGCCGAAGCCGGCCCGCTTGGCGAGATCGGAGAGGAGCAGCGCGTGGGCCGGCGTGAGGTCGAGGGTGAGGACGCGCAGCGCCGCGTCTCGGCGGGCGTGGGGGGCGAGGCTGTCCGCCAAGCCGGTGATCACGGCGAGGCCGGGGGTGAGGTAGTGCCGGTCGATGCAGAGGCCGAACGCGTACATGGCGGGTCCGCCTTCCGTTCGTGGAGTGGGAGCGTCGTGCAAACAGCCGGGCCGGTGGCCCGCTCTCTGCCAGGACTCTGCGGCTGGGAGAGCCGTTCAAGGGGAGTGCAGTCGTTGGCAGAGAGCGGGAGTTCAGGGGGATGACGGGATGGCGGAGACCGCGACGCCGATCACGAAGCCGCAGGACGCGGAGATGATCACGATCAGGAGCGGTCCTGTGAAACGGGCCAGCCAGTCCACGGCACGCCCCATCACGCCCGCCTCTCGGTATGCCGGGTCCACGGGATCATCGGCTGATCTCCCCACCCGCGGCGACGGTCAACGCGACGGTGAGGTCGCAGGCTGCCGTGTATGCAAGGCCGTCAGCCGGATCGCTCACCCAACGCAGCAGCCCGTCCTCCCAGCCTTGCGGAGCCAGCACGACCCATGACCCCTCGCCGAGCGCGTGCGTCTGGTCCTGCTGCCATCTCTTTGCGGTGCCGGGTGGAGTGAGGAAGTACGCCTGACCACTGCCCTGGTCGTGCAGCACCGGCCCCACGGGAGTGCCGGAGGCTTCGAGGAACCGCACCGCGCGTAAGCCGATGTCCGCCCCGACACGGATGGCGTCCCAGTCTTGGCCGGCCGCGAACAGCGTCGGCTGGCTCAGACGTCTCGCCCAGGTCACCCGGGGCAGGCGGGACTGATGTGAGTGCAGGGCCATGGCTCTCCTCCGCCGCTGAATTCCGGTAGCCCGAACCCTCGGGGTCGGTCACCAGCGAGGTTCAGGCACTCACCAAGCGTCACGGGCGGTGGGCAACTGCGGTATGACCAGCGGGTGTTACCGAGGCGGGAATACACTCGTTCCCTGCTCGTACGAAGCTTGATCGCGCCTACGATCGCACCGGAAGTTGGCCCCATGGACGCCACCACCCCCGGCCCGCTCGCTCCCGACCTCCTCGAACGCGAGGACGTCCGGCGAGCCCTGGCAGAGCACGACTTCGCAGCCGCTTTTGCCCTGATCAAGAAGTACGGCGGCCTGTCCCAGAACCGTATTGCCTCCGCCTGCCACCTCACGCCGGGCAAGGTGTCCACGATCATCAGCGGTCAGCAGCAGGTCACGAGCTTCGAGGTCGTCTGCCGAATCGCCGACGGGCTCCGGATTCCCGGCCACCTGCTCGGACTCGCCCCGCGTTCTTGGGAGACCCGGACGGTCCAGGAGACTCTTGCAGCAGAGCCGGAAGGCGAGCGGCCAGATACTGATGAGGTCCCCTGGCGGCCGGAGGCCACCGTGGACCTGGCCGCACATCTGACGAGGAGCGATCTCGTGATGGACCGACGCGCGGCGACCCGCGCCCTGGCCGGGGCCGCCATCACCGGCGCCGCCCTGCTCGACCCGCTGGAGGGCTGGCTCCAGCCGACGGCCTCCACCGCACGGCCGCACCGCCGAGGCCGACTCGGTGTACGGGAGGTCGAGGAACTGGAGTCCACCGCTCGTGCCTTCCGTGCCTGGGACCACAAGTACGGCGGTGGCCTGCGCCGCAAGGCGGTCCTGGGCCAGCTCAGTGAGGTCGCCGCTCATCTCGACGAATACCAGGTACCCAAGGTCGAACGGCGCCTGCACCAGGTCATGGCCCAACTGGCAGGCACAGCGGCCACCATGGCCTGGGACACCGGCCTCCAGCGCCGAGCCCAGAATTACTATCTCCTGGCCCTGCGTGCCTCCCACGCCGGCGGCGACATGGTCTTCGGCGCCAACGTCCTCGCTGGCATGGCCCGCCAGATGCTCTACCGGGAGCAGCCCCAAGATGCCCTCGAACTGATCCGCCTGGCCCAGGACGGAGCCCGATCGGTTGCCGGCCCCAGAGTGCGCGCCATGCTCCACACCCGCGAGGCATGGGCGTACGCGGCGATGGGCCGCACCGCCGCCTTCCACCGCGCCACCACCCAGGCGACCGAGGCGCTGACAGATGCCAAGTCGGCCGAAGAGCCATACTGGATCGCCTACTTCAACGAGGCAGAACTCGCCGGCACCACCGGCGGCAGACTCCTCGAACTCGCCCGCCAGAACCCAAAGAAACACGCCGAAGCCGCAGCCCGAGAGATCCGCCACGCCCTCGCCCGGCGCGGTCCCGAAGCCGGCCGCAGCCATGCCCTCGACCGCATCGGCCTGGCCCAGTGCCACTTTCTGCTCGGCGACCTGACCGGCGCCGTGGCGGAGACTCACCGAGCGGTGGACGCGGCGAGCGGGACACGCTCGAACAGGGTCCGTGCCCAGCTGGGCGAGCTGTACCCGTACACCGTGGGCAACAGCGCGGCCCGGCCCGTGCGTGAGGCTCGCGATGGGATCCGCGACCTGCTGTCGACCTGAGAAGGAGAACGACGACTGTGACGACCATCGCGGTGACCGGGCACATGGACCTGACCGAGGACAGCATCCCTCTGGTCCGCACCGCCCTGGACGACCTGCTCAAGCAGTACGCCGAGGATGGCAACCTCGTCGGCGTCTCCTGCATCGCCAAGGGCGCCGACTCCCTCTTCGCCGAAGCCGTCCTTGCCGCCGGCGGACGCCTGACCGTCGTCATCCCCTCCCAGGACTACCGCCAGAACAAGGTCAAGCCCGACCACGCCGCCCTCTTCGACCACCTCGTCGAAGCCGCCGGGGAAGTCCTCGTCCTCCCCCACGAGACGGCCAACCGGCACGCGTACGAGGCCGCCAACGCCGTCCTCATCGAACGCGCGGACCGGCTTGTGGCCGTATGGAACGGCGAACCGCCCGCCGGTAAGGGCGGCGGCACCGCCGATACCGTCCTGGAAGCACAAGCGGCGGGCGTCCCCGTAGACGTTGTCTGGCCGGACGGGGCAGTTCGCAGGGCCTGAGTTCCAGGAGCCTGAGGTCGGCGGACACGATCAGCGTCGCCGTCCCTTGAACTCCGGTGAGAACGGAACTGAGGGGAGAATCGGGCTCGGGCGTTGCGCGGGGTGGAGGGTGCTGGCTGCCTGAGCCCGCGGCCCGGGCGGGTGGCGCTCGCCAAGGCGGCGGATACGCCAGGTCAGTGCGCGGGTGGGGCTGTGGGCGTCGTCCAGAGTGCGCTGGCTGAGGGCCTGGTCGAGGACAGTGGCGACGTTGTGGCCAGCGGCCTCGGCTTCGGCGAGCACGGTGGTGAGGGCGCCCCAGGCGGGGTCGGTGAGAATGCGCTGGGCGTGCTCGGGCATCGCGCGCCGCAGGTGGTAGGCGTAGCGGTACCTGGTCTGGTGGCTGGGTGTCCGATCGGCGAGGTCGGCCAGGACCGGTTCGGCGATCTGCTCGTATGCGGCCGCCATCGTCCAGGCGGTGGCCACCGCCCACGGCGGCACCGTGCACGCCGAGAACACCGAGCACGGGGTCTGCGTCGTCCTCGCCCTGCCCTGTTGACCGGCACACAGGTTCGGTGGCCGCGTACGGTGGGGGCATGGCGCCGCCTCTTCCGGGCCCGCTGGCCCACCTGGCCCCACTGCTCACCCACTACGGCTATTGGGCCGTCGGCGGTGTCGTCCTCGTGGAGGACTTCGGCGTCCCCGCGCCGGGAGAGACCATCCTGATCGCCGCCGGGATCTACGCGGGGGCAGGAGATCTGAACATCGTGGCCGTGGCGGTCATCGCGTTCGCTGCCGCCGTCGTCGGGGACAACATCGGCTATCTGATCGGCCACACCGGCGGACGGGCCTTCGTACACCGTTGGGGCCGCTACGTGTTCGTGACGCCGAAGCGGTTCCAGGCCGCCGAGGAGTTCTTCACCCGCCACGGCGGCAAGATCGTCACCGTCGCCCGTTTCGTCGAGGGACTGCGCCAGGTCAACGGCATCATCGCGGGCACCAGCGGCATGCCCTGGCGTCGCTTCCTCGTCTTCAACTCCCTCGGTGCCGCGCTGTGGGTCGGCCTGTGGGCAAGCCTGGCCTATGTGGCGGGCACCCACATCACCGCGATCTACGACGAGATCAGCCGCTACCAGCTCTACGCGCTCATCGCCCTCGGCGCCCTGGTCGCCGCACTCGTCCTGCGGCACGTACTGCGCCGCCGGCACCAGGACTGAGCAGGGGGCTGTTCACGTCTCGGGTTCGGATACGGCCGACACCCGGCGACGGCGCACGAGCGCGACCACTGTGCCCAGCCCGATCAGGGCCGCCAGTGCCCCGTAGTCGTAGGTGAGTGTGGCGAGCGAGGCGACGGCAGCGACGAGCAGCGGGCCGCCCGCGTCGCCGAGTTCGCGGCCGAGTTCGGCGGCGCCCATGGTCTGGCCGAGGCGCTCCGCAGGCGTGCTCGCCGCCAGTACGGCGAAGCCCAGCGGGGTGATCAGCCCCGTACCGGCGCCGGTCAGAACGGCGGCGGAGGAGGATGTCGGCGAGCAGTTGGTCGAGCTGTACGAGGGCGCTGGTGACGCCATGGGTCCATGGCCAGTGGTGAGCGAGGCGGAGGATCTGGCGGCGGCCGGTGGTGACGAGCTGGCCGGCCGAGCTGAACGCAGGTCGAGTGCGATCTGGACGATCTCCAGCCATACCCTGTTTTGTGCGGTGTCGTGCAGGGGCAGGTTCCGCAGGCCGGTCGCGCGGGCAGCCCTGACGCGGTCCTCGGCTGCCACGTTCCGGGCCTGGGCGGCCAGAGCCCGGGCAGCGTCCCGCTCCTCAACTTCGGTCATCACCAGCATGGTCTGCCCGGTGGCCTGGGCGGACGTGCCAGTGAGGTGAGACGGGCCTGAAGGGTCTGCCCGCCGCGGTCATTGGTGGACGGCAGGGACTTCCCGCTGCGGCATGCCGCTTTGCCGGGGTGGGTGAGGGCGCAGTCCGGCAGACGCAGCGCCTGAAGGCGTCTGGCCCAGTCTCCGCCATAAGCGGCAGCGAATGATGAGTAGTCGACACCCAGGTCAGCCGTGCCGCCGGTGCGGGGTGCGGTGACGGCCAGGGCAACACCCTTGATGCCGAGAGCCTGCGTCTGCGCGCGGCTCAGCACCCGCACTTCCAGGGCCTGTGCCTTCGCCTTCGGATAGGGCCTATTCGAGTCGGCTATCCGGCCGTGGCCGCGGCGGGGGCCCTGAGCAGCAGCTGAAGCGCGACGGCGGCGGTCAGGGCGAGGTCAGCGTGGCCGCGGGTTTGCGGCTAGCCTGATGGAAGCCCTGGCAGAAGCGGTCTGCACCCGACCGGTCGGGTGACCGCAGGGCCGAGGCGGCGGTCGGCGCGGAGGTAGTTCCATGCCCGAGGGTGACGTGCTTCTCCTCCTCGACGAGGAGGGCCGGGTGACTGAATGGGGGCCTGCCGCGAAAAGACTGTTCGGGTGGTCCGCCCTAGAGGCCGTCGGCCGGCCCATGACCGCGCTCCTGCACCGGGCCGCCGCGAACGACGGGCCGCAGCGCGACGGGCTGCCGGACACCACCGCCCTCGTGGTCAAGCCGGCGCTGCGCGGCCGTTCGG
Source organism: Streptomyces sp. NPDC007157 (assembly GCF_040634235.1). Lineage (NCBI taxonomy): Bacteria > Bacillati > Actinomycetota > Actinomycetes > Kitasatosporales > Streptomycetaceae > Streptomyces > Streptomyces sp. NPDC007157. Next base: position 17,521 of record NZ_JBEYFE010000053.1, read on the forward strand.
TGGTCTGGCAGGTGCTCGCGGCAGGGGGCAGACGGGCGCCGCGGGACACCGCGGTCCTGACAGCACTGTTCACCCACCCCGGGGTGGAACTGCAGGTCTACGACGACCAGCTCCGCGCCGTGCGCGTGAGCGCCCCGGACGGCGAGCTCAGCAGCACACCGGCGGCCCATGTTGTGGGCATGCCTTTCCCACAGGCCTGCGGCTGCGCGTTCCCGCAGGAAGAGGCCGCCGTGGCACGCGGCGTGCTCGCCACCGGAGAGCCCGCGCTAAACCGGTTCGTCCCCAGTGCCGAGACATCAGCCCGGCTCGGCCGCCGCATCCGCTCGGTCTCCTACTTCCGGCTGGAAGACCCCGGCGGTGCGGTGGCGGGGCTGCTGGCCTGCGCCACCGATGTCACCGAACAGGAAAGGGCGCGCAAGAGCCTGGCCCTGCTGGAGACCGTGCGCACGGGGATGGGGCACCGGATGAACGTCATGGACGCCTGCCAGGAACTCGTCGACGCCGTGGTGCCCGCCTTCGCGGACGCCGCCGTCGTCGAAATGGTGGAAGGCGTGGTGCGCGGAGAGGATCCTCCCCTGGCACCGGTCGACCCGGATGTCCTGCTCTGCCAGGGGGCCGTCCACGGGCGGATCGCTTTGCCACCCGAAGCGGTGCGCGCCCTGCCAGCCGGCGCGGTGTACGCGCGCGTACTGGCCGCCCTTCAGCCGCGCCTCGTACTCCTCGGCAAGGGCAGTACGCCGCCGGCCGACGACTCGGCCGGAGCCCCGAGCGCCGGGGAGGACGACGACTGCTCCTTGATCGTGGCACCGCTGGTCCTGGGCGACCGGATCCTGGGCCTGGCCAGCTTCTACCGTCACGGGCACGACGACACCTTCGCCGGGGACGACCTCGCGGTGACGTCCGCCGTGTGTGCGCACGCAGCACTGTGCATCGACAGGGCCAGCCTGTTCATGCGGGAGTGGATCGTCATGTCCACCGTCCAGCGCCGGCTCCTTCCCGGGCAGCTGACCGACCAGCCCACCGTGCAGATCTGCACTCTGCACATCCCGGGTGCCGAAGGCGGCGGCGCCTGGTGCGACACGATCGCGCTGCCTGGCGCACGCACCGCCCTCGTCGTCGGCGACATCGCGGGACAAGGCATTCCCGCGGCCATCACCATGGGACTGCTGCGCACGGCCATCCACACGCTGGCCGCCCTGGACCTCCAGCCCGACGAACTGCTGGCCCGCCTGAGCGACACCGCGGCCCGTCTCGTCTCCGCACGAGCCGCGCTTCCGCCCCTGGACCCGCTCGCCCGTGAGCCGCTCACCGCGGGCTGCACCGTCGCGATCTACGACCCGGTCGATCTCACCTGCACCGTCGCGTGCGGTGGCCTCCGCGAGCCGGTCGCGATCTTTCCCGACGGCACGTCGTCCACGTTGCCCGTCCCCCCGGGTCCCGCACTCGCCGCACCGGACACGGCCCCCTTCCCCGCGGCCACGGTCCGCCTGCCCGCGGGAAGCACGCTCGCACTGGGGACCGCCGAGCTCGCCGACCAGGTCCTGGCCCCGTCAGGTCCGCTGCGCCCGCTCCTGCGCAGGGCCGCAGCCAGTACGCTGCCGGACCTGCGCGACACCATCGAGCAGGCGTACCTGCGAGGCGATCGCCCGAACGAGACACTGCTGCTGCTCGCCCGCGCCCAGGCGCTGCCCGACGACCGGGTCATGACCCAGTCGCTGCCGGCGGGCCCCGAAGCCGCGCCGATCGCCCGCAGGGCCGCCCGCCGCCAACTGGCGGCCTGGGCCGTCGACGACGAGACGGCCTACACCACCGAACTCATCGTCGGTGAACTCGTCGGCAACGCCACCCGCTACGGCACCGCGCCCCTGCAACTGCGTCTCATCCTGGACCGGATGCTGACCTGCGAGGTCAGCGACGCCGCACCCAGCGCTCCGCATGTGCAGCACGCCCGCACCGTCGACGAATCCGGGCGGGGACTGTTCATCATCGCGAGTCTCGCCGAACAGTGGGGCACCCGCTACACCGTCGACGGAAAGATCGTCTGGGCGGAGCAGCCGACCGGGACGACCCTGGTCACCCTCTGACGGGAGCCGCGGAGCCGCTCAGCTTGTCCAGCCTTCCAAGCACGCGTCGGAGCTGGTCATTCGTAAGATCGGCGGACCCAGGGGTTCTGGGCATGGCTGTGAGCTTGTCGCCGTTGGATGGCTCAAAGACTTGGTCACCCGGAGCCCCGCGACGACTCGACCGCCACTGAGCTTGTAGGCGTGGTGTCGTAGGGGACGCACCGTGATCGTTGCGGTATGCCGGAAGCATGAGGTATCCGCAGGGTGGCGGTCTGACCGCGGAGAGACAGGTTTTCCGCGAGCGGATCCGGATGGAAGCGGCTGGCATGTTCGCCGACGATCTCGGCAATGCGGAGATCGCGAAGGAGTTACGTGTCAGCGTCCGTTCGGTTCAGCGCTGGCGGCGCTCCTAGCAGGACAGCGGCCAGTCCGCTCTGCTTACACGAGGGCCGGCCTGCCGTCCGAAGCTGAGCGAAGACCTGTTGGGGATCCTCGAGCAGGAGCTGGCCAAAGGACCGGTCGCCCACGGGTGGCCGGATCAGAGATGGACCCTGGCACGGATCAAAACGCTCATCGGCCGAAGGTTCCGCAAGACCATGACCCTGTCGGGCATCTCCCAGATGCTGCGACGGAACGGCTGGAGCCATCAGGTTCCCGCCCGGCGTGCACTCGAGCGTGACGAGGACGCGGTGGCCGGCTGGGTGAAGGAGACCTGGCCACAGGCGGAAGCACATTCAGGGGTGGCCTCCGTAGACGGTCCGTCTACCGATTGCCATGACCCCCATGGAAGCCCAAAACGGTGGTGCAGTCGCGCACACAAGCTGGACACTCGATGAGCCAACCCCGGCCACCACATCAAGACCGCAGGTCACACTGTGCGACGGGAGAGATCCACCAACTTAGACGGTTGCTGAGCCAACGGCAGGGCCATTCGTGCACAGGCCCCGGCTGCTGGGAGTCTGTTCCCTGGAGGCCCTTATGCCACTCCAATGGACTGTACGCCAACAGGCCGTGGCGGAAAGAACCACCCGAATCTCAGATCGCACACCAGGGCGGACCGCCATTCCTCCCCGCGATCACTTCGGATTCGACACGTCAGCAGCAGGGCGGCGGCCGCCAAGGCCGCCGCCCCCGTTCAGGGAGCCCTGATGGCCCACAACAACTCCCGGGCAGGCGAGTCCGCGCCCGGCACGCCTGTCGTGGGCACGGACTCGCCCTCCGGGTCCGGCCCGGCCCGGTTCGGCATGCCGCACGCCCTTGTGGTTCTTGGTTTCCTCGCGGCCGCCGTCGTCCTGCGCCTGGTCTCCGCCATGAGCGTGCGCGACACCATTGCGCTCTTGGCAGGGGCGGGCGGGCTCGGCGTCGCCGTACTGCTCGCCACTTCCCTGCCGCGCGGAAGCGGAAGCCGCGGCCTGCTGCGGCGCCTGCTCAGCGCAGCCTTCCCGCCCGGTCCAGGCAACTGAAGGACCCGGCTGGCGACCACGGCCCGCCCGGAGACACCCGTCGACCACACCGTGCCCGAACTGGGCGCGCTCGCCGAGCACCTGCGCGGCCTGCGCCGCGCAGCGGGCGTGACCTACACAGAACTTGCCCTGCGCACGCCCTACTCGGCCGCCCACCTCAAGCGGGCGGCCAGCGGGAAGTCCCTACCGTCCCTCAACCTGGTGACCGCATACGCGACCGCATGCGCGGGGAAGCCCGGGTTCCACCTCAGCGCAGGCGGTGTATCTGCACAGCACGGCCGAGGCGGCCATCAAGCAGGTAACGCAGAAGGCGAGCCGGTCCACCGTCCTGCCCAAGCCCCAGCTCGCCAGGGACATCGCCGATCTCAGCGGCGCGTTGCGTGACGCCTGGGCTCGGGCGGGCCGGCCCTCAACACGGGCGATGGAGAAGGAGTCAGGCGGGCAGCTGCCGCGCAGCACCGCCAACGTCATCGCCAACGGCCACACTCTCCCCAGAGACTTCAGGCAGTACGTCGCCTTCTTGCGGGTGTGCGGCCTCGACGGCCAGGCGCTGGCGCCCTGGTTCCGGGCCTGGTTCAAAATCATCGGCAGGCCGGGCGTCCCCGCCGTGGCCGTCATGCTGAAGTCCCTCGGCTCATGCGTCTACGCCCGGAGGGCCTACCTCGACGTGTACCTGGAGGACGGGCTCATCTCCGACGAAGAGCGCAAATACCTGACGGGCATCGACCAACACGGCGCGGGATATACCGAGGTGCACGGCGACATGGACAGGTGGATCCAGCAGCTGGACTCCTACACGCACGCGGTACTCCCGTGGATCGACGCGAAACGGTACGTGCACGGCCCCGCACACCAACGCTCTCGTGCAGCCCAAACCTTCCGCAGCTACCAGTCGATGGATCGGACATCGGATGGCAAAAAGCTCCTGATGCTGATAGATGCGCTAAAGGGTGTTGCACAAGCCTGCGTCCGGGCAGGTTAGAGCCCCTGAATGGGGATGTCCGTTCATACGGCGAGGGCGAGGTTGTGCATGTGGGCGACCGCCTGAACCGCGTGATGGAGACCGTCGCCGCGCTGGCGGCAGTCGCGAAGGATCTTGTAGTTCTTCATCCGGCCGATGACGTGCTCGACCCGCGCACGGACCTTGCGGTGCTCGGCGTTGTCGTCCTCCTCGGCCTGGAGCAGGGCCCGTCCCGGGCGTTTGCGGTGCGGCACCGCCATCCCGCAGTTGAGATAGGCACCGTCACCCAGCACGGTTACACCCTCGCAGTGCCGGCTCAGCCCGGATGCCCGCCAGGCGTGGGCGTCCGCGGTGGTCCCCGGCACCGGCCGCGCGGCCGCGATCACCAGCCGGGTGTCGGCGTCCACGATGACCTGCACGTTTGCCGAGAACCGGTAGTTGCGGCTGGAGGCCGCCACACTGCGGTCCCGCAGCGGGATCAGGGTGCCGTCCACGATCCACATCCGGTCTGCGGCATCCGTCGGACGCCTGACGGGCTCGATGGTGAGCAGGGGGCCCAGCCGCTGGATGACCCGGCACGCGGTAGACGAGGAGACACCGAACAGCGGACCGAGCTGCCGCATGGTCAGGTTCGTGCGGTAGTACACCGCGACCAGAAGCACCCGCTCGCCCAGTGGCAGCGACCACGGCCGGCCCCGCAGGGTGCCGTTGCCGCCTCGCTCCCGTACCACCTTCAACAGGCCCGAGAACTGCGTCAACCGCAGCCCCGTGAACGTCTCCACCCACAACCGATCAGCCCTCAACACCCCACCCATACAAGGGAGATGTCCAGATCAGAGAGTTGTGCAACACCCTTTAGAAGAGGCCGGTGCGCATGTACTGCGTGAGGTTCTCGAGGATCTCGCGCAGCCATCGGCTGCGGACGGCCGGCAGCCGGACCAGGGTGTGCTCGAAGGTTCTCGGGTCGGCCCGGAACAGGTGATGGGGACGCGGCGTGGGCGGGTCGTCGCGGAGAACGCCGTCGGGCATGGTGCCCGAGGCGGGGAGGGGTAGGTGTGGCTCGGGGAAGGCCAGCCACATCCACACTCCGAACGGCAGTGGCACCGGGTATGCCGATGTGGCCGGGCCGGCCGGGCTCCAGGGCTCCCCGGTCTGCGGGTGGGTCGGCAGGAGGAGTATGTCGGCATCCCCGTCGGGGGCGGGCAGTCCCGGTCCGGCAAGGAAGGCGCGCCGCGCCTGCGGGCCCGCAGGCAGCAGGGCATCGAGGGCGCGTTGGAACACTTCCGCGGTCAGGCCGTGCGGCGCCGTCACCGGCCGGCCATCGGAAGCTGCCAGCAGGTGAGCCAGTGCCCGGCCGGCTGCCGCCTCCCACTGCGGGCTCCATGACCACCAGTGGTCCAGCCCGAGCAGCGAACCCCATCCGGTGATCGGCGCAACCGGGGGTGTGCCCTTCCCCTCCACCAACAGTTCCGCCCAGGAGGGCGTCGCGGTGCCGGCGTTGTCGACGGGGACGCGGCGCACGGCGTCCGGCGCGAGCCAGACCGCCTGCCAGAGTGAACAGTCGTCGATCCGGGTCGCCACAGGCAGGCCGCACGCCTCGCAGGCCATATTGGGGCCGTCACCCCAGCCGAGGCCGCAGCAGTAGCCGTCGCCTTTCTCCGGGATGAGCGCGGTGCCACGGGTATCCCCAGGTGCGATGACGATCATGCCGGGCGCGCCCTCGGACAAGGCGTAGACCGGCGCGTAGATGCCGCGGGCCGCCGCCTCGTCCGGATCGATCTTTTCCCATCTCCGCCACGGCGGCCCCCAGGGCTCCGGATCCACGGCGAACGTGCCCGACTCCATGAGCACGGGGAGCTGAATCCCGTTCCCGTACTTCTGATGGGCGTGGACCGGCAGCGCGACCTGGGACAGCGGGACGGTCAGCCCGGCGCCGCACCCTGCACACACGAAAACGAACAAACGTCCTCCGCTAGAGAAACAGAGGGCATCGTCGCAGCTCCGCAGCGGACCGGCCAACGTGTTTTCATCCGCTGCGAGGCCGAGCACCGCCACGGCGTGAAGCGTCACCGTTCGAATCCTCAACGCGCCTGGTGCCTCCCGAAGTGGTGGACATCTGCTGTCCGTTCTCGGGCTTTGGCTCAACTTCCGTGGTCTGAGCACGGTGAGTGACGATGCGGCGGTGCTGTCGGCGTCGGGAAGTTGCCCGGATTTCGCCAGCGGCCGGGGCGT
>NZ_JBEYFE010000054.1:0-22495 GCF_040634235.1 Streptomyces sp. NPDC007157
CAGCCCACCCGGACTCAACCCCACCACCACCGACACCTTCAGCACCAACGACACAGACACGGGCTTCCCAGAAACCGAGCAATACTGAACACCGCACCCCGCCGGCCCGGGAAACACCCCGCAGACAGGGAACAGGAAACCTCCACACCGTCCCCCGCCCCGAGGCAGCCCCCGGCCGGACCCCGTACACCCCTGCCGACGAGGGCGGTTGGCCACCCGAGCGGGACCGGCTCAGGGGTGCCCCGGGTTTCGGAGCCGCGGACCGCCAGGATGACCCGTGCCTCCTGCGACCGGTCGACGCGGTCCTGGAGGTTACCGATCGCGATCAGCTGAGCTGCCGTGCGACGGATCCGCTGCGCATGTTGGCGTGCCCACTCTCGTTCAGCGCGCCGAATACGGCGCTCTCAGGCCTGCCCGGACTCGCTCGCTCTGTGTGCGCGGCATCGTGCCGTCTGGTCGGGTGTGGGCCCGGCTGAGCTGAAGGTGTCGCCACTCTGCCGCCCGACGCCCGCTGAACTCCTGCCATTGGGCGATACGAGCCCAGGCGACCTTTTGGGTGCGGGCGAGCGAGGCGAGTCTGAGTCCGTCGTGCTCGAGCTTCTCGCGCAGCATCCGGATGACCAGCAGCGCGGCGCGCACGTCGGCGCCGGTGGCGTCGGGCAGCAAGGTGCCCTCGGCCCACTGGCAGATGCGGTCGTAATTCCGTGCGACGTCCATCAGCCGTCCCGATCCAGTCGGGCAGGCGCGTGCCGCTGAGCGTGGTGAGGGCCGTCCCAAAGGTCAAGGCCGGCCTCCAGGCCATCTACCTGTCCGGCCGGCGGAGGGCCGCCGACGTCAACCTGGCCGGGCACACCCACCACCAAGGTCCAGCCGCCGGGCACGGCCTGCTCGGCGCGCCCCAACTCCAGTCCGCTGAGCGGCTGAGCACAGTCGAGGCAGGCGGTCGCCTGTCGCCATACCGGTTTCACCACCGTGGCCAGCCCTGAAAGCGCTCTGAAACCGCGCTGAATGGGGGGTCGACCAGGCTCTGCGGCATGACGACGACGGCCCCGTCAGGGCCAGCGGCCCGGGAGGGGATCACCATGAACGGCCTGCAACTGATCCGTCGGCACGCGGCGGCTTTCGGGCGCTTCGCCGGGCTGGGCAGTGTGGTCTCCCTGGCGGCCTCCGCAGCCCTGATCCTGCTTTCGCGGTGGATTCCGTGGATGGCGGCAAATGCGCTGACCACCATCGTCTCCACCATGGTCGCGACCGAGCTGCACGCTCGTGTCTCGTTCGGCCACGGACGGCCCGGTCTGCCCGGCCACCTCAAGAGCGCGGCCACCACTGCCCTCGGATGGCTGGTCACGTCCGCTGCGGCCGGCGCGCTGGCCACGCTTCGCCCCGGCGCCGGACTCGTCCTGCAGCAGACGGTGTACCTGTCGGCCACCGCGCTCGTCGGGATCGGCCGCTATCTCGTACTGCGTCTTGGTGTGTTTGCCCAGCGCACCCCTCGGCCCCGACCCGACGGCGTGCGGCTGCGGGCCGCGTACGGCCCGATGGTGTGAGGGCAGGCGGGGACAGGACTGCGGCCCGGGGTCTGGGCCGGCGGCGCGCGCCTTTGGAGTCGGCAGTAGCACGGTCAGGCGGTCAGGAGGTTGCGGCGTAGGTCCAGAAGTCGCGCATCCAGAGGGGGAAGGCGGGGCCGGGCAGGCCGCACGGGGTGAGGAGGATGGCGACCGTACCGGTGGCCGGGAGGATGTGGGCGGCGGTGCCGGTGCCGCCCACCCAGCCGTAGCGGCCGGGGACGTTCCAGGGCTTCGCAGAGGTGACATCGACCGATCCGCCGTACCCCCAGCCCTGGCCCTGCAGGAAGAGGGAACCCTCATCGCGCTGCACCGCGGTGAGGTGATCCGTCGTCATGAGGCGCACGGACTCCGGGGAGAGCACGGTGCCGCCGCCGGCCAGCAGCATCCGACCGAAGGCGAGCCAGTCCGCAGCGGTGGCCACCAGGCCGCCCGCACCCGAGGGAAAGTCCGGCGGGGTGGACCAGGCGCCGTCGGGAGCGTCGGCGAAGATCAGGGCGCCGTCAGGGTCGGTCCGGTAGTAGGGGGTGAGGCGGTGTCGCGCCGCGGCCGGTACGGCGAAGCCGGTGTCCACCATCCCGAGCGGCTCGAAGATCCGCTCGGCCAGGAACTCAGGCAGCGGGCGCCCCGCCGCCCGTGCGACGAGTACTCCCTGCAGGTCGGAACTGGCGTTGTAGAGGAACGCCTCTCCGGGCTGACGCAGCAGCGGGATGCCGGCGAGCGCGGCAACCCACTCGTCCGGACTCGCCGACGGACGCGGCCCGCCGTTGTACACGGCCACGTCCGCGAACAGCGGCTGAACGGCCGGCGCGGCGAAATCCGCCCCGAAGCCCCACCCCGAGCGCGACGACAGGACGTCTTCCACGGTGATGGGACGGGCGGCCGGCACCACGTCGTCCAACCCGCTCGCGGGCGTGCGGACGACCACCGGGGACGCCAGCTCCGGCAGCCAGCGCGCGATCGGCGCGTCCAGGGTGAGCATGCCGTCGTCGACCAGCGCCAGCACGGCGGCGGCAGTCACGGGCTTGGTGACCGAGGAGAGCCGGAACAGAGCGTCGGCCTTCAACGGCACCGAGCCTCCGGGCTCCGCCGATCCCACGGCCGCGACCTCCACGTCGCCGGCGCGGTCCACCAGAGCCACCGCCCCGGGAAAGACCCCCTCGGCAACGTACTTCTCCAACATCACGGTCAGGTGGCTCATCAGGCTCAGCCTCTCGTTGTCGGCACCGAGTACAGTTCCAGGACCGCCCGTCCGCCCGAAACTCATCGGTGCCGACCCACACAACCAGCCTTGCCGACCCTCGGCCAGGAACACGTCGACGACGCCCAGGGAGCCCGAGAAGCGGGCGGCATCGATCAGCCCGGTGCAGCCGGTCCGCCTGGTGGTCGGCGCCCCACTCGCACCCTTGGGAACACCCCCGAGTACGGGACAAGGACCAGGTCGCGCGGCGTGTCAGATGCCGGCCCGTGTCATCCCCGCCCTGGCCGGTTCAGTTGGCCGCTTCGGGCTCAGTGCTGGGGGTCGTCGTCACCGAAGTCGGGGAGTTCGGTGGCCAACAGGTGCTCGGCGCCGCCTTCGAGGGCTTGGGCCGTCCCGGCGGAGCACGGTCTTCTCACAGGCGTGGAGGGCGCCTTCGACTGTCGCCGCGTTCGCCAGGGACAGGGCGGGGTCGCTCGCGTCGAGCATGGCGAGGCTGACGCCGACGCCCAGCGGCGGCATGAGGTGGGCGGCGTCGCCGAGCAGGGTCCCCGTCGCGTTGTGCTCCCAGGAGCGCGGCGCGGGCAGGGCGAAGGTCTGACGGTTCACGCAGGAGCCGTCGTTGTCGGTGATCGGCTGCTTCCTGCGGGGCGACCAGCAGGCGTAGTCCTCCAGGAGGAGCCGGGCGCGGATGACGTCGGTGTCCCGGGGCGTCCGCCAGCCCTCGGCGATCCAGTCGACCGCGACGCGCCGGATCGGGTAGACGCAGATGTGGTCGTTGCGGTCGTGGCGTCGCACCGGCCCAAGCCCGAGGGGTGGCATCCCGAGGCGTCCTACCGTGGTGCAGGTCCGCCGACGGCGCCACGTCGTGGAGCCATTCGTCCAGGTGGGCCCGTTCCTTGCTCATTCCGCGGGGCCACAGGCGGTCCGCGAGCACTCGCTTGCCGTTCCGTGACGAGGTGTCCTCATAGATCCTCTGCCAACTGGGAACGCCGCGTGGGCGGGGCCGCCGGCTGCGGTCCCACCCACGCGGTGCTGTCCCGGGTGACCTCCCGGGGTGTGACGTCAGCGCAGGCCGAAGGCCCGGGTGATCGTCTGCGAGACGGTGTTGCCCGCGCTGTCCCGGGCGCCGACCCGGAGGGTGACGAAGTCGGCGGACCGCGGCGCGCGCAAATTCGTCCGCCATCCGTCGTCGCACCGGCTCAGGTCGGTCCGCTGCCAGGTCGCACCGTCGTCGTACGACACCTCGACGGTCGGCTTCCCGATGGTGGCGGTGGTGCCCGGCAGGTGCGAGGCGGTCACCGTCAGGCCGGCGTGGCGGTCGGCACGGCCGGACTTGTCGGTGTCCACGCCGTAGTCGAGCTGGATGAGCGGCAGGGACACCGCCGCATCGCTGCCGGTGACCGCGGAGGTGAAGTCCCACTCGGTAAGCGTGTGCGTCGAGTACGGGTCGGCCCAGGTGCCGCGGTCGTTGTCGAGGACCAGACGGTAGGGCAGGCGCTCGGCGCCGAGGCCGGGAACCTGCAGGTACTCGGCGTTGCCCCAGTCGAGCTGCTGGTCGCCCTGGTAGAGCGACATCCAGTCCTTGACGTCGAAGTTCGCGCCGGCGTCGCCGACGTGGCCGGACCCCGAGTCACCCCAGCCGGGCGCGGTGATGTACATCGTGTCGAGGTAGCGCACCGGCTGGTAGTTGATCGGGCCCATGCGGGGCCGCTGGATCGGGCCGAACCAGCTGACCTTGCCGGTCTTGCGCGCCGGGTAGTTCAGCGGGTCGATCGAGTGCTGTCCGGTCTCGCCCTGGATGAAGGCGTCGTCAAGCCAGGTGGTGCCGGCGGTGACCCAGTCGGTGCGCTCGCCCTGGGCGGGCGCGGTGAGCTGGTTGCCGACGGCCCAGCCGCGCCAGACGTCCGGACGGAACTCCATCGCCTTGCCCTGCCGGTAGTTCCGGAAGGAGACGTTCACCCGGCCGAGGTCCTTGGACTCCTCACGCCAGGTCGGGTCCGCCGGGACGGCGCCCGTCCAGTGGTGCACGACGTCGTAGACGTAGTCGGTCGTGGGGTGCGAGGTGACCTTCAGGGACACCGCGCCGTGCCGGAGTTGGCCGAGCAGGTCGGCGCCCTGGTCGGCGTTGAGCGTCGCCACCGTCACCGGGGCCGGGCTCGCCGGGCTCCAGGGGTTCTCGTCCCAGGGCTGCAGGCGGCCGACGCCGTCGTTGACGACCAGCAGCAGCCGGGCGCCGGCGGCCGCGGCGGCCTCCGCCTGGGCCTTGATCCCTTCCGTGCCGGCGCCGCGCACCACGACGGCCTTGCCACGCACGTTCTGCCGCGCGAGCTCCTCGGCCGTGCCGTCACCGGCGAAGACCGCCGTCAGGTTCCGGGTACCGGCGGGCAGCGGTGTGGCCGCCCGCTTGACCAGCGGGTCGTTGAAGGTCGTCGACTTCGTGCTCACGGTCAGCGCGGGCTGCTCGAGGCGGAAGCGGGCGCCGGTCTCGAACTCGCCGTCGGTGACCTTCTTGCCGGTCGGGAGCGCCCAGATGCTGTCGTACGACGGGTCCGGCAGCATCGACGTCTCCACCAGGCTGTCGGTGAAGGACCGGTGGGCGTCCAGGCGCGGCGCGACGGCGGTGGTCTGCTGCGGCACGCGCGCCAGGATCCGGCGTGCCTTGCGGCCGTCCAGGGTGACGGTGCGGTCCTGGTCCAGCTTCACGTCGTTGAAGGCGAGCAGCACCATGCCGCGCGAGTGCGGGCCTTCGGCGCCCTGCACGTCACCGGTGAGCCAGCCGCTGTAGCTGCCGACGGGCAGCCGCACCGTGCCGGTGCCGGACGCGTCGAGGTCCATCACCGTGAAGAGGTGCTCAGCGCTGAGGACGACCCGGCCCTCCATCGGCTTGCCCGAACGGTCCTTGGCGACCACGGTCAGATTCTGCCGCTGGCCCTCCCGGGCGGCGCCGATCAGGGTCCGGGCGCGGACCGCTCCGCTGCCGTCCGTACCGGTGATCATGGCGCTGACCGACTGGTCGCCGCCCAGCTTGTCCAGATCCGCCGTCAGGGTGACCGTGGCGGTGCCGTGGGCGGACACGGTGACGTGGTCGGCGGACAGGCTGAACAACCCTGCCGGGACAGTGCCGTTGACCGCCAGGTCGAGGTTGGCCGGAGCGTCGCCGACGTTGGTGTACGTCACCGTCTGGACGTCGGTCTCCCCGGGCTTCGGGGGCCACGTGTGGAAGCCGGAGTAGGCGGTCGTGGTGGCGAAGACCGTGGTGTGCGTGGCCGCCAGCGCGTCGAGCCGGCCGGCGCCCGCCTGGTACGGGGTGTACGCCGGGGTTGCCTTGGCGCTGCTGACCAGCGCCTCCTTGAGCTGGGTGCCCGTCCAGTCGGGGTGCTCGGAGGCGAGGAGCGCGGCGGCACCGGCGACGTGCGGTGTCGCCATCGACGTGCCGCTCATCGTGGTGTAGTAGCCGGAGCCGCGCTTGTAGTGCGAGCGCGCCGCGACGATGTCGACGCCGGGCGCGGTGATCTCCGGCTTCAGCCCGCCGTCGCCGTCACGCGGGCCCTGGCTGGAGAAGTCGGCGAGCGTGTCGTTGGAGTCGACGGCGCCGACGGTCAGCGCGGAGTCCGCGGTACCGGGGCTGCTGATGGAGTGCGGGCCGCCGTTGCCCGCCGCGATCACGAACAACGCGCCCGTGTCGTGGCTGAGTTCGTCGACGGCCTGGCTCATCGGGTCGGTCTTGTCACCGCCGCCGCCCAGGCTCATGCTGATGATCCTGGCCTTCTGGTCGCGGGCGGCCCACTCCATGCCCGCGATGATCCAGGATTCCTGGCCACTGCCCTCGGAGTTGAGCACCTTGCCGACGGCCAGCCGGGCGCCGGAGGCGACTCCCCGCTCCTTGCCGTCGGAGGCACTGCCGGTGCCGACGATGGTCGAGGCGACGTGCGTGCCGTGGCCGTTGTAGTCGGCTATGTCGTCCTCGCCGGGAACGAAGCTGGCGCTGTCGGACACCTGCCCGACCAGGTCCGGGTGTTCGGTGTCCGCGCCGCTGTCGAGCATCGCGACCTTCACGCCCTGGCCGGTGTCGCCCTCCGCCCATACCTTCTGCGCGCCGATCTGGGCGGTGGAGTCGGCCAGGTCGGCCTTCACCTTGCCGTCGAGCCACACATGGGCGACGCCGCCCGCGAAGGACGGCTTCGCGGACCGGGCCGCCGCGCCGGAACCCCCGGTGAGCGAGGACCAGAACTCCGGTGCCTGCTTGTGGTTCTGCGCGAGGGCCGCGCCCTGGATGCTGTCCAGGCGGCGGACGTCGGTCGAGCCGGCCATCTTCGCCCGGGTGCGGGCCTTGGCGGCGGCTCCGGTGTAGCGCACGATCAGCGGCAGCCGGGAGCTGTGCGCGTCGTCGTAGCCCTCGGTGATCAGCCGCGTCACGTTGAAGAGCTGCTTGTCGAGTTCGCCGGCGCTCACGTACGGCAGGGCGGCGTCGGGGTAGACATAGGTGGCGCCGTCCACGACAGCGCGGTGGAAGCCGGTGGTGGCTCCGCTCGCGGCCTGGAAGGAGCGCACGACGGTGCCGTCGGCGGCGGTCCCGATGGTGACCTTGTCACCCGTGATCAGGGTGACGGTGTGCGTGCCGGCATCGCCGGGTGTTGGGTGTCCGGCGTGGTTGTGCGACACCTCATCGGCGGAGTACGCGGACACAGTGGCAGTCGCCGGTACGACGCCGAGTGTTAGCACGGCCGCCACGGCGAGGGCGATCGGCCCGGGCCGGGGGATGGGAACCTTGGGCAAGGAAGACTCCTGAGACGCGGCGAAGAGCGAAAGATCACTGGATCCTCCGGCCTCCCCCGCCGTCGTTCAAGGGGTCGCCCATGTCGCTCTTGCGCCATGGCACAGTTACGCCGCGAGCAGACGGGGTCGTCGGCCACCGCGCGTCCTGGGGGACGGCTGCCCCCCACGAATTCGGCGTGTCGAGGGACGGAGCAACGGGCCCGCGGGGCATCCCGATCGGCGCCTCGGCGCATGCCCCCTCCGCCGGGGCGGACGCCAGATGCGGCGGGCCCGCGCTGTCACGTCATCGACGGGTGACGGGCCTTGCCGACGGGCCGACAGCCCCACAGTCGGTCCCCACTCACCCGTCCGCGCTGGTCTGCCCCGGCGACCGGGTCGGGTCGTGTGCCGGCTGCCAGCGCGGGACAATCCGGCACGGGAGCGGCGGCTGCCCCCTGCGCCCGCGGTGCATGGCGGCGGTGGAGCCGGAATGGGGCTCGGCTGTCCGATACGTCCGCACCCGCTCCTGACCGCAGCAGCAGAGCACCGGGCAGGATGCGGGTGGTCCCGGTGGCGGCGGAAGTGCTCCCTTGCCGAGTTGCCCCAGACGGCCGAGTCCCAGTGGTTCCCGCGCCAGCGGGGGGAGCGGCGTTCAGGATCACCCCTGGCTGGTACGCACCAGTACGCCGTTGGCCCTGGCGGCGTACTCATGACGGGCGTTCTTTGCGATCTCTCGTTCGGCCTCTTCACCGAGGTCGACGCCCTGCATCTCCGCGATCGCACTGGAGGATCACGCCAACGGATCCCAGTCCGCTTCCGAAACAGGGTTGCCTTGATCATCCTCCTGTGACGGGCCCCTCGCTCTCCACACCGCCCGCTCAACAGGCACATGCGGCTCCAGCGGCGCGACTCCGTGTACCAACGGCGCTGTCCGCCGGCCGCGCGGGAATCGGGGCGGGAGAGCGCACCGGAGGTACAGCGGTGGCCCGATGCCGCCGAGTGACATATCCATTGACTAGCAAAGTCGGCGAACTAGGGAGAACGGTGCAATGACCTCAGGCGACGAAGCAATCACCTGTCCGTTCGACTTCAGTGAGGGCTTGGAGTTCGATCCCTCCCTGACGGCGCTCATGGACCGTGGTTCCATCGCCCGCATCCGGCTGCCCTACGGTGACGCCGATGCCTGGCTGGTCACCGGCTTCGAGGGGGTGCAGCAGGTGACCACTGACCAGCGGTTCAGCCGGGCGGGGATCATGGGGTCCGACTTCCCCCGGCTGACGCCGGAGCCCATCGTCTCCGCCGAGTCGATCAATGTGATGGACCCGCCGCACAGCAGCCGCCTGCGCCACCTGGCGTCGCAGGCATTCACCCAGCGGCGGGTGAACGCGATGCGAGCAAGGATCACCCGCCTCGCGGACGCCCTGCTCGACGAGATGGCCGAGCAGGGACCGCCGGCGGATCTCGTAGCCCATCTGTCGAACCCCCTCCCCCAGCACACCGTCTTCGACCTGTTCGGCATTCCCCAGGGCGACTGGAGCCTGATGCAGCAGAACCTGCAGCGACTCCTCGCCACCGGCCCGGACAGCCGTACGACCGCCGCAGCCGCCAAGACCGAACTGCGCGACTACTTCACCACGCTGGTCAAGGAGCGGCGGAGTGATCCCGGCAACGACCTGATCAGCGCGTTGGCCACCGCGAAGGACGGCGAGGACACACTCGACGACCAGGAGGTGGCCGTCATGGCGCTCACGCTGACGCTCAGCGGGCAGGACACGGCCACCTGCCAGATCAGCGACATCTGCTACCTCCTCCTGACAGAGCCCGAACTGATGAAACGCCTGCGCGACCGGCCGGAGACCCTCACGGACGTCCTGAACGAGCTGCTCCGCGTCATCCCTTTCCGCAAGGGAGTCGGCATTCCCCGCGTGGCACGGGAGGACGTGGAGATGGCCGGGGTGCGGATCAGAAAGGGCGACTTCGTCCATGTGTCGTACCTGACGGCGAACCGCGACCCACAGCGATACCCGAACCCGCAGTCCATCGACCCCGACCGGCCTCCAGCCCCGCACATGACCTTCGGCTGGGGCGGACACCGCTGCATCGCCGTACCCCTGGCCATGGCAGAACTGGAAGTAGCCATCGGACGGCTGCTGGAGCGGTTCCCCGATCTGCGGCTCGCGGTCCCACCTCAAGAAATTCGCTGGGACACCGACACAATCCGGCGCTTCCCGATCGAGTTGCCGGTCGCCTGGTAGGAGACCCGCACCGATCCCGTCACGCCTGCCCAGCCCGAGCCCGGCAGGCACACCCAGCACCTCGCAGGAGCCACACCGCGAACCCGACACGGAAAGGACTTCCCCATCGCGAGGTCAGGCCACAGTCGTGACGGGAGGTGAACCTCGGCGGCACTGTGCAACACGGATCATCGCCCACAGCACGTTCAGGTATCGGCGCGCGAGCGCGAGCAGGGCCTGCTTGTGTCCTTTCCCCTCGCTGCGCTCGCGTCGGTAGAACGCCTTGGAGGCGGGGCAGGTGGTGATGCTGACCATCGCCGAGAGGTACCGGCTCCGCAGCAGTCCTCCGTGGTAGCGGCGCCCGGGCCTGCGCAGGTTGCCGCTGACGCGACCGGAGTCGCGAGGTCTGGGTGCCAGCCCGGCGAAGCCGGCGAGCCGGTCGACGTTGCCGAATGCGTCCCTGTCACCGCCGGTCCCGGCGATGAACTCGGCGCCGAGCCCGGGTCCCCTGCCGGGCAAGCTGAGGATCACCTCGGCGGGCAGCGCGACGGCGTCCGCGTCCCATGTCAGCGGGCCGGCCGCCGGTACCGTCGCCGGCCACACCGCCCGCACCCTGACCGACCTTGCGCGATGAGTTATGACACCAGTGGTGGGGTGGTGGTGGGAGTATCCGGGTGCTTGTGCCGCATCAAGCAACTTTGGCCCCTGCCTGCTGCTTCTCGTTGTGTGTAAGAGGCGGCAGTCAGCAACCGGTGTCTCGGTCCGTGGAATTAGGTCGACGTGTGACCGCGCAGTGATCAGCATGGCGGCCATGGTGGACACTTCCCTGTACGCGGCCTTCTTGGTCGCCGCATTCGCCCTGTGCCTCACTCCAGGACCCGACATGATGTTTGTTGTTGCCATGGGCGGACGCGGAGGGCCGACTACGGGCATGATGGCGGCTCTGGGGGTGGCATTCGGTGCCCTGGCGCATGCTGTTGCCGCCGCGCTGGGCCTCTCGGCGCTCTTCACGTCACTGCCGACGCTCTACCACGTCCTGCGCTGGATCGGTGCGGCCTATCTTCTCTACCTCGCGGTTAAGGCGTTCCGTGACCGCTCCAGCCTCGGCGGCGATGAGGCTGCGGCCACCGGAAGCCCTGTCCCGGGGCGGGTCCGGGCGTTCCGGCAGGGGGCCGTCACCAATCTGCTCAACCCGAAGGTGATCTTTTTCAATGTGGCCTTCCTGCCGCAGTTCGTGAACCCGGCCCTCGGGCACACAGTGGGGCAACTCCTGGTCCTGGGGCTCACGCTG
The DNA here is from genome assembly GCF_040634235.1 of Streptomyces sp. NPDC007157. Taxonomy (NCBI): domain Bacteria; kingdom Bacillati; phylum Actinomycetota; class Actinomycetes; order Kitasatosporales; family Streptomycetaceae; genus Streptomyces; species Streptomyces sp. NPDC007157. The sequence goes on from NZ_JBEYFE010000054.1 coordinate 11,047, forward strand.
GTACTCGTGGGCTTGGCAGTTGATGCCTCGATCGGTCTGATCTCCGGCCGACTCTCGTCGCTGTTGCGGCGCAGTCGCCGCGTGGCTCGCGGACTCAATGTCTTCAGCGGCACAGTCTTCGCAGGACTCGCGGCTCGGCTGGCCGTTGGGTCCGATTAGAGCTGCTTCAGGCGACGTTTGTCCTGTCGACGACGGCGCGTAGGCGCCGGTCGTCGGCGTGGCGGTTTCGCCAGATGATGTAGCGGCGGATCATGCTGCCCTGCTCCTTGTGATCGGCGTGGTCCGTGCCGTCGAGGGCGAAGTAGCGCAGGGCCGTGAACTGAGCCTCGATCCGATTCAGCCAGGAGGAGTTCGTCGGCGTGTAGGCGATCTCGACGTTGTTCGCCGCCGCCCAGGCCCCGACGCGTTGGCATCTCTTCGTGGTCAGGTGCGGGGGGAAGTTGTCGCAGACGATCGCGATCCGTACCTCGGGTGGGTAGAGCGTGCGCAGATAGCGGCAGAATTCCAGGAACTGCGTCCGCTTCTTGACCGGTTTGATGTGGCCGTAGAGCTGGTCCTTGGCCAGGTCCAGGGCAGCGAAGAGGTGGCGTACTCCGCCGGAGCGGTTGTAGGTCGCCCGGCGCCTCCGGCGGGGCTCACGGTCGGGATCCTTGTGCCTGCCACCACGCTCGGCCCACTGCCGTCCGGGGTGTGGCATCAGGTTCAGCGGCCCGAACTCGTCCAGGCAGAACACGACATCGGGTTCACCGTCCTCGGGTACGCCGTCGCCGTCGGCGATGGAGTAGAGGTGTTCGACCCGGGCTTTCTTCGTGGCGTAGTCGGGATCGCGTGAGGTCTTCCAGGTCTTTACGCGTTGAAAGGAGACGCCTTCCTCGCGGAGCAGGATACGCAGGCCCTCGTGGCTGATGTCGTCGACCACCCCCTCGGCGACCAGGAAGTCCGCCAGTTTGGTCAGGCTCCAGGTTGAGAAGGGCAGGCCATGCTCGACCGGCCTGGACTTGGCGATCTTCTTGATCTCCCGGCGCTCGGGCAGCGTGAAGGTCTTCGGCCGTCCGCCGTTGTACTTCGGGTACAGGGAGCCGAAGCCGTCAGTGTTGAAGTTGTGGATCACGTCCCGGACCCGGTCGTCACTGGTGAACGCCACCTCGGCAATCTTCGCCACCGCCATGCCCTACGCGGACAGCAGCACCACCTGGGCCCGCCGCCAGGTCACTACCGACCCCGTGCCCCGGCGGATGATCCGCAGCAACCGCCGTCCCTCTTCATTATCGATCTCACGAACACGTACTCGTTCTGCCACCCGCACAGCCTGATGGCTCAACCCCATCCGGAACAGGATCTGGGCAGCGCGTCACATCACAACAGGGCGAACGTTGCTTGGCACGGCACTAGTCAGCCTGCAGGACGAAGAACAGGAAGCACAAGAAGCGCGGCTTGGCCGCGATGACTTCGGGGAACAGCTCGCGGGCGGCTGGATCAGGCTCTGGCTCGCTGATGACCGTTATCCGGAAACCGGCACCGGTGAAGGCCTCGATCGTCGCGTGCAACGGCCTGTGCCAGATACTCATCAGCGAGCTCTGGCCGCCCATGGTCCACTCTTCGGTCCAGTTGGTGGTGTCGAAATAGTTGTACTCGGCCTCTCGGCCGGCCTGGCGGTGCATGAGGTTGATGGCAAAGGGATGGTCGACAGAGGCGATCAGCCGACCGCCGGGCTTGAGTACGCGTCGCAGCTCGGCCAGCGCCGGCCCCCAGTCCTCCAGGTAGTGCAGCACCAGGGACGCGACTACATCGTCGAACGTGTCATCAGGGTAAGGAAGCGGGTTGCCCAGGTCGGCCACCTGCAGGTCCGCACCGTCGCCGAGCCGCCGCCGGGCCAGCTCCAGCATCCCGGTACTCGCGTCGAAGCCGCTCACGACGGCGCCACGGTCACGCAGCGCCGCGAACAGGGGACCGGAACCGCAGCCGGCGTCGAGGATCCGTCGGCCGGCCACGTCTCCGGCGAGGGCCAGCATCGCGGGCCGCTCGTAGTAGGCATTGATGAGGTTGGTTTCATTTTCGGACGCGTACGCCTCGGCGAAGCTGTTGTAGTCGTTGACCTGCGGCCGATCCACAGTCACCGCGGACGACGAGGTGACCTAGGTGGAACTCGCCTGCTCTTGGCGCTCGTTGGAAACCATGGTGCGGGAGACGTGTGCCGCATCAGTTCGGTTCCTGGCCGCTCCCGCTCGCCCTCACTGCCTTGAGGATCCAACAAGGAGGGGAAGAGTGGGCTGCCACTGCCCATGGGCTCGGCCGACGTCCCGACCAGGCCCACCGCTCAGAGCGGCCCGGCCATACCGGCCCCAACGAGCCGTTCGTCCAGGCGTCACGACCACCGTTAGGTCATGTCGGCCTCAGGAACAGGCACTCTGTGGCGCTCTGGGACGCCTCGCCCGCAGCCGGGGCCTTGCGTACGCAGCAGGCCGACTCGCTACCGGAGCCTCCCACTGTGCTCGGTCACTCCTACGGCGGGTCAGTGACCTCGGTTCCTGCGGTCCGCAAGCGTTCCGCCACCAGGGCGAAGTGTTCGGGACGGTGGTACAGGCCATGAACGAGCACCACGGCGACCAACGCGCATGCCTCCTCGGGTCGGTGTCAGACGAGTGATCCATAGGACCCGTCAGCCGTATTGCCGCAGCAGTCCCTCCACGTACGCCTCCAGCCGTTCTCCCAGTACCGCGGACGTCAGATCGTCCCGTCCCAGGTCATGCCACGGCCCGGCCAGCTTCGCCGCGTCGGGGCAGTAGTGCAGGGCGTCGAGCAGCCGCCAGTACAGGTGGTCGGGGTCGTCGGCGAGGTCGCGGCCGCCGTGTGCCTCGTACCGCTCGCGGAAGCCCAGCCCGTACGCCGGCCCGTGCAGCAGCGCGAGCGCGGTCGAGCAGTGCGCCACGTCGAGGTCGGCAGGTCCCCACGAGGTCTCGACCCAGTCGACGACGCCGGTGATCCGCAGATCCGGCCCGGCCCCCGTGAAGAGCACGTTCCCGGGGTGGAAATCGCGGTGCAGAAAGCACCCTTCGTACGGCGGCGGGTCGCGGCGGATCACGTCCACGGCCCGCTCCCACAGGGGACCGTCCGGGGTGCGGACGCGCTCCGGGGACGTCCACGCCTGGTACGTGCGCGGTCTTTGGTCCGGTACGACGCCGTGGACGCGGACGAGTTGGGCCGCGAGCAGGTCCAGGCGCCGGTCGAGGTCGTCCTCGTCGACGCGGACGCGGCCGGGCAGCGCGGACATCAACAGGGTGGGATGGTCGCAGTGCTCGGCCGTGGCGTCCACGGCGACGAGATCGGGTGCCGGGATGCCTTCCTGCCCGGCGAGCTGTGCCAGGACGGACGCCTCGCGGGCCAGCAACCCGGGTCCGTGGTGGCGGAAGAACGGTTTCACGAAGGTGCGTTGCACCAGGTCCGTGCCGTCGTCGAGCGTGAGCCGGCGCATCTGGGAGCTCCAGCCGCCGCACAGGAGGCGGGAGTTGGTGACCGAGAGGCCATGACCGAGCTGTTTGGCCACCCACGCGCGTGTCGCCGTCCAGCCACGGTCGTCGAGGCCGGTCAGTACCGCCTCCACGAACTCCCGGCGGTCGTCGCCGTGATCGCGGAACCACATTCCCAGCTGGTGCTGTGCGTCCGGAAGGTCGAACCGCGTGTACTGGGCGCGTGCGGCCAACGCATCCTGTACGGCCTCGGTGACCGCGGGCGGGATCACTGCGTCCGTGCCCGGCACGGCGAGCACCGCCCGGCCCTCGTAGGCCCGCAGCGCCTCCAGGGCGGGCGCCTCCCGCCAGCTGTCCTGCTGCCGGATGATCCCGCTGAAACGGCCGTTCCCGTCCTCGAAGTACACGTCCCACGCTTCGGCGGTGTACACGGCGGGCGCGCACAGCCCCAGGGCTGTCACTCGATCCCCGTAATGCCGGACGAGATCGGCCACCGTCTGCCCGCTCATGCTGAATCCCACCAGGACCAGCGGCCCGTCTGCCCCCGCGTACGCGTCGATCACCGCGACGGCCTGCTCGAACCGTTGCCGTAGGCTTGACTCCCTCAGTTCGCCGGTGCTTTCGCCGTGCCCGGAGAAGTCGAAGGCGACCCCTCGACAGCCCTGGGCCACGAACTCCCGCACCAGCGGAAGCAATCGCTCAGTACTGCTGGTGCCTGCGCCATGCAGCACTACGGCGGTGACCCCGGCAGGATCACCGCCGTACACACCGCTGAGTCGTTCACCGTCGTGGTCGTGCGTGAAGTCGAAGAGCATGCCCTCCATATTCACTCACGCCGTGGCCTCCGTCTTTCGAGAGTGTCACCGCAAGCATCCTCTTCCATGCCCGCTCACCGGCCAACTCACCTGAACCAGAGTGCTGTTCGGACCCTCGCCGACCATACGAGCGGACAGCAAGTGAGCCGAGGGGCACGCTCAAACACCCTGCGCCTCCGAGGCCCCCTGGCCGGGAGCAACGCCCTTGCAGCCATTTGACCAGCGGATTCATACCCGCAGCGGCAACTCCCGACGCTCCAACTCGTGCACGATCTGCGGCAGTTGAGCCCAAACACCATTGATCTGCCGGGTCGGCCCCGACGGCCCTGGACCACCCTCCGGCGCCGTGGAACCCGACGGGACGGCCGGCCCCTCACCGTGCCCAACGAGACGAAACGGCGCGCCAGATGACCCAACGAGCCGTCACGAAGGATCGAGGTTGGAACTGAAAGACAGTCGGGAGCATTTTCGCCGGACGGCTGTGATCCAGCTCTCAGTACAAGCGTGCAGCAGACTCGGGCGTGGTCACGTCGTGGAGGGGTGACAGGAGCTCGGTACCGTCACCAAGAAGGCCGTCAAGGGCTGCAAGCCGGGCTCGGTGATTGGGGTGTCCCCGCACACCCCAACGATCGTCCACAACGGCGACACGGTCAGCTTCATCGTCTGCATCGGCTGAGCCGACATCCGAAGGGCGCCCGCCCCTGCGCCAATCAGGGGCGGGCGCCCGTCAAAGGATCACACCAGGATGCGACCCCCTGCACCGGAACGCTGGTGAACGTCGGTGCGGGCGCCGGAAGATCGGCGGCTGCACGTGCCCCCGCTACACCCGACGACCCTGCGGCGCGCTCGTTCTGGAGACCGTCTGGCCAGGGAGATGTACGTCGTGCCGGGGTCGTCGGGGTCCGCCACGGTCAGCGAGCGCGACGGATCGTCGTCGGGGATCAACGTGGTCGTCTCCTTCACAGGTCAGTCCAGTGAGCGTCAGGCGCCGGGCGTGACGACGACCTTGCCGCTGGGCAGTGCGCCCGCGGCGGCGTCAGCGTGCAGGGCCGGCAGCTCGGCCAGCAGCACCCGCCGGGCGACCTCGACGCGCAGTTCGCCGCCGTCGATCAGCTCCACCAGGTGCGACAGCTGCTCCGCGTCGCTGCGGACGAACAGGTCGATGCCCCGCACGCCGCGCTCCTCATCGGTGGGCGCCGGCATCCACACCGTGGTGTTCACCAGGACACCGCCGGGGCGGATCAGGCCGAGGAGCGCATCCAGCTGTGCCGGCTCGACCGGCGCGAGGTTGAGCACGACGTCGACCGGCCGGCTCACCGCCGCGACGACGTCGGTGACCATGTGGTCGATGATCTCGTCCGCACCCGCGGCCGTGACGCGCCGGCTGCTGCGCGGACCGGCCGTGGCGATCACGAAGGCACCGGCCTGCTTGGCCAACTGCACGGCGTAGCCGCCGACCGCTCCGCCCGCGCCGTTGATCAGCACGCGCTGCCCGGACGTCAGCTTGGCGTGCTCGAACAGCGCCTGCCACGCGGTCAGGCCCACCAGCGGCAGCGCGGCCGCGTCGGACAGCACGACGCTCTTGGGCGCCGGTGTCAGGACCTCAGCCGGTGCCAGGACATACTCCGCGGCGGCGCCGGTCCCCGCCATCGGCAGGAAGCCGACCACCTGGTCACCGACCTGGATGCCGGTCACGCCCCCGCCCAGCGCGTCGACCGTACCGGCGACGTCGATCCCGGGTGTGTGCGGCAGCGTCACAGGGATCGGCCCCTGCATGAAACCGGCGCGGATGTTGGCGTCGACCGGGTTGAACGATGTCGCCGCAACACGGACCCGCACCTGCCCGGCGCCGGGAACCGGCTGCTCCACGTCCTCGTAACGCAGGACGTCGGGGTCGCCGTACTGGTGAAAACGCACTGCCTTCATAGCTTTTCTCACTTTCGCCCGAGGGGTCGCGGTCGCCTTGCTCTGCATGCGCAGCAAGGCACGGCGTCTGCGGCGCCGGGCACAGCCGGCAGACGGTAGATCGTTGTGGAGGTTGAAGCGCCAGCCAAGCGTAGGAACAGCCGTGCGTAGAAAGGGTGTACGTTCGCGACACCGGATGGGATTCCGGCGACAACCTCATCGGGACGGAGGACACATGGCGAGCAGGCCGCGATTCCTCGGTCCGGGCGACAAGGTGGGCACGTTCACCGTCGACGCCGACTCCACCGGCACCGGCCGGCCAACGTGGGAGCCGTTCATCGACACCTGGAACAACCGCATGGGAGACCTGTACCCGCTGCCGGAATTCAGCGCTTCCACGGTCGACGGCTTCCAGGGAACGATGCGCTCGGTGGCCCTGCAAGACACCGCCATAAACGAGCTCTGGGCATCCTCACCCGTGACCACCCAGGCAGTCGGGACGTACGAGCACGATCAGATCAGGTTGTACGTCGGGCTGCGCGGCGCGGTGACCCTGCGGGACCCGCACGATCAGGGCGGTGACGCGTACGTCTCGGCCGGCACCTACTTCATGCACCACGTCGTGGCGGAGAACCACTTCCACACCACACCCGTGATCGGCACCCGCATCTTCATCTTTCCCGGTGACGCTCTGCGGCCCCTGGTCGCCAGGAAACCGCGCGCCGGCCTGGCCACCTCGCCCGCGGCGCAGATCCTCATGGCGCACACCAGCATGGTGCAGCGGACCGTGAGCGACCTCAGCCCGGCGGCCGCGCACGCGTCCCGCAACGCCCTGCTCGAACTCGCCAAAGGGCTGATCCTCGACGACTTCGACGACCGCGAGCCCACCTTCATGCCGGCGCTGGCACAAGCGGCCAAGGACCTGGCCGATGCCCAGCTCACCCACGCCGAGTTGTCGCCGGCCACGATCGCCGCGCAACTGCACGTCTCCCTACGCACCCTGCAGCGGACCTTCGCGAGTCTGGACGAGCCGTTCAGCGCCTACATCCGCCGCCGACGCCTGGAGGAAGCGGCCGAGGCGCTCACCGCCTCCGGATCACAGCTCAGTATCTCCGAGGCCGCCGCGCTCTGGCATTTCACCGACAGCAGCCACTTCATCCGCGCTTTCAAGAAGCAATACCACGCGACACCAGCGCAATTCGCACGCCGCCTGACGTAACGACCCAGCCGGCCGCCGCGCATAACTGCTTTTCGCCGTACAGAGCACGTTCGGGCAGCGGATGCGGATGCGGGACCACGCCTACGCGCAGGGGTATACCGAGATGCACCCCCGAGGAACAGATGCTCACGCATCCCATCTCCAAGGTCGCGGACGTGCACGGAGACGCGATGGACCCGGACGGCGAACGAGCTGTCGCCTCCCGCATCAAAAAGCAGACTGGGCACGAGCGGGTGTTCATCTCTCACCGCCCGACGAGCACCCGGGCCTTTTACCACGTGCGGCCGGCGGACAGCCCGGGCCTCACGCTCAGCTCCGACCTGCCGTGCAGGGGGGAGGTCACGACGGGCGCCCAGCGTGAGCCCCGCTGCGACGTGCTGATCAATACGACGTGCTGATCAAGCAGGCTGCGGAGAAGGCCCCGCCCCGTTCCCCTGCTCATCCCTCGCCCCGTGCGCTCGTACGTGCCCGGCGCGCGAGGCCCGTCCGGGCGGTGCTGGTGGGCGGTTTCCAGGCTGCCGTATCCCTCTGTACGAGGCTCCCCCGACGAGCTACGCCCACTCCGCACTCTGACCCGCGGCAGCCAGGTCAGGCCTGAACCGGAATGCACTATTCCGTGACATCCATCACAGCGGATCCGGGATCTAGGCGTGCCGGATAGTAGAGAGCACTCTGACGACATATGGGATTTGTCCGTCTTGGGGCGCGCATACGTCGCGCCTGGATTCACGACTCTCCGCCCGCGAGCCACCCTCATGCGTTCTGCGCACACGCAGGGATTTGACGGGGCGACAGAATTCCGCAGCGACCCCGGAAGCCGGACCAGCGCGCCCCACTCCCACGACAAGGGCCGCCCGGGTCTACGAAGCGAGCTAGTACCGAGGCCCTTTGCACTCCGCGTGAAGACTTCCTAAGAATGACGACCCGCAGGACGCCGCCGCAGCTCAGGAGCGGGTTACTCATGGGAAAACATCGTAAGAACACGCATTACCGGCGGATAGTCATCGCTGCCGTCGCCGTGGGCGCCGTGGGCATACCGTCCGCCGCCATGGCCTGTACCAACTGGCCCGACAGCGGCGGACACCGGTCCAACAGCGCCGAGAACAGCGCCACGAATGACGCGTGGGTAAAGAAGGACTGGTGGAACGACGCGAACTGGGGCCGCCCCTGGGACGCCAACCAGGCCGGCGAGCCCTCGCGGACGGCATCGGCGGCGCCGAGCGCCCCGAAGACTCCTCACGCCCTTGCGAGCGCCGGAAAGACGACCGCGCCGAGACCGAAGGCCACAGCACCTCGGCACACCGCACGGACCACCGCTCCCAGGCCCAGCACCACCGCGTCGCCCAGCACCCGGCACACCACCGCCGCCGCTTCCGCAGCCCCCAAGCCGTCGAGCACCCCGAAGGCCACGGCGACGGCCACGGCCACGGCCACGGCCACGGCCACGGCGTCCGGAGTCGTCGCTCGCATCGTGGAACTCGTCAATGCCGAGCGCAGCAAGGTCGGCTGTTCGGCCCTGACCCTGAACACGACCCTGTCCAAGGTCGCACAGGCACACAGTGAGGACATGGCGCGTCACCAGAACATGTCGCACGTCGGCTCCGACGGCTCCTCCCCCGGAGACCGGATCACCAGTGCCGGGTACACCTGGAGCGCCTACGGGGAGAACGTGGCCTACGGTTACGCCTCTCCCGAGCAGGTCATGGCGGGCTGGATGGCCAGTCCTGGCCACAAGGCCAACATCCTCAACTGCACGTTCAAGGAGATCGGCGTCGGTCTCGCACAGCCCGACAGTTACTGGACCCAGGACTTCGGCACCGCCCGTTGAGCGCATGCCGCCTGCCGTCGAGGTGAGCGCGATGGCACTGGTCAGCGTGGTGACCATGAGGACGGTACGGGCGGTGAGCGAGCCGACGATCGCCGGGACGACACCCGCGTACAGACCGGCGATCGGACAGACCGGCAATCGGGTCGAACCCTGCGATCGACGCGTACGCCATGTGCCCGCCGGGGTGGAGAAGAGCCCGGTGACCAGACCCGCGCCGACGTCCGAACGGTTCGGCCTGCCCAGCCCTGGAGGCAGTCGCCAGATGAAGCCGCGTCCCGTGCCGGCTCGTCGGTCCGCCGCCGGGCCTCGGTTCACGGTGTGCCGATGGCGCCTCCGGCACCCCGGCCAGGCACTGGGTGATCTGGGCGCGTTCGGCGGCCTCCAGGAGTCGCGGATATGCACCGCTGGTACCGACAAGCACGGCCAGTTCATCGGGTGCGAACACCGACGGGACCTTGATCTTGTTTGTGCCGCGATCCGCTCTCCGAGTGGCTCAGGCGAGAGCCCGCTGGTCCCCGTCTCGGGGGCGGCGATCACCGCCGTCAACTGGGCGTCGCGCCCAGGCGGGACATAGTCGGACAAGACATCGAAAGGGTACAAGCCGCCCGTGTCGAGTGCCGGGTGGATCTCCAGGTCGGCCGGGACGACCCGCTCGTCGCCGGTGAAGTCACCGATCGGCCGCCCCGCACCGGTGGCCATCCGGGCCTTCACCCACCGCTCGCGCACCCTGCCGACCAGGTCCTCCTCTTCCCAGCGGGCCAGACGGGCTGGTGCAGTGACCGGATAGGTTCACCGGCTGCCTCCTGATCGTTCCAAAGAGTCGCCGGGTAGGCTCCTCCGATCCTTGGTCGAGAGGAGTTGCTGAGTGGCCCGGTCAGGTGGACCCGTTCTGCGTACCCAGAGGCTTGTGATGGAGCCGATCCGCCGCGAGGACAGCGACGATCTCTTTGCGGCTGTGGTCAGTCAGGACAGCGTCATGCGATGGCTGGCGACCGGCCGGGCGGACAGCCGATCCGCGTCCGAGGCCATGTGCGACGACCACGTCGCCCACTGGAGCAGACACGGCTACGGCGACTTCGCGGTAAGGGATGCCGCAACGCACGCGTTTCTCGGTCGGGTGGGACTGCGTAATCGGGCCCAGCACGGAGTCGACCTCGGTTTCGCCCTGCACCCACGGGCGCAGGGCCGTGGGATCGCCGGCGAGGCGGGCCGTGCGTGCCTGGATCTGGCGTTTCGCCGTCTCTCGCTCCCTGTTGTTTTCGCGTTCGTCCTGCCCGGCAATACGGCCTCGATCGCGGTACTGCGCCGCCTGAGCGCACAGCGGACGGGACTGTCCAGTCGAGTGGCCTGCATTGTCTGCGCTACCGGTTTGACCCCGCCGCCATGGCCGCTGCGGAGCATGTGCTGGACGACGGCGGTGCGGACCTCCAGCTGGTCCATGTGCCGGGCCCTGGTTCTCCGGATGACAGAGCCGCACTCCGCGATGACCTGCCCGATCCCTTCGGGGTGAACGGGCTCGGTCTGGTGTGGGCCGACAAGGAGCACACCCTCACCGGTGTCCTTGAAGGCCGGCCGGTGGCTTCCGCGGGATGGCTGCTGCGGGACGTGGCCTTCGATGGATTGCCGCGCCGTGTCGCGGGGTTGGGCGGTGTGCTGGTGCACCCCGCTTATCGAGGCCGGGGCATCGCCCGGACGGTGATCAGTGTGGCGGTCGAACACGCACGAGCGGCTGGGGCCGAGACGATGATTCTGCTCTGCCGCCCCGACCTGGTCCCGCTCTACACGCAGTTGGGATGGAGCCGGCTCTCGGTGCCCGTCACCGTCCAGCAGCCCGACGGCGCGCGGACCTCGCCACTGACCACCATGATCTACGACCTGGCCGGCCTGCCTCGTCCAAGCATCAGTGTGGACCTGAGGGGCCTGCCCTTCTGATGCGCTGAGCGGGATTCACCGTGTGGTCAGGCTGCGTCGGCAAAGGGACGTCCGCCCCAGCGGATGCCTTTCTCGATGCGGATGCGGGCGCGCTCGCAGCGTTGGGCGGCCGGCACGTCGGGGTGGCGGGCATGGGCGTTGCGCCAGGGCAGGTAGCGGTGCAGGGCTTTGGTCTGAACGGTGTGACACTGGCCCACTTCGGTGCGGAGACGCGCGGTTCGGCCACGGTGGAGACCATAAGATCCCCATCGCCCGTACCCTTCGTGGTGTCCACGGCGTCACA
>NZ_JBEYFE010000055.1:0-21156 GCF_040634235.1 Streptomyces sp. NPDC007157
ACGGATCCGCGCTTCCTTCGCCGTCCCGATCCGGGTGCCCCGGGGCCCTCGGGGCGTGCTCTGGGGCGGCCTGCGCCATGAGTGCGTCTTCGGCGACCGGGTCATGGGCGATGTCATGACGGTCGTACGTGCCCTGGAGCGGAACTGGCCGAGGACCTGGCGCTGAGCTGCCGCCTGGACAACCTGCGGGCGGCGGCCGGAGGGACGGTCGTGGACGGCAGACGGGCGGCCGATGCGACGACGAGCGTGGCCGAGCGTCGTCGGCTCGTCGGCATCTGCGCGGAACTCGTGCACATCGCGTCCTCGATTCCCGACGGGCCGCAGCGGCAGCAACTCGACGCCCTCGTCCGGCGGTTGACCGGCGAGGCCATGGACGGCGTACCGGCCGATCCGTCCGTGGTCGCGGCGCCCGGCGGTCGACAGGCGGCAGGTGCGGGCCTGACCGCCCGCGAACGGGAGATCCTCGCCGAGGTCGCGCTCGGCGCGACGAACCGGGAGATCGCCGCGAAGCTCGGGATCGGCGCCGAGACCGTGAAGTCGAGCCTCACCTCCAGCATGCGCAAGCTCGGCGTGCCCAACCGCGCGGCTCTGGTGGCCGTCGCAGTACCAAGGCCACGCGGGCGCTGACGCTGCCGTGGCTCCAGGAGTACATCGGAGGCTGACGAACTCCTGCTCCCCTGGACCACGGACCTCATGAGGAAGTCCGACGCCGTGGGCCCCGCGGCGGGTTCTCCTCGGCGGTGTCCCTGCGTTCGGGGCACCGCCGGGAGGCGTTGCGGGGATGTCGGCAGGTCGGACTCGGTTCCCGTCAGTTCGGCGGGTGGGGGAGGAGCGCGGCCCGTAGAACCCGCTCGGTGATCTCGTCGGGAGGACGGTGGAGAGTCCAGCGGTGTGCCTCGCCGTCCATGGGCAGCACGGCGACGACGGTCTTCCGTGGTGGACGGCCGGGTTCGGTGTACTGGAACTGGCGGATCACGACGGCTGTGTCGTCGTCCAGGCCGAGCAGGGCGCGCACGCTGTCCCTCAGCCTGCGCAGGTGCGGGCCCGGTCCGGTGGTTGCCGGCTGTGGTTGCGGTGACATGGGGGAGACTCCTTGGTTCCGTCACTTGGGTGGTGTGTGGAGGGTGACCCGCTCCCAGACGGGTGGCCTGAGAGGAGGCCGGGCAGCACGGCGCCGTCTGGTCACGCTTGCCTGCCGGACGGCTAGGAGCAGCAGGGTCCCGGCTTCGGCCAGCAGACTGAGCAGGGCCTGTGGGGCGGGCTGCAGACCGTGTTCGGTGAATCCGAAGACGCCTACGGTGCGTGAGGCGGCGAATCCGCCGAGGGCACCCAGCGCCACACCGCCGGCGGCGACGCTCAGCAGCGGAGGCATCCCGATCAGCAGCAGGGCGGCGACCGCGAAGGACACGCTCGCCTGGACCAGGAACAGGGGGCCGACGATGTGGATGAAGCGGTACCCGTCGGCGTAGAGCCGGGCGTGGATGTACCCGCTCGCGGCGAGCGTGCCGGCGGTCGCCACACGCAGGGCCGGGTCGAGGAGTCTTTCGAGCGTCATGTCAGCCTCTTGTCCTTGATCGCCAGCTCCCGGTCGCCCTGCCGGTAGCCGACGGTGCGAATGCCGAGTGCGTCCTTGAGCTGTCGGGCGGGGACGACCTGAGGGGTGGGGGCGGGGGCCCGGCCGGGCTTCGGCAGCGGGTAGGCCGTGGTGGTGGCGGAGTGGAAGGTGATGTTGCCGTCCGTCTTCGTGAACAGCTGGTGGACATGCCCGTTGAGACAGGTGACGGAGGAGAAGCGGCGCAGGAGCGCGATGACCTTCAACGCGTCGTCCGTACTCCAGCCCCACCGCGGGTACATGGCGAACAGCGGAATGTGGCTGAAGACCACGATGGGCGTGTCCGACGACAGTCCCCTGAGGTCCCTGCGCACGAACTCGATCTGTTCGTTGCCCAGATGACCGAGCTTCTCCAGGCTCAGGGTGTTGACCAGGGCGATGAAGTGCACGCCGTGGGTGTCGAAGCTGTACCAGCCGTCGCCGAGCGTGCCCTTGCCGAAGGTCCGCCGGTAGGCGCGGCCCGCATCGCCGATGGAGTCGTGCTCGCCGGGCACGGTGAAGACGCGGTCGGTCTCCATGCCGGTCATCATCTGTCTGACCTGGTCGAACTGTGCCGCCGTGGAAAGGTGGGTGAGGTCGCCGCTGTGCATGACGAAGTCGGGCCGGAAACCGAGCGAGTTGACCTGGTGGATCGCTTCTTTGAAGGAGCCGGTCACGTCCGTGTTCGCCGGACCCTGGAAGCCGATGTGGCTGTCGGAGACCTGCACGAATCGCAGTGCGCCGTTCGCCGTCGTGTCGCGTGCCACCGGGGCGGCCCCGGCGGCGGTGTCCCGGGGGCCGGCGATGTGACTGACCACCTCTCCGCCGGCCACGGTCAGCACCACGGCCCCGCCGAACCATCCTGCGTGCCGGAGGAGTTGGCGCCGGTTCATGTCGTGTTCCCGGGCGGGCCGCTCGGAGTCGCCGATCGGTGCTGCTTGGTGAGGGTCGAGGTACTCGGCCATCAGGTCACCTCCACGGTGGCGGTCATGAACGGATGGATGGTGCAGAGGTAGGCGTAGGTGCCGGGCTTGGTGAACCTGTAGCTGTAGGAGGCGTGGGTGGTCAGGGCGGCCGAATGCAACGGGCCGCCCGTTCTGGCGCTGGTGACGGTGTGGGGGTCGGTGTCCTGGTTGGTCCAGGTCACCGTCGTGCCCGCCTTGACCTTCACGGTGGCCGGGGAGAACGCGAAGTTCTTGATCGCTACGGCGTTCCCGGCCACCGGCGCGGTCGACGTCCCGGTGCTCGGGGAGCTCATGGGCATGCTCATGTTGGGCATGGGTGAGGCGCCGGGAGCGGAGTCTGCCGCGTTCTCCGGTCCGGAGGCACCGGGCATCCCGGCCGTCCGATGCTGACCCCCTCCCGGTGTGATGGCGGCGGCGCCGGTGGATGAGGAATGCGACGACTGGCCGCATGCGCTCAGGAGAACCACCGCGCCGGCGGTGGCGACGGCGAGCCCGGCCGCGGTGCGTGACCGCCGGCCTGGTGTACGAAAATGCGGATACATGCTGCTCCTTCCTCGTGATCGGGTTGGGATGGGCGGTGCGCCGACGGAGTGCGCGGACGAAGCGAAGTCCCGGGCGGTACGCGGCAGTTCCCTGTCCGAGGGCCGGGATCGGCCCGAGGTTCGTACAAGGCGTGCCGCCTACGTCGGCTCTTGACTGACTCCACGGGCGACGGGGGCGAACGGTTCGGTCGGTTCGCACCTTTTTGTGGCGCTTTCGTGCGGTCGCCTTTGTGGCGCTTTCTTGTGGTCGCCGAGGGCCTGTCGCACCTCCGGCGTCCTGCATGCGCGAGCCCGGCGTTCGATCACGGAGAGTGACGGTGCGGGTGCAGTGCATCACAGGACAAAGCCGTAAGTGTGCGCGATGATCGCCTTATGTCCTGGCGTTCCCGAAAACGTGGCCCGAGGACCGATCCGGATCGCTCCGCGGACCGTGTCTCTGGTACAGGGACACTTTCGACCACGGACGAGGAACTGCTGCGCACCCTGTATGCCGAGCACGCGGGACCCCTGTTCCACTACGCGCTCCGGCTGACCTCGGGTGACCGGCAATGGGCGGAGGACGTCGTGCAGGAGACGTTGCTGCGAGCATGGCAGCATCCCGACGCGTTCGAGCCCGCTCGAGGCCCGGCCCGGGCGTGGCTGTGCACGGTCGCCCGGCACCTGGTCATCGATGCCCACCGGGCCCGGCAGGCCAGGCCTCCCGAGGTCGGCGGCGAGGCCCTCGACCGGGTCGCGGAGCAGGCGCCGGGCCAGGACGAGATCGAGCAGGCGCTGCAGAGCTGGGCGGTGGCCGACGCCCTCCGGGCGCTGTCCCCGGACCACCGCGCGGTCCTGTTGGAGACCTACTACCGCGGCCGGACCATGGCGGAGGCCGCGCGGGTGCTGGGCATCCCGCTGGGCACCGTGAAGTCGCGGACGTACTACGCCCTGCACGCCCTGCGGCTGGCGCTGCGGGAACGGGGCATTGAGCCATGATCATGCCGTGCGGGAGGTGGCGACCATGAGTGCGCATTGCGACGCCCTCCGGCTGGCGCTGGGAGGGTACGTCCTGGGCACGCTGCCTCCGGCTGAGATGGAACAGGTGCGTGACCATCTCGCGGGATGCGCCGAGTGCCGGGCGGAACACGCACAGTTGGCGGGACTGCCCGCACTGCTGGCGACGGTGACCGCGACGGAAGCCGCGGGCCGGACGGTGCCGGCTGCCGACGAGGACCTGGCGGGTCGGCTGGTGGCCCGGGCGGCCGAGAGCACGCAGGGCACTCCGCCCGCGCGGCCTGCCGCGGCCGGGGCGCCGCAGGCGCGCGAGGCGGGGGTGCTGGAAAGGCTGCTGCGGCAGGCCGCGGCCCGGCGCCGCAGGACGTGGCGGCTGCAGCTGGCGGGCGCCGCCGCCTCCGTGATGCTCATGGCGGGAGCGGCCGCCGGCACCTGGCTGGCGACCGCCGGGTCCCTGAGCAGTGAGGCGAAGCAGCCGGGACCGACCGCGCCTGCTCCCGCGCGCACCTTCTCCGGAAACGATCCCACCACCGGCGTCACCGCCTCGGTGAAGGTCTCGCCCTCTGCCTGGGGCAGCGTCCTGCTGGTCTCCGCCAAGGGGGCGCCCGCCGGGATCACCTGCCGGCTGCAGGCGGTCGGGCGTGGCGGGGTCAGGGCGGACGGCGCCACCTGGCGGGCGGGCGAATACCCTCCTGGCACCACGGTCCCAGGTGCGGTCCCCATGTCTCCGAGTGCCATCGAGCACTTCGAGATCGTCGCCGGCAACGGTCAGAAGCTCGTCACCATCCGGGCGTGAGGTCGCGAGGAGTCCGCCCGACCCTGGGTCGGGCGGACTCTGACGCACCGGACCAAGGCCGTTCGCGGGACTCCGGCCCGCTCACCTCCAGCGGTCGCCGCGGCGCTGAGCGCCGGCCCCTCTCGTCGCGGGCTCTCGCGAAGAGGACCGACCTTTGGCCTGCTCGACGCGTCGGTGTCCCGACCGGGGGCAGGTCGGCCGATCGCCGGCCACCCGACGGCCGGCGTCCGCGGCTCCCCTGGCCGAGGCGAACGAGTCGGCCTTCCGTCGGCCCCGGCCGGACCTGACAGGAAATACGGCAAAAGGTGCGAATTCCCCGAACCGCTCGGCATGCCTCGTCCGTGGAACTGAATGAGAGCTTCTCCACAGGATCCGGCATACCGACCGCTCCTCGAATGTGTAGGCGGTCTCCCACGATCCGGTCTCCCACGTTCCGGTCTCCGCACATCCACAGAAGAGTCAGAAGACCATGTCTGTAACCGATTCCCCCCGCCTGAGCTCACTGCTCTCCCCGCTCTGCCGCCGCGAGGCACTGCTCACCCTGCCCGCGCAGGAGGCGCACGTTCCCGCCGCTCGTCACTTCGCGGCCGATCTGCTGGAGACCTGGAGCGTTCCCGAGAGCGAGCGGGACTCCGCCGTTCTCATCGTCGACGAACTCGCGGCCAACGCCGCCCGGTACGGGCGCGAGCGCATGACCCTGCTGCTCCTGCTCGACCTCGGCACCCTGCACATTGTGGTCAGTGACTCCGGCACCGCCGTGGAGCGCCCCCGCCCGGACATCGCCCCGGACGAGCACGGACGCGGCACCGGCATCGTCCAGTGCCTCGCAGAGTCGACCGAGGTCCACCAGACGCGCGGCGGCCGCGAGGTCCGCGCCTGCCTGAGGTGTTCGGCATGACCGGCCTCGCACGCCATGGCGTGTGCCCCGGCCCACCGGACGAGGGCGTCACCCCGGACGCCGGCGAGGGGATCGACGCTCCGCCCCCGCGAGAGGCGTACGCGAACGCGCCCGACCTGCGCCGCGAAATGCACCATGTGCTTGCCCTCGGGGCCGAGCGCGACGGCCGCCAGGCCAGGACCGTCGCCCGCCCGCCGGCCGACGCCGCGGTCGCCGAACGCGCCTGGCTGCTGCGCCGGGCGGCCCTCATGGACCGTATGGCCCTGGAAAGCTCCGACCCCGGCCCGGCCGGCGCCGCCGCACAGACCGCCGGACAACTCGTGGCGCACGACCGGTGCCGGCCCGACCTGGTGGCCGGTCCGCACCGACCCGACGCGGTCACGCCCGGCCCCGCCCGCCGCCGTTACGTCCGCCAGGAATACGCAGCCTGGGCGTCCGCCGGGCGACCCGGCACCTGAACCGGCCCGGCACCTGAACCGGCCCGGTTCGTCAGGCCGAGGCTCCTTGCGCGGGCACGGCCGCGACTGTCAGGGGATGTCCACCGAACGCCACGGTCGAGCACGCGGCCCCAAGAGGCTCGAGGTCGTCGAGGGCGGCACCCGCAGGGACTTCCACGACGTCCCCCAGTACGTCGACCGCGCCGTCGCGGAGGCCACACCGCTCTTCACCGAACACCTCGCGGCCGGGCCCCAGGGCTGAACAGCCCCCGCCCGCTGCCGGCTACGCGGGCCTGCGCCACACGGAGATGTGCTTCGTCGAGTCCTGGGTGAACGGGGAACCGTCCCAGTCCGCGACACGCCGCTCCGGTTCGAGACCCGCGATCCTGGCCATCAGGTCCAACTCGGCCGGCCACGCGTACCGGTGCCGGGAGTCGTCGCGGCGGTAACTGCCGTCCTCGCCTTCGCGGGTGAGGTGGTGGGAGACGAGGATCTGCCCGACCAGGTCGAAGGTGTCGAAACCGAGGTGTCCCGCGGACACGTCGAACGGCACCGCGACCTGTCCGGGCGGCAGCAGCCGCAGCGGCGGCACCCCCAGCTCGATCACGAAGCGGCCGCCGGGCGCCAGATGCCGGGCCGCGTTGCGGAAGCACTCGACCTGCTCGTCCTGCGTCAGCAGGTTCGAGATCGTGTTGTAGACGAGGTAGACCAGGGAGAACTCGCCGGGCGCGGTGGCCGTCGCCATGTCCCCGATCACCACTGGCAGCGTCTCGGCGTCGACCTTGCGGCGCAGCACGGCCGCCATGTGCTCGGAGAACTCGATGCCCACCACGGGCACCCCACGCTCCCGGAGCGGCACACCGACCCGACCTGTTCCGATGGCGAACTCCAACGCCCGTCCCCCTCCGGCGAGTTCGGCGAGGAACTCGACGGTCGGCCCGAGCACGGCCGCCGAGGTCATCTCGGTCTCCTCCGCGTCGTAGCGGTCGGCCTCGGCGTGACTCCACAGCTCACTGCTCGTCATGGGCGGCCACTCTGCCGGGCCGCCGGAGCCGCCGTCCACGCAATTTCACGGCCCCGACTCCGTCGGACCCAGCGTCGTCAGTGGCGGCCGGTGCCGACGGCCGCCGACCGTTGTGGTCCTCCTCCGGCCGCTCGCCGCCCGGTCGGGAGCGGGCACCAGGCCCAGGCGCTGGGCGTGCAGGACCGTGCTGAGACGGTCGCGGGTGCCGAGTTTGCGGTAGATGTTCTCGACGTGTTTGTGCACCGTGCGGGCCGAGATGCCCAGACGTCGGCCGATCGCGTCCGCCGTCAGGGCGTCGGTGAGCAGAAGCAGGACGGTGAGTTCACGGGGCGTCAGCGTGCAGTCCGCCGCCCGTTCCTCCGGTTCACCGGCCGTCGCGGCCGACCGGCGCCACTGTTCCAGCAGTTGGCGCTGCTGCTCGACGGCGGCCAGCAGCGGCTGGGCGCGCTCGGCGGTCCGTAGGTGGTCCTCGGTGAAGTCCGCGCCGGAGCGGTAGACCAGGCAGCCGGTGATCGGCGTAACCGTCCCGGGCAGCGGGAGCGCCAGGACCTGGTCCAGGTCCAGGGCCCGGCCGAGGACCTGCACGGTCTCGCTCGCCGTCCAGGCCTTGCCCGCGAGCCGACGGGCCGTGACGGGGACACGCCCGGGGCCGGCCGCGTAGTGGTGGGCGAACGGGTAGCCCGAGCGCAGCACGCCCAGCTCCCGGTGGCCCAGCCGGCCCAACTCGGCGGCCGCGGCGGCCGACATACCGAGCGTGCCCTCGCCCTCGTTCCAGTCGTCCAGTTTGTAGATCAACGTCTCGCCGCCGCACAGGTCGGTCAGCGCGTCGGCGAGCAGTGGCCACAGTCGTTCGGGCTCGCGTTCGTTCAACGCGGCCACGGCCAGCCCGGTGAGGCGTTCGTAGGCCCTGTCCAGCCCCTGTGACACGTGTTCCTCTCTGCCCGCGCCCCTACGCAGTTGTACGCATACCCATGCGACGGCCCGCTGCCGCATGCTTCAACCGGGCACCGGGATCGGGTTCGACGACTCCGGTCGTGCGGGCCGCCGGCACGGGGGAGTGGCGGCCCGCATCGGTGGTCGGCCCGGTCACCCGCCCCAGGCCGCGGCGCACAGCACACGGTCGACCTCGTCCGCGTAGCGCGCCGCGGTCACCCAGGCCCGCGCGAACCGGCACGTGTCCGCCGGTAGCAGGCGGCCGAAGGCGTCGCGCGAGCGTTCCGCCGCGGCCGCGAGCAACTCGTCGAGGATATCCCCGGCCGTGGCGAGACCGTGCCGGTGCAACCGGCGGCTGTCCGCGGCCGCGTTCCCCGGGAAGGCCAGCACACGCCGGCCGCCCGAAGCCGCCTGCTCGACCCGGCGACGCAGCAGGTGCAGAGGTGCCTCCTCCGACGTGGGTACGGTGGTGGCCGGCGCCGGAGCCGGCAGATCCGCGTGCTGGAGCCGGTCCAGGCCCAGGTCGACACGGCTCCCGGCGAGCGTCGGGTGCTCGGTCGCGAGCAACTGCGCACGGGCGTGCGGGGCCGCCACCAGACGCGCGATCACGCGCAGTCGGCTGCCCCGGGCGGCGGACAGCAACCGCAGGTTGTCGCGGTGCGGGAGCGCCGGATGGTCGTGCGCCGCCGTCAGCCGCAGCGGCACGCCGCCGCAGTCGGCCAGCAGACCGTCGCCCGCCGCCTCACGCACCACGCCGACCGGCGTGACCTCCAGGAACAGCAGATCGTGCCCTCCGCTCAGGGCCCGCCCGACCTGTTCGGCCACCGGCACCGCCCAGAGCCGGTCCAGCGGCTCGGCCCGCCAGTCCGCACCGGACGCGCGCACGGCCCGTACCCCCGCGCCCGCCCCCAGCCGCCCGGTCGGCGACACCGTCGCCCCGGACACCGCGAGACCCGCCCGCGCCAACTCGCGGTGCGTCAACGCCGTGTCGCCGATGCGTACGGCGCGGTCGGCGGCGCCCACCGCCCGGCCCGCGCCGCCCGGGGCCACGTCCGAGACCGTGTACAGACGGCCGTCGGCGTCGGCGGTCCAGGTGACGGCCCCCGCGTAGCCGCTCGCGGTCAGCACGGGCTCGGAGAACAGGCCGTACAGCCGCAGCGAACCGTCCGGGGTGTACGGCTGCCGTACGGTCCCGCGCAGCCCGGTCAGTTCCGGACCCGTCGCGGACGGCACGCGGTGAGCCACGTACAGGGTCTCCGACAGGGCGGCGACCAGGTCGGCCAGCCGGAAAGCCGGGTCGGCCGCGCGGGCCGCACGCAACGCGGTGACCATGGAGACCACCGCCGTGGCCGCCCGGGGGAGCCCCGCGAGGCGCGCGGCGTGCGCGGTGCGCAGCAGCTCCGCCTGGAGCACGGCGCCGGAACCGTCCGTACCGGCGTCGAGTACGGCGGCCCCGGCGGCGAAGACCGCTTCGGCGACGGCGTGTTGAGGGGGCGTGGCGGACTCCTCGGAGGCGGGAGCGGGGGCCACCGGTGTGGTCGGGTCGGCCACCGGCTTCCCGGCGTTCCCGGCGTTCCCGGAGACGCCCGCCACCGGCACGTCCGAGACCCCGTCGGCGCCCTGTGCTGCCACGGCCGCGTCGGCGCCTGGCACTGCCACAACCGAGTCGGCCCCCGGCCCCGTGCCTGGCACTGCCACAACCGAGTCGGCCCCCGGCCCCGTGCCGGACACCGCCACAACCGAGTCGGCCCCCGGCCCCGTGCCGGACACCGCCACAACCGATTCGGCGCCCTGCGCCGCCATGGTGGCGTCGGCCGTCGGCGCGGGTGCGGCCGGGTCCGCCACCGGGGCCGCCGAAGCCGCCGCCGCGCGGTGCAGGCAGTCCGGGGCCAGCAGGCAGCCGCAGCGGATGGCCGTCGCATCGGCCACGACGCCCTCGGGGGCGTGCAGTTCGAGCACCGAGCCCTCGTCGTCGACGGTGATGCGTACGGTGTCGCCGTCCCGGACCGCCGGGCGGTCCGACAGCTTGGCGATGCCCGCGTCCAGCCGTTTGCGCAGCCGGGGTGAGAGGGCCGTGACCAGTTCGGCGGTCACGGCCGGGTCGACCGGCGGCAGTTCGAGGCTCATGCGATCTTCTCCCCTACCCAGCGGGCGAGTTCGAGGGGGCTGAGGGCGGCGACCGGCATCCCGGCGGCCACCAGCTGCCCGGCGATCCCGGTGGAGTACCGGGGGCGCCCCGAGTCGTCGAGGCCGGCGCAGCCCAGCACCTGACAGCCCGCGCCGACCAGTGCCCTGACCTCGGCGAGCAGCCCGCCGACCGGATAACCCTCCTCGAAGTCGCTGATCACGACGACGAGCGTCCGGGACGGCACCGTCACCAGCTCACGCGCGTGCCGCAGCCCGGCCGCGATATGGGTGCCGCCGCCCACACTGACCTCCAGCAGCAGTGCCAGCGGGTCCTCGACATGGTCGGTGAGGTCGATGACCTCGGTGGAGAACGCCAGGAAGTGCGTGGACAGGGTCGGCACACCGGCCAGCACCGAGGCCGTGAGCGCCGCCCAGACGGTCGACGCCTCCATGGACCCCGACACGTCGGTGACCAGGATCAGCCGCCAGTCGGCGGCGCGCCGGGCCCGGGTCCGGAAGACCGGGCGCTCCGGGATCACCTGGACCGTGCCGTCGGCCGCCCGGCGGGCGGTGGCCAGGTTGGCCCGCAGCGTGCGAGCCAGGTCGAGGCCGCCGCCCGGACGCCTGCTGGGGCGAGGCAGCGCCGTGCCGTGCAGCGCGGGGCGCAGCCGCGTCGCCAGCTCCCGGGTCAGCGCGTCGACCAGGCGTCGTACCAGCGGGCGCAGCGCCGCCAGCCGGGCCTCCGGCAGCCCGCCCGCGTGCCGCAGGACCGAGCGCAGCAGGTCCACGGAGGGGCGCACGCTGTCCGGATCCAGCTCGGCCAGCACGTCCTGACGGCCGGTCGCGGCGGCCGCCGCCAGCACCTCCTCCCGGACACCCGGCCCGAACAGCGCCGTCAGTTCCTCCGACCACTCCCGCACCCCGGGATACGGTGCCTCACGCCCGCCGCCGCCCCCGCCCCCGAGGTCGCCCCGGCTGCCCTCGCCGCGCCCGCTGCCGTACAACTCGTCCAGCGCGGTCGCCAAGGCGCGTGCCCGCTGGGGAAGTTGATCGGTGCGGCGGCCGAGCAGCAGGCGCCAGCGGTCGGCGGGGGCCAGCCGATGGTCCGCCGGGAGCGCGGTGGCGGTGGCGGGCTCGGGCTCCGCCCGCTCCCGGGACGGCGGCAACAGGCCTAGCGTGCGCAGGGTTTCGCGGGCCGCGAGATCCGCGCGGGTCCAGGTGGCCAGCGCCACCGGGTCGACCGTGCCGGTGTCCGCGACCCGGTCGGTGCCGAGTCGCGCCTCGACACCGGCCAGCAGGCGGCCGCGGTCGGCCGGGCTCAGCGTGTCGAAACCGCCGCGCAGGGCCGGCAGCCGGTCGAGGAAGTCCCGGTCGGACAGCTCCGACACCCGGCCGACCAGGGGTTCCAGCGCCGGCGCTGCCGCCTCCAGCAGCCGCCCGGCGGCCGTCAGCAGCCCCGTCAGCCGGGCGGTGAGCGCGGTCCGCGACTCGGCGTCGACAGCCCCGTCCACCCAGGAGGCGACCCGGCCCCCGAAGGCCCCCGGGTCCTCCTGACCGAGCAGGACACGAACGGCTCCGGCGGCACCCCGCATCAACGGGGATCCGTCGGCGGCCAGCCGGGCCAGCGCGTCGGTCAGCCGGATACCACCCAACAGATCCGCACGGTGGGCGAGTTCGAGCAGGGCGTGAGCGTCGGCCGGGTCCTCGGAACCGGTGAGGCCGTCCACCTGGCGCACCGCGGCGGCGGTCAGCAGCTCGGCCACGGCGACCGTCCGCGCCGCACGGTCCGCGTCCGTGTCGAGACCGGCGACATGACCGGCCCGCAGCCGGTCCAGCAGGGCCAGCCCGCTGAGGAGTTCGGGCAGGGTGCCGGCGTCCGGAAGCACGGCGGCGGTGTCGTCGAGCCCTTCGTCCACCAGGCCGGGCAGACCGCAGTGGGCCGCCTGCTCCAGGCCGTCGAGCACCTGCGCCGCCGTGGGGCCGCCTGCCTCGCGCTCCTTGCGGCTCCGCTCGCGCAGCAGGCCCTCGGCCGCCTGGACGAGGGTGACCCCGCGGACCCCCGCCGCCGTCAGCATCGCGGCGGTGGCCGGAGTCCAGCGCACCTCCCAGCGCGACGTGAGAGCGTCGGCACCGCCGGTACCGGCCACCGGCCTGTGCTCGGCATACGGCACCGAGCACAACGCCAGGCGGCGCAGCAGCAGTTCGCGGCGCCGGTCGAGGTCCGAGCGCAGGGGGTCGAGCCGCAGGTCCCGGGCGGGGCCGCGGTCCGCCGGGCCGGGCAGGCCGAGGGCGGCCAACTCGGCCTCCACGGCCGGGGCGAGGCCGCTGCGCGGGGCGCCGGGTGCGGGCCTTCCGACGCGGTGGCCGACCAACACGTTCTCCATGGCCTTGGCCACGGCCCGGCCTCGGCCGTACGGCTCGCCCTGTGCCAGTACCGCCTGGACCGCCTCGACCAACTCGCCGCGGCCCGCGGCCGGGAGGTTGCGGAGGCGGGCGAGGTCTCCGGAGAGGCGGGTGATCTCCCTGGCGTCGGCCGGGCCCGAGGGGTGGCCCTGCGCACGGAGCTCGGCGCAGATGCGTACGGCTGTGCGGGTCAACGCATCCTCCAGCGCGGTCGGTTCACCCGCCGCTTCGAGGACCATGTGCTGCCATTCCGGGTCGCGGATGCCGGCGGGGTAGCCAGAACGCTCGTCCAGCAGGGCGTATGTGTAAGGGATGAGGGAGGTGGTCCATTCGGCCGCGGATTGTGTGTGGCCGGTCGCGCCCACACCGCGGTAGCCGCACATCGACTGCTGCCCCGCGTCCCTGAGGGGGCGCACCAGTGCCGGAGTGTGGAAGGCGCCGACCACTGCGGCCGCTCGCTCGCCCCCCTTCGTGGCCTCTGCCAGCCTGGAACGCATCCACTCCTCCCGCCGCAGGTCCACCTCCGACACGGCCGACTCCTCCCGCAGCGCCCACCCCGTCAACAGCGCCGCCCGGCGCAGTGCCTCCGGTGTCGAACCGGGCGCGGCGGCCTCGACCAGCCGGTCCCAGAGGTCGTCGCCCGGGCGCCCGGTGAGCCGGGAACGCAGTGCGCCCGACAGCCGGCCCGGCCCCTGCGCCGCACGTTCCCCCTCCCGCCACCCCCGATCAGCCAGCGGCAGATCGCAAGCGACCACCGGCACCGCTCTCCGCGCCGCCCACCGCACCGCCGCCAGCTCCGGGGAGAAGTCCGCGAACGGATAGAACGCCGGGCCGGTGCCGCCGTCGGCCGGTGCCGCCGCGAGGGCCACCGGGGCGCGGGTGTCCTCGTGGGCCAGCCACGGCAGCCAGTCCTGCAGTTCGGCCGGCAGCTCGACGAGCAGCACGTCCGGCTTCGCCGCGTCCAGCAGCGCGGGCACCGCCGCGGCCAGGGAGGGCGCGTGGTGCCGTACACCGATCAGGTACGGCCCGGCGGAGTCGGTGAGGGCCGCCAGGGCTGCCTCGGGGGTGTCGGTCACGAGGTCACGCCTCCAGGACAGTGCGCAGGTCCCACAGGGTGCGCCAGGTCGCCGAGCCCTGTTCCGCGCGCCGTCGTACCGGACCGTCCCAGTAGCCGCGCAGCCGGGCCGCGTCGGCGGGATCGTCCTTGCGCACGACGCCCAGGAGATGGCCCGGGAGCAGGCCGAGAACGTCGCGGTCCCCGGGGAAGTAGGCCGCGGCCAGGGCCAGCGCACCCGCCACCGACACCGCCTCCGCCGTGCTCATCACCGTGGACGGGCGTTCCACCTCCCAGCCCTCCGCCGACCGTCCCTCACGCAGATCCCGGAACGCGGTGACCAGTGCCTCGAGCACCGCGTCGTCGACCTGGAAGGGCGCTCCGGCCCGCTCCACGGACGCCCGCGCCTGGCCGCGTACCAGCGCGGTCTCGGCGTCCAGGTCCGGAATCGGGCCCACGGTCTCGAAGTTGAAGCGGCGCTTGAGCGCGGCGGACATCTCCGAGACGCCCTTGTCCCGCAGGTTGGCCGTGGCGATGAGGGTGAAGCCGGGCGCGGCATGCGCCAACGCGTCGTCCGTGCCCGCTAGTTCGGGCACCGCGATGCGCCGTTCGGACAGCAGCGACACCAGGGAGTCCTGGACCTCGGGCAGACAGCGGGTCACCTCCTCCACCCGTGCGACGGCGCCCCGGGACATCGCGGTGAGCACCGGGGACGGGACGAGCGCCTGCCGGCTGGGCCCCTGGGCGAGCAACAGGGCGTAGTTCCAGCCGTACTTGAGCTGGTCCTCGGTCGTGCCCGCCGTGCCCTGCACGACCAGCCCGCTGGTGCCGCACACGGCAGCCGACAGCAGTTCGGACAGCATCGACTTGGCGGTGCCGGGCTCGCCGACCAGCAGCAGACCCCGCTCACCCGCGAGCGTCACCACGCAGCGCTCGACCAGGGCCCGGTCGCCGACGAACTTGTCCTCCACGACCAGTCGGCGCGGCACCCCCGCCGGCACCTCGGCGTCGTCGGGCAGCCGCAGCGCCTGGCCGCCGCTGCCCATGACGAAGGTGACGACGGCGCGGGGCGTGAGCCGCCAGGCGGGCGGGCGCGGCCCGGCGTCGTACGCCGCGAGGAAGGCCAGTTCGGTGGCGTACCGGTCCTCGGGCGGCACGATCTGGCGGAGCGGAGCGGCACTGGCGGTCATCGGTGGTCGTCCTTCGCGGTGGTACGGGTGGTGGTGCCGGCGGTGGTACGGGTGGTGGTGGCACGGGTGCGGGTGGCGGCGGCGGGACGGGTGCGGGTGGCGGCGCGGAACGGGGTCATCGGCGGCGGCCGCCGCGGGTCACTCGCGTGGTCAGCTGCTCGTACGCGGGCGCGTCCCCGGCCCGCACGCGCTCCCAGGCGCGGGCGAACAGCTCCGACACCGGGACCAGCGGCAGGGTGCGGGCGCCGTCGGAGACCGGGTAGAGCGCTTCCTTCCAGGTCTCCACCGGCAGGGCCGGGGCCTTGAGGTCGCGCCAGCCGCCGGGCAGGAAGAGGGTGCGGCCGGCGCGCGGGCGCTTGGCCTCCACGACCAGAGCGCTCGCCGTCAGTTCGGCGCGTGCCTTCTTCGTCCGGGCGGGCTTCCAGCCGGTCCAGCGCGCGCAGTTGCGGTCGGTCGGGTCGGGCAGCGCCAGCACCTGGAGGTAGAGCGCCGCCGCGTCCTCGCCGAGACCGTGGGCCGAAGCGACCTCGGTGACCAGGGCGGGCACACTGACCGTGGGGTCCTGGGCGTATCCCGCGGGTCCGTCGGCCGCGAGGGCGCGGTCCAGGTCGCCGCCGAGGATCGTCCGGACGGCGCGCAGCGAGGTCGTACGCCCCTCGCCGAGCAGGCCCTCCAGGAGCCCGAAGACGGAGTCGTCCGGTCCGCTCAGCGTGGCCGTCCGGACCAGTACATGCTCCGTGTCCGAGTACCAGGGACGCAGTACCAGCGTGTCGCCGGCCCGGGTCACGCCGTCGGCGTCGGCGCCGCCGGACTCGGGCAGGCCGAACACCTTGCGCAGCTGGACGGAGGTCGGGCCGCCCTTCTCCGTCCAGTCCAGGCCCAGTTCGAGCAGCAGTTCGGGGTCGGCCAGGCGACGGCGCAGCGCGGGGAGTCCGTCCGCCAGCCCGGCCCGCAGCGTATGCCCGTACGGCAGCACGTACGCGAGCGCCGCCAGGCTCTGCACGGCCCCGGCCAGCGCGTACGAACCGGGTACCGCCGACGGGTCGGCGGGCGTCAGGTCGCCGTCCTTGTCGGGCCGGAACACCGTGGTACGGGTGAGCCAGGGGGTGCGCGCGGGGTTGAGAACGGCCTCGGCATGACCGACGCCCATGCCGGCCAGATCGGTACTGAGGTCCTCCGGCAGACGCACCAGGGTGCCGAGGCGCTCGGTCCAGAGCCGCGCAGCGGACGCCGTGTCGGGGCCGGTCGTCCACAGCTCGGCCGGGTCGTCCGGCAGCAGCGCGCCGAGGAGCGCCCGCTGCTCGTCCAGGCCCAGAGAGTTCAACAGCCCGGCACCGAAGCCGCGCTGACGAGGCTTGAGACCGATGGTGGCAAGGCCCTCGGCACCGGGTGCCTGCGGATGGCCGGCCAGCAGCACCGTGGCCTGGAGCGGACCGAGCCCGCCGTTCGTCGCGGACGCCAGCGCCTCGGGGGCTCCGGGCCGCCAGGGCGCGGCGCCCTTCTCCCGGACCAGCCGGGTCAGGGCCGCGAGCCGGTCCGCCGGAATCCCGGTGGCATGCCGGGTCTCCCGGACCAGCGTGAAGTGCCCGACGGCACCGAACGCCCCGGACGGATCGTGGTCCAGGGCCAGCCACTCGACCTGGCCCAGCCGGGCGTCCACCCTCTGGCAGCCGAGTATCACCACCGTACGGCCGTCCCGGCGCAGCACCTGGCCCGTCCGCTGCTGTTTGTCGTGCGGTTCGCCGAGCACCACTTCGCGCAGCGTGGTCCCGAGCCCGGGGAGCGGTCCCTCGGCCAGCGCCTCGAACAGCAGGAGCAGCGGCTCGCGCTGGACGTCGGTGAGGGCAGGCGAGGCCGCGCGGTAGGCGAGCGGTCGCAGCACGCCGAGGACGGCCGGCCAGATCGCGCCGATGCCGGGGACGGTGTGCTCTTCGCTCAGCCAGCCGTCGCCGACGGCGAGCCGCTCGGGTCCCGGCAGCGGCCTGCCGTCGGCGGGCCTGCCGGACAGCACGTGGTTCACCGAGCGGATCTGGCGCAGCGCGGCCCAGCCGCTCTGCCACGCGTTCTGCAGGGGCACGACTCCGCTGACGGCGTCGTGCAGATTCCGGTCCCCGCCGTGCTCCGGGGAGTAGTCCGCGAACATGCCCTCGGTCCGCTGCCGGGGCTGTCGCGGCCGCTCCTTCGGGGGCGTGGCCAGGGACTCGGCCGACTCGGCGACCCGCAGCGCCGCCCGGACGAGGGAGGAGACACCGGTCAGCAGCCGCCGGTCGGTGAGTCCGGGCAGCGACTGTGCCACCGCGGCCAGGGCGACCTCGTCGGCGGCCGGCACCGCGGCCCTCGCCCTGTCGTCCTGCCCCGCCAGGGCCAGCGCCTGCCGGCGCTCGTCCAGTGCCGTCGCCGTCGCCCGCATCAGCGCACCGGCCGCCTCGTCGGTCAGGGCGCGCAGTACCCCCGACCCGTGCTCGTCGCGGGGGCGCAGCGCGTGCCAGAACGCGACCGGCGGCACCAGACGGGTGCCGGCCGCGTACGCCCCGCCGGACTCGCCGAAGGACACCCGCCCGAGCTCGGTGCCGTCCTCCGCGTGCAGGGCGACGCTCTGGTACATCTGCGCGGCGATCGGCTCGGCCCCGCCCGGCAGCCGCAGCGCGCCCAGCGGCACGCCCGGAACCCGGCCGTTGCGGGCCGCCCGCAGGGTCGCCGTCCGCCCGTCCGGCGTGCCGGCGACGGTCCGGGCCTCGGCGCCCTCGCCCTCCGTGCGCACCCAGCGCCCCAGGACCGTGCCGTCGGTTCCGAACGGGCTGTGCTCAAGACCGGGTTGCAACGGCAGCACCTCGCAGGAGCCGTGCAGCAGCGAGGCGTCCTCGCGGACCGCCGACGCCAGCAGCGCCGGCAGCGAGGCACGTCCGTGCTCACCGGTCGCCGGGTCGTACTCCAGCCACACCGACTGCCGCCCCTGCCTGCCCTGACGCCAGTACGTGGTGCCGTCGCCCAGCAGCGGGCGGCTCGGCGGCAGGACCGTGTCCCCGGCATGCAGTGTGCGGCCGCCCGTGGCCCGGCCGCCACCGGGCAGCGGCACCGAGGCGTTGGCCGCGTCCATGCCGGACCACCAGCCGGGTACCTGCTCACCGCCGAGCGGGAACACCTCGGACGGGCGGTTCGACCAGTAGCCGTGCTGCTTCGAGCCGTCCCGCCACAGCACCAGCAACTCGCCGTCGACGTAACGGAACCGGGGCCGCTGCCAGCGGTCCAGATCCGTCGGCAGCCGCAGGTCGTGCGTGAGCAGCACCCCCTCGGGGCCGACCACGATCGCCTTGTGACCGCGCGCCAGGATCAGTGCGGGCCATGCCTCGGTCACCGACAGCGCGTTGTCCCGGTCCTTGCGCACCTCGGAGTCGAGCAGTCGCAGCGCCTCCTCCAGCGCGGGCCAGCCCAGTTCGTCGAGGATTCCGGCGCGGAGCGTACGGCCGAGGACCGGGACGACGTCGTACCCGGTGAGCCGGCCGACGGCGCGCGGGCTCTCCCGTACCACCGCCCGGAAGGGGCGCAGCCGCTCCAGCTTGGAGGCGGCGCCGGGCAGTCCGGTCGTGGCGGCGAACTCCGAGGTCGCCTCCCGCAGCCACTCGCGCAGCACGTCGCCGAGGACCGGATGCGCGGCCACCCTGGGGAGCTCCGCGGGCCCCTGACCCTGCCCGAGCCCTTCGACGGCCTCGAACAGCATGGTCCGGTAACGGGATTCGGCCGCCAGCGCCTTGAGGTCCCGCTGCCCGGCCCGCTCGTCGCGCAGCCAGATGCTCAGCGGCAGGTGCACCTGCGCGTCCGTGTCGGGAACGGCCAGTGCGACGCCCTCCGCCACGCACAGGTCCAGCAGATCGAGGTCGGCCCCGGCATGCCAGCGACCGGTGAAGAGGTCCACGGGCCGTCCGGACGCCCGCAGCCGGGACGCCATCCGCTCGACCAGCGCCAGCGTCGCGGGGGAGCGGTGCGAGTACGCCGCCCCGTGCTTGCGGTGCTGGGCCCAGCGGCTCAGCCAGTCCGCCGCGTCCACGTCCCCGTCGTCGGTGAGCAGCTGATCCGCTCCGCACTCCGCAAGCAGCGCCAGCCAGAACTCGTCGTCCGCCACCTCCCGGCCCAGCCCGGCCGGCATGATCTCCAGCAGCCGCACCCGGATCTCGGGCCGCTCCTCGGCGAGGACCGGCAGCACGCCGCGGTAGGCGTTCCAGAAGGAGGCCGGCGCCCGTACGGCGGCCGGGGAGGCGAGCAGGTCGGCGACCAGGGCACACTCCTCGGTGACCCGGCCGAGACCCGCTGCCTTGATCAGCCCGCGCGCGTCCTGCGGCAGCGAGGCGTACGGGGGCATCCCGGCCGCGCAGCGCTCCACCGTCAGCTGCCGGAACTGCGCCCAGGCGGTGGCCGGTTCGAGCCGCCGCGCGAGGTCCTTCACGTATTCCTTGAGCGCCTTGACCGTGAGCGCCCCGGCGAAGGCGAACTCCAGGAACACCGCGCGCTGCCGCTCCTCGTCCACGGTCAGGGCGTGCACCCGCTCCGCCTCGCGGGCCTTGCCGAAGAAGGCCGCCGCGTAGGTGGTGTTCTCGTGCTGGAGGAAGACCCGCGCGGCCTGCTCGTAGAAGGTCGGCAGGAAGTGCGGGACCGCGCGGCCCAGCCGCTCGCCGAGCGCCTCGAAGCCCTCCTTCGCGTTGCCCGGCTTGGACTTGGCCTGCCGGGCCAGCCGCTCGACGTCCTTGACCAGGGCGAGGGCGTGATGCCCGTTGGCCGGGTCGTGGACCAGTGCCCAGGCGGGGAAGCCCAGGGTCTCCCGGCGCACCTGGCCGACTTCGGGCGCCTCGGGGTCCCGGGCGAGGCCGAGGAACTCCAGGGCCAGGTCCTCGGCCTCGCCGAGGGTGCCCGGCACCAGGCGCACCACCGGGCGGTCGTCCAGGGCGGGGTGGGTGTAGGTACGGGCCGTCAGGACGTCGGCGTCCTCGCGCCGGGTGGTGCCCGACGGCAGGATCGCGCCGGCGTCGAGCAGCGTGGCCGTGGTGGTGTCGTCGTACGTGGTCATGCCGCCCGCTCCTCGTCCTCGATGTCCCGCCCGGCGTACAGCGCAGCCGCCATGCGCATGCCCTCCGACCAGGCGACCGGGCCGACCTGACCCAGCTTCAGCGCCCGGCCGGCCGGATCGGTCCACACCAGCGGGCCGGTCTCGGTCTCGTAGTAGGCGTCGAAGTCACCGACCCAGACCCGGGCCTCGATCCCGCGGCCCTCCTCCAGCACGGAGCACACCGCGTGGCCGCCGCGCACCCGGTACCCCAACTGCGTGGCCCTGCCGTGCAGGAAGCGCAGCTCCTTGAACACCCCGCCCGCGTACTCCTCGACCTGGGCGGCGTCCGCGTCCAGGTCGGCCGGGCGGTGCCAGACCTCGCGGAAGAGCTGCTGGGCCTTCTGCTCGACGCCCAGCTCGACAGCGAACTCCCGCAGCTCCTCCAGGTCTTCGAGGAGCACCGGGTGCGGCAGCCGGACCAGGTCGGGGGCGATGCGCACGGTGTCGCCGTCGAGGTCCACCAGGCCGAGCCCGCGCTCGGCGTCGGCGTCCCGCAGGAAACCGGCGACCTCGCCGTCGGCGCCGGTGACCACCAGGTCGCGCAGCGCCGCCTGCCAGGCCGGGTCCGGCCAGACGCGGGCGAGGACCTCCAACGGCACCGGCAGCGAACGGGTCAACCACCGCTCCACATCGGCCAGGCACTGCCGTTCGTGCCGCTCCAGCCACTCGACGAGCTGCCGCAGCCCCACCACCGCCGGATCGTCCGCGAGCTTCGCGGGCACGGACTTCAGCCGTCGCCCGGCCGCGTTGCGGCAGACCACCTTCCCGTCGTCCAGGGCCACTTCGTAGTCCCCGGCCGTCACCCACCCCATGCGTGCCTCCCCGCACCGCAGTGATCAAGTGATGGCGACTGTAGGGGAGACCACTGACAACGCCCTCCGCGGTCCCCAGAGACAGAGGGAAACCGCCGCTCATCAGGGGCGACAAGAGCCACCGAGAGGCGTGAGGCGGGATCCGGGAACGGCCCCGGTCGGATACGGGAACGGCCCCGGGGCCCGGGGCGAACCCCACCGCCCCGGCCGGGCGGGAGGCCCCCGGGGCGGGGGGCCACCCCCCCCCCCCCCCCGCCGCCGCCCGCAAGGCAAGAACCACCGCCGGAAAACCC
>NZ_JBEYFE010000056.1:0-14744 GCF_040634235.1 Streptomyces sp. NPDC007157
CGCGCGGTCTGCTCCGCAGACACGACGCGGCGTCGCTACGCGACGCTTTCCGGCGCTATGCACCGGACACCCCCGGGCTCCGCCCGGAGGCAGGCAGGCGCTCCGCGCCCGCCAACTGCCCGCCGCTCCGCGCCAGTCAGAGGAGGCTCGCCTGCTCCGCAGTCAAGCCAGAAGCGGCAGCAGCA
The DNA here is from genome assembly GCF_040634235.1 of Streptomyces sp. NPDC007157. Lineage (NCBI taxonomy): Bacteria > Bacillati > Actinomycetota > Actinomycetes > Kitasatosporales > Streptomycetaceae > Streptomyces > Streptomyces sp. NPDC007157. The sequence goes on from NZ_JBEYFE010000056.1 coordinate 186, forward strand.
AGAGAGGGGTGGCCCAACTGCGGTATGCCCCCCAATACTGATGGGGGGCCAATATTGGGCGGTGCGTCAAAACTGTGACCTGGCTAGGTTCTGGGTTGAATCCCTACCACCGCCTCGCTCTCACACAGCGCACGGATTCCCCGGAAGATCCGATCGACGTGCATGCCCGGAGAATGCGTCAATTCTCGGCCTGGATGTATTTGGGGATGGCGGCTCACCCCCCTCTTCCGTTACCGGACAGATACCGGCGCTGCGCCAGCCAGAAACGCCGCCGTGTATTCACTGAATGCGTTCATGACGTTCCGCAGGGAACTCGTTGTCGCGTATTCCGGGTTGGGTAGTTCATGGGCCTCGCTGAGGTCTGCGAGGACTTCGCCAATCGCGTCCAGGGCGTGGTGGGGGTCGGTGACGTAGCCGAGGATGCCCGAGGCGTCGATGGCCCAGGCGTCGGGGCCGTCCAGATCGATGTCGTGGACCGGCGAGGGGATGGCCGGCGGGCATGCGAACAGTCCGTCGGGGAGGGCGCGGAACTCGGTTCCTGGGCCGGTGGAGCAGGTGGCGCAGGTGAGAGCATGCATGGGTTGTTTCAGGGTGGGGTCCTGGTGAGGCACGCGAGACCGCGCGGTGGCGCGGGGCTCTGGGACGCCGGAGGCGGCCCTGACCGGGGGCCCCGTCGGAGGCGTGCGGTCCGGCAGCCCGGAGGGCGGCCCTGCGGCGCCGTGACGCCCCGCCAGACCCCCACACCCTGTGGGAGGTCGAACTGGTGGTGGCGGAGGATGAACGGGCTGCGCGCCTGTCAGGCTCACCGGGCGGGCGCGGGCAATGTCCCCGCGCGACCTGCTGGGCAGCATCGCCTTCGGGTTCCGGTCCTGACCAGGTGGGGGGACCGGATCCGGGCCCCCGTGCTCGGGGGTAACGGGGGTCCAGGAAGGCCACCTGACATGAGTGGCAGCGGCGGCCGGGGACGCGTGGCCTCCGCCGTCCGGACGCTGTAGCGGCATGGCCGGCGGCGCCTCTCCGGCCCGCGCTCCGCTCGAAGAGGCGCGGGACCCGGGCTGCGACAGAACGGACATCCGAGCGTCGGCTGGCGTCGGTGGTGATCACCCGAGTGAGGTCAGCCAGCGTCGGGCGAACATCCGCCTTCGGCCAACAGATCGGCAAGTGACACCGGAGCCATCGTGGTTGGTGAAGCGTCTATACCTGCGAACAAGCCGTGGAGGGCAGATGACAACTAATCCGCAGCGCCGTAGACGGCTTCGACTCGCACGTCTACGTCCGGCTCCTGACCAAGTCCGGGCTCCGGTACGTGACGAGGAGCCCCACCCGGAGCCGGATACGGAGCCAGACCCCGACCCTCCGGTGCCGCAGCCTCCGAGCCTGCGGCAGCGCCTCGGAGGGCTCCCGTGGGCGCACGGCATCACCGTGGCCGGCGCGTTGATCGCTGCTATCGCTGCGATTGCCGGGCTGTGGTTCCAGGCAGTTGCCACCTACTGGAGCCAGGAGACGGCCAAGGATCAGTTGCAGCAGTCGAAAGAGGACGGCGAGCGGCAAGATCGTGAGCAGGCTCTCCGTGTCGCGTATTGGGTGGAAAACGAGCAACCGCGGGTGATCCACTTCATCAACCGGTCGCTAGACCCTGTCACAAACGTGACATTGATTATCGAAGGGACCGGGGCACGCGACACCGTGTACGAGTTCAGCGAAGTCCGCCCGTGCGCCGAGATCCTGCTACCCGAAACCATCATGGAGGCAGATCGGAAGACGACTCTGCGTGACTGGGAATGGAGCATTAGGGAAATCAAATTCACGGACACAAACGGCAGAGGCTGGAAGCGGACATCCACTAGCCTCGTCAGCGATTCCAGGGGGCCGGACTGGCTGCACAGCATCGGAGAGAACACGAAGAAGGCCCCTCAGATCCTGAACGCACACAACTGCGGGGACTCTGAAAAGTAAGTGAGCCCTTTCCAACCTTAGCGATGGTGGCCCAGACGGGTTGAGGACTCGATGCCCCTCCGGGCGGTGCGGTGCCTGATTCCGCGACCGCGTAACGCGCCTGCTGGTCGTCCTCACGCACCGGATGCGCGCCGTCGGCATCGTCCCGGTGCGCATAGCGGTCCATGGTGGCGCGGGCCCGCGACGTTGGCTCCGGAACGGGTGGAGCAGCTGTCCGCGATCGGGATGCGCTGGGTGTAGAAGGCGACAGTTCGGGACGCGGCATCTGACTCAGGCAGATGCCGCATTCTGCTGTTGTGCGGGTGGCCCCCATACTAGAGTTCTGGCATGGCAAAGACGCCGCGCATGACGCTCCAGACGCAACTGGTGCTGCGGACCCTGCTGGAGAGCCCTGCCGAGGCCCGTTACGGCCTGGAACTCTCCCAAGCAGCAGGCCTTCCCACCGGCACCATCCACCCGATCCTCGCCCGCCTCGAGAACACAGGCTGGCTTGAGTCTTTCTGGGAAGACCAGAGCAAGATCGAGAAGACCGACCCGCCCCGGCCCCGCCGCCGCTACTACCGATTCACCCCAAGCGGTGCCGAGTCCGCCCGCGTCGCTCTCGCCGCCGCCTACCAGGGAGGCGCCACCTCTGCGCGCCTTCGCCCTGCTGATGGTCTGGGGAGTTGAGGCTGCGTTATGCACGGCGCCGACAACGAGGTCAGCGAACCGCTCACGCTCCCCTGGTTAGTGATCCGCCAGGACGACAACGGCAACCGGTACCGGGTCGGCAGGTATGCCACCCGCGACGAAGCCCAAAGGGTCAGCGACGGTCTCGATGAGCGCGGTCATCGGCAGCTCTATTGGGTGGAAAGGCTTGGACAAGGCCGTGCAACTCCCAGTAACGACAGCGGTGACTCTGGGCGGGACATCGTGCAAGGTCACTCCTCAGGCATCCGACGCGGGCTCGGGCAGATACCGCCCCCGCCCGAGGAATCCGCTGACGCGGTAAGGGATGAACCCGCGAGCGACATGGAGGACTGCGCTGACCGGCGCCTACGACGGGCACGGCCTCTGTTCGAAGCACTCTCCCGCCTCCTGCCTGCAGACGCCCGCGAGCGCTGGTCCGAAGAGTGGATGGCGGAGTGGGTCGACCTCGGCAAACAGCCTATGCGTACCCGGGTGGCCTGGCTGATGCGAGTCACAGTGCGCAGCGGACTGTACTTCGCCTGGACTCTTCGCCTTGCGGCGCGACGGCAGCGTGTCCAATGATGCGCCAGGTAGCAGGAGCCGTCGCAGAGCTGCTTCCCCATCAGGACGACATGGCTGATCACGGGCAGTTGGCGGGCCGCACGCGCACGTACCTAGAAGGGCGGTTCGTCGGAGTAGCCACCCGCGGTTGGAGTAGTCGGCGCCAGCTTGGGCGTGGTGGCCCATGGATCGTCCTGCGGGGGTGGCGTACGAGTACCGCCCCACCCCGAGTTGGATCGCGCCGGCGAGACAGAAGCCGGGGCGTTCTCCGGTTCGACGCCATCAATGTCGTCGTTCAACAAATGGCGCAGGCGCTCCCTGCAGGTGGTCGCATCGTCGTCGTTCCAGTTGTCCGATTCAGGCCAGCGTCTGCGGTCAGGGTCCTGGCCACCGATGTGGCACAGGGCGCGCAGGACCGCGTCGACTCTCTCCCACGTGCTGATCGTCTGACCCTTGAGGAGCCGGCGGATGGTTTCCCGACTTACAGGAAGCGGATCCTGCATAGAGCTGGTCGTCGCTGCGATGCGGGCGGGTGTAGGACGCCCTGCTTCCTTGAAGTGGATGAACAGTTCGGCCACAAAGTCGCGCCTGGTTCCATCAGGCAGGTCGGCTTTGCTGGGCATCCGCAGCATCTGAGGCATCCGCCAACTCTGGCACGCTACTACTCAGTTCGACACACGATTCCTCACGAATGCTCGGCATGACACCCCAGGTGAGCCCGGGATTGGCCGTGTTGAGGTCACGAAGACCCGTGTAGAACCGCATTGGCGTCTCGTTGACACCGGTGGACTTCTTTCGACAATTCACTGTTTCCGCTGGTCAGAGCGGGTTTCGAGGTGATTTTGTTGGTGCTCGTCCACCCCGCGAGACGTCAAAAATCTCAATCGGTGGACAACGGCACGGCTGTCGCCGGAAACGGCGACGGCCCCCTGGTGGGCAGGGAGCCGTCTGCAGAAGACCGAACACCCCCGACGAAGGAGAAGCTCATGTCCAAGCCCGAGCGTACGGGCAACAGCCCAGACCCGGAACCCCTCCCGACGCCGGATGGCGGATCGTCGAGGACCCGGTGGACCAAGCGCGCCCGGCGGCTCCGCAACGAGGCCGGCCTGCATCTGATCCGAGGGGCCGCAACCGCGGTCGGCGGCGCCGTCGTCGCGTACGGCGGCCTCTGGATCCAGTCACGCTGACCGCGGACAGAGGGAAACGGAGCGTGTCTGACGGCAGCCGGGCGGCTTGTCCCGCCCGGCGTCGCGCGCGAGCAACACCAGCCGCCCTGGTGAGGCGACAGCTCTGGCAACCCTCCAGGAGGCACACGGCGGGACCGTGTGCGTGAGAAGATCCTCCGCCAAGATTCACTCGCCCTGAAGGATCCCCCATGCACGAGCAATTTCTCGATGATGCGTCGGGTCATGAAATCGAGGAGATACCGCAGTCAGTGGATCAGCGCTTGGTCGAACATAACGGGTCCTACTATCAGGTGCGCCAGGCGGAGCTCGCAGGTGACGTGCACTTTCCACCCGTCATGAATGGTCTGGATTACTTGGTCAGCGTGGCAGAGCACCTAGAGGGTGGAAGCGAGCCCAGTGCAAGGGCCATGAAGTACGCCGTGCTGCACCTGGCTGCGGGCGCCGAAGTGCTTCTGAAGGCGCGTCTGCAGATGGTGCATTGGTCTCTGGTGTTCGCCAATCCCGGGGATGCTACGAGAGAGGCGCTCGCGAACGGGACACTGATCAGTTGCTCTCCGGAAGAGACGCGTAAGCGGCTGACTAACATGGCGGGTATCAAGTTCAGCCAGAGTGAAAAGGAGGCCCTCTCCGGCTTGGCGAAACGCCGCAACGCGCTGCAGCACTATGGCTTGGTCGGTGAGGACGCCAAAGCTGGCAAGGTGGAGAGCACCACTGCCCAAGTACTGAACTTCCTCATCCGTTTCGTCGGTGAGCACATTTTGGAGCACATCACGAATGAGGAGGAACGACGCCACGCGGAGATCGACATGGACCGGATCCGCGGAGGTGTCCGTACGATCCAGGGCTATGTTGCAGAGCGCATGAAGGACCTCGCTCCGGTGCTGGGCCCCGTCAGAGCGCGTACCCTCCAGTGCCCGCAGTGCCGTGAGTTCGCCCTCACTCCGACAATGATCAGAGGCGTGCCCGAGTGGTGTCAGACGGACGCCAGCCTCTCCCCCATGTACTGCCACCTCTGCGTTGAGGGCTATGGCGCTCTGGGCCTGGCGCTGGGCTACGCCGTCCACGTTCTCGACCGCGCCGCTCCTGATGACTCATACGACGGTGACGCCCCGGACCGGTGTCCCGTCTGCAAGATGAGCAGCCTGGTGCGAGGGGCCCGGACCGCTGCCGCTCCAGAAACACCTATCGATTTCTGCTTCCGTTGCGCAGACGTGATCGATGGGCTGCAAGAGTGCCAGCGCTGTGGCTTCATCTACACCGCTGAGCAGGGCCATCGATGCCGACTCGGCAACTGAATGCCTCGAGCAGCGGGGCTGGGCAGGGCGATCCTGTCTGGCCCCGCTGTCGTCGGGTCAGCGGACGTCAGGCGTCTCCTGGTCGTAGTTGGCCGGGGCCGCACGGGGCAGGGGCGGCGGTGCGCTGTCCTGGCGTGCAGCCTTCCAGCGCTCGGTCAGCTCGTCCTTCCATCCCTTGGGCGGGGGCGACGGGACGCCCCAGGCGGCAAGCTGGTCACGCTTCCATCCGCCGGCGGGCGTACGGGCTGCTTCGTCTTCAGGTGAGGGCAGCGCAGACATGTGAGGCGAACGAACGACGCGCATCAGTTGTCCCCCGAACTCGTTCCGGAAGGGCGCGAGGTCGCCTTCCTTCCTCAGTCGGACCCACTCTTTGGGCGGCGAGGTACTCGCGTTGGCCGGAGGTTCCGTTCCGGCAGGAGCGAAGAACACCTCGCCGGTGTATTCCAACGTCGTCGACTTCAGCGCGACCCGCTCCTCGAAAACCTCCTGCCGTAGCTGCAGGATGCCGTCCTCTTGCAGTGCACGAATGTAGTTCAGAAGCTCGATCGTTCCGACCATGGCCCACGCGACGAGTGGCACGGCGCCACGGAACCGCTCGAGCAACCCGAACACGTCGCCTTCCTGGCGTCGTTCGGTGTCGTGATGTACCACGTCCCCGTAGATCCAAGCCATGGCCAGCTTGTGACGGTCAAGGCCGTGGTTCTCGCCGGTGGTCGTGTTGTTGATCACGACCCAATATCCTGCTTCCTCTGCTGTGGCTGGATCCACGCGTTTCCGCCACTCGGCACGTGTGGCCCGCACCCACTCCGTATCCTGCGGCAACGCCCGGCAGAAGTAGCCAACTGCTTTCAACGCCTTCCGGTAGAAGCACGCATCACCCTCCAGCAGAATCGGCCTGAGTCGAGCAGCAGCGGACTCCACCACTTCCTCGGCCGGGAATTCCTGCCGGATCCGTGTCCTGCCGTCGTCGAGCTGGACAACACTCATCTGTATGTCAGTCAGGGCCACGAGCGCATCCCAGTTCGCCGCAAGCGAGTGCTCTTCTACCCGGCGCGCACGCACCACATAGGCCTCAAGCCACTCCTGGTACTGCGCATCGACGCTCACTGGCCCGCCACTCCCATCGTTCCTCCCGTAGATAGCCCGACCGCTGATTGGCAGTGGATCGCGTTAACCACTGTCGCTGGTGGGGCCTCATGCGGTCGAGACCTAAGCGCAGGCCCGCCGACGGACACAGGGCGGACCGGGGCCGTGGTGCACAGCAGCGCGTCACACAGCTCGAAACCGGTAGTGCTACGGCAGGTCTTCCAGCCGGGCGAGCAGGCCTGCGGCGGCGGTGACGGCCGCGACGGCGTCGGCACGGGTCCAGGTGAAGTTCTCCGTGGTGCCCGCGTCATCGTGCGGAGCACCGCTGAACAGGGCGTAGGCTGGCTCGAAGGCGGATCCGCCGCATAGCAGCCCAGCTGGCTGCCATTGATGACCTCCAAGAGCGCGCCGACCGGTCGCAGGAGGCCCGGGTCATTCTGGCGGTCCGCGGCTCCGAAGCCAAGGACAGCCCCGAGCCGGTACTGCTCGTGTGGCCGACAGCCCTGCGGGACTGTGTGGCCGAGTACGAGCGCTTCCGCAACGCCCCTCAGCAATCCACCGACGACGGTGACCTGGACGGCCCAGACTGGCACTGGCAGAAGCAGGAGGCCGACCTCCTACACCGCCTCCTCGGCCTTGTGAGGTACGCAGCCAATCAGCGCAACATCGATTTGTCTGATCTCCCTGACCTGGCCGACAGGATCCGCGCCCTCCACCGCGACTCGCAGTAGCAAGCCGCCCACCGCGCTCGGTGGGGCCGACCGGCCCGAATAGGACCGCCAGGACCCACCAGCACATACGCCACCGGTGCTGGCCAACCCGACGGGGGTTTCCGACGGCCGACACCCAGCTCACCGTAGGCGCGACGGTCGCCGCCGACTCCGTGCCCGCCACCGCGGTGGTCACGGTCGCCGCGTCCGGCACCGGCCTTCACGCACCGGTCAGACCGCACAGCAGCCGGCGGACCCGGGTGCGGCGGCCGAGGCCGGGCGCGGTGCAGGCAGCGATCGATCGGGGGTGGTGGAGCAGGCGGGACCAACATGGCGGTCAGGGCACTCACGGGCCCTGTGCGGGTCTTCTGAAATCACCCCCATAACGCCTCGCAATGAGGCACTATGGGGGTGTTGTGCGAGAGCCCGCCGACTCCCCGAAAGGCACGGCCTGATGACCCCAGACCCTCCGCCCTCCCCCACGCCCCCAGAGGAGTTGTGGACTGTCTCCATGGTGGCCGCCTACCTCGGGTTTTCGGGGGAGTCGGCGACCGGTTCGGCCCGCAGGCAGCTGTCGCGGTGGGGCATCGCCGCTGTGGGACGGGAGCCCGGCCGGAGCGGCCAGTCGTTGTATCCGTCGGCGCAGGTCCGCGCAGCGCACGAGGCCCGCCCCGGATCAGGGCGGCGCGGGGCCCGCAGGAGTGAGGGCGGGCGCTTCACGACGTCCACGGACACCTAGAGCTCCGCCGCACCCGCCCCGGCAGACAGCAGGGCGGCCGTCCACTTCCCGGCAAACGGCCGCCCGCCCACCCAGTCACCAGAGCTCACAGACCAGGAGGACCACCATCGTGGCCGTTACGCTCCGCCCGCATCAAGTCGAAGCCGTCGACGCGGTCCTACGTCACCTCTCCGAACAGCCCGGCCAGGGCATCCCGCCCGAAGGGCTGCGGACCCAGGTCATCGCCGCGACCGGGTCCGGGAAGACCCTGATCGGGGTGGAAGCCGCCAACCGTCTCTCAGCACGCCGGGTCCTGGTCCTGGTGCCGACCCTGGACCTGCTCTTGCAGATGGCCGCCGCGTGGCGGGCGGGCGGCCGGCGCGGCGCGATGATCGGCGTCTGCTCCCTGCGGGGCGCGGACAGCCAGGGCGTGCCCTGCACGACGGACCCGGACGAACTGATCGCCTGGACCGCCGGCCCCGAGACCGTCACCGTGTTCGCGACCTACGCGTCGGTCGGCATGGGAACACTCCAGCGCGCGCACGCTGCCGGCCTGCCGGTGTGGGACCTGATGGTGGTGGATGAGGCGCACCGGGTCAGCGGCGACGGGCTGAAGCCGTGGGCGGCCGTACACGACCAGACCCAAGTCCCTGCCGTACGGCGGCTCTACATGACCGCCACGGCACGCGTATGGGAAGCCAACGGAGACCGCCCGCGGCTGGTCGCCTCCATGGACGAGGACTCGCCCCTGTTCGGCCCGGTCGCGTACAAGCTGAAGCTGTCGGAGGCGATCCGGCTCGGCTTGGTGGCGCCGTACCAGGTGCTGTGCCTGGACATCCGCGACCCCCAGCTGTACGCCGCGCTCACCACCGAGGCGACCGGCTCCGACGCCGTGCGCGGGGCGCGGCTGGCAGCCGTCCAGACGGGCCTCATGCGGGCGGCTGTTGAGGAGCGGTTCCGGCGGGTGCTGTCCTTCCACAGCAGGGTCGGTGAGGCGGAAGCCATGGCGGCCGCCGTGCCGGTGACGGCGGGCCGGCTCGCCGAGGACGACCCCGAGACGTTCCCGCCGGCGGAGCAGGTGTGGTCGGCGTGGCTATACGGCGAGCACGCTCCCGCGCACCGCCGGAGCGTGCTGGAAGAGTTCGCCTCCGACTATCTCGGAGGGGCAGGGCTGGACAGCACGGACGTGCGCGCTGAGCTGCGGGTTCTTTCTTCAGTTCGGGTTCTAGGGGAAGGTGTCGACACCGCCGAATGTGACGCTGTGCTCTTCGCGGACGCTCGCGGCTCGATGGTGGACATCGTGCAGATGGTCGGGCGCGCGCTGCGGATGCGGCCCGGGGTCGGGAAGCTCGCCACGCTGATCGTCCCCGTGTTCCTCGGAGAGGACGAGGACGCCAACGAGCTGCTGACCTCCGACGCCTACGGCACCCTCGCGAAAATCCTCGGAGCCCTGCAGGCACACGACACGGACACCATCGAAGCGCTCGCCGACCCCCGCGTGCGCAACGCCCGCCCGGCACCGGACGCGGACGACGACCTCGGCCAGGACGACGACGGCGAGGATCAGGACGACGACCTGGAGGACGTCGCGCGGGTCGGTGCGGCGGCGGCCGGGGTGCTCAAGTTCAGCGAGGAACGCGACCCCGCCGCCCTCGCACAGTTCGTCAGGCTGCGGGTGATCGATCCGGAGGCGGCGTACTGGCGGCGCGGCATCGAGGTGGCCACAAGGTGGCTGCGCGAGACCGGCAGCACCGAACTGCGGGTGCCCTACACGTTCGTGTCGCCGGAAGCCTGGGGCGCTTCCGGCGATCATCCGCTGGGGGTGTGGGTGGCAGATCAGCGGAAGTACTACGCGGCCGGGGCCCTGGAGGCCTCACGCGTGGAGCAGCTGGAGACGCTCGGGATGGTGTGGTCGGTGCAGGCGTCCGCGTGGGAGGCCGGCCTCGCCGTCGCCCGCGCCTACGCCGAAGCGCACTCGCACCTGCTCCCGCCCACCACAGCCGTTTGGGACGACTTCCCCATCGGTGTGTGGCTCAAGAACGCTCGCGCAGGGGCCAGGAGGGCGGCTGAAAACGCCGAACGGCGCGCGGCCGGGGAAACGGGTGTCTCCTACGCCGGAGAGCTCCCAGAGGCCCGCGTGGAGGCTCTGGCCGACCTTGACCCGGGGTGGTGCCCGACCTCATGGGAGATCGGATGGCAACGCTGCTATCGGCTCACCCTCGCGCACGTGAAGGCAGGCGGCATGCTCCCTGCCGGACCGGGTGAACTCATCGTCCAGGGGGAGGACTTGGGCGTGTGGTCCGCTGGACAGCGGGCCGGGTGGGACAAGCTCATGCCCGCGCAGCAGTGGCTGCTGGAGTCGGTCGGGATCCAGCCCCCGGCAGAGGGCGAACTGGTTGCGAGGGTGCCCCGGTCGCGGGACGCGCGGTGGGAGGCGAACCTCACCGCCGCCCGCCAGTACCACGCCCGGGAAGGGCACCTGGCCGTGCCCCGGAAGGCGGTGGAGATCGTGGACGGCATCGAACACAAACTGGGGGCGTTCCTGGACAACACCCGCCGCCGGGCCGCGAAGCTCAGCCCGCAGCGGCGCGCCGAACTCGATCAGCTGGGGATGCGCTGGTCCTAGAACGCAGCACGGGATGACCCGCCACGGCGGAGGGGCGTAGGGCGGCCCATTCCAGAACCTCACTCTTCCACCAGCGGCCTCAGGAAGCCGGGCAAAATCATGGACGCGGCCGCATCCGGGCTGTCCCGGGAGAAGGAAGCCAGATGGACTTGTCCTCCTGATGCGCGCAGGAGGACAAGTCCCAGGAGACGCACCACACGCGGCACCCGCTGACGGCGGGAAACCACCACCGCTTGGCGCGCTGCGAGCCATCTCGACAGCAGGAGAGGGGCTGTTCCGGATCTGGTCCGGAACAGCCCCTCTCGATCTCACAGGACGGTGTGAGCTGTCAGCGCTTGAACGCGTCCTTGGCCTTTTCCTTGGCCTCACGGGCATCCCCCGTGCTTTTCTCCACCTGGCCCTCGGCAGCCATGCGCTCGTTGCCGACGGCGTTTCCGAGGGTCTCCTTGGCCTTGCCCTTGGCCTGCTCGGTCTTCGCCTTGGCCTTCTCGCCAGCAGTCACGGATCGCGCCTCCTCGTAGTTCTTTCGCCGCTCTCGCGGCAGAATCCAGGTGCCCCTCGCTCACCTTCACAAACAAGGCGATTTCGAGGAATGAGTTCACCAGTGGGGGGCAATCGGTGGCGCAGGAGGTAGATAACTATGGTTCCCCTGCTGCTTGTTCTTCTTCTCGCGCTGATCCTTTTCGGTGCCGGCTTCGCCGTCAAGGTCCTGTGGTGGGTCGCCGTCGTGGTTCTGGTGCTGTGGCTGCTCGGCTTCGTCGCGCGTTCCACCAACGCCAGCGGTGGCCGCGGACGCTGGTACCGATGGTGACCTGACCCATCCACGATCCCAGCCGTCGGGGTCCCGCCACATGTTGGCGGGGCCCCGACGTTTTGGGAGCCGACACTGTCTCGGGTGACAGTGGACAAGGTGCCCGTGGGAGTGCAAATGGGTTGCGGGGGTAGGCGGCCACCGTCGAGGGCGGGGCGGGCTCGCGCGTGGAACCCGCGCAACCTCCGGCCTGAACCCCGCCCCCGACTTCACCCACGCGCCGCCCGAGAGCGGGCAGCGATCCCCTCGCCTCCACAGTCGGCGTGCAGCCTTCCAGTGACCGAACTCGCCGTCCGCGATCTCCAACAGCATCCTGGGGCGCAACGTAGCGGTCGCCGCGCCGGCCCCGAGCAGGCATGTCTAAGCAGCTTGGGTGAGTTCGGCGCGGCCGAACAGGAGGGCGTAGCCGGCCGGCAGTTGGTCGAGGATACGGGTGATCAGATCGGGGCCGGCGTGCGCGGAGACGACGGAGAAGACGGATCCGGTGTCCCACCGGGTGGTGGCCAGGGATGCACCGGTGCGGGCGGCGAGGTCCTTGACGAAGGCCCAGCCGGTGAGGGGGTGGGGGTCGGGGATCTGCAGGGTCAGCACGCGTGCCGCTTCCAGGGGCAGACAGCCGGCCAGGTCGACGCGCTCGTCGCCGGTCAGCTGGCGTCCCAGCCCCGCGAGAGCCAGGCGGACGGCTTCGTCGGCCTTTCCCAGGGTGGGGTAGGCGCCTTCGTAGCGGACCTTTTCCAGCATCTGCTCATACGCCGTCGAGTATGGCTGCTGGTGCTCAGCCGGTACGCGCACGTCGGTGATCACTGCAGTGCATGCCTTTCGTAGAGGGGTGCGGGTGTGTGGCACCGAGGTAGGGGTCAGGTGGGCTGGGGGCGGCCGAAGAGGAGGTTGTAGCCGGCGGGGAGCTGGAGCAGGATCTGCCCCAACAGGTCCTCGCCGGCCGTGTCGGCGACCGTGGACAGCACGGCGCTGACGTCCCAGGTCGCGGTCTGTTCGGTGGCGCCATCGATCCAGGCCGCGGTCGCCCGTACGAACCGCTCCGGGGGCAGCGGTTCGGCGCTCTGCAGGGGGTTGAGCAGGATCAGGGCGAATTCCTCCGGGAGACGTGCCGCGAGCTGGGCGCGAACCTCGCCGACCAGATGCGCGCCGAGCAGGGCGAGCACCACACGGGCCGCGCGTTCGGTTTCCTCCGCAGTGGCGTACTCGCCGCGCTCCTTCACGTGGTCGAGGAACGCTTCGCGTCGCAGAGTCATCTCGCCGCCACCCCTTCTTGTTCTACGGCCTGCCCACGGGGTGCGGAGGACGGGGTGAGGGGGAGATCAGGTGCCCATCCTCCGCGCCTGTCCGGCCGGTGTCAGCCGGAGAGCTCCTTGTGGCCGGTCCCGACGCCGATGGACATCTTGCGGGGCTTGGCACGCTCGGCGATCGGGATGCGCAGGGTCAGCACGCCCGCGTCGTAGTCGGCCTTGATGTGCTCGGTGTCGAGGGTGTCGGCGAGCACGAGCTGGCGGGAAAAGACACCCAGCGGGCGCTCGGACAGCTCCATCTGCACGTCGTCGGTCTTCGCCGCCGGCCGGCGCTCCGCCTTGACGGTGAGCATGTTCCGCTCGACGTCGATGTCGATCGCGTCCGCGCTGACGCCGGGAAGGTCGAAGGCCACCACGTACTCGTCGGCCTCACGGTAGGCGTCCATCGGCATCGCCGACGGCTTCGACCAGGTACCCGGGCCCATCAGCTGCTGCGCCAGCCGGTCCAGCTCACGGAAGGGGTCAGTGCGCATCAACATCGTGAAAACACCTCCAGCAGTTCAGGCAGTTGCTGCCAATGCGCTTCACTGACACCGTTGTAACATGTCATCCAATGGATGACAAACATGATGTCGTCGACATGATGACCACCCGAGGGAGGTGGCCGTGACCGCACCCGACCAGCCGGTCTCCACCGACGCCGACACCCACAGCCCGGCGTCGTTCCTCGCCGCCGCGGCGGCTCTGAAAGCCATAGACGGCGCCCTGCGCGACGCCCAGCACGAGATTCCCGACACCCTCGGCGCCGGGCCGGCCCCGGCACAGGCCCTCGCCTCGCTGATGCTGCTGCGGCAGGTACGTGAGCGGCTCGCCGGATGGGAGACCGGCCTGATCGAAACGGCCCGGGACGCAGGCGCCAGCTGGGCCGACCTCGCCTCTCCCCTGGGTGTTGCCAGCCGCCAGGCCGCCGAGCGCCGCTACCTGCGTGGCCGCCCCGGCCCGGCCGGGACCACCGGCGAACAGCGCGTGACGGCCACCCGTCAGGCCCGGGCCGCCGACCGCAACACCGCCACCTGGGCCCGCCGCAACGCGGCCGACCTGCGCCGCCTCGCCGGCCAGATCACCGCCCTCACCGACCTTCCCCCCGCCGCCCGCCGCCCGCTCCATGAGCTCGACGCCGCCCTCGCCCACAACGACCCCGCCGACCTCCTCGTCCCCCTGACCGCCACCCGCCCCCACCTGGCCGCCGCCCACCCCGACCTCGCCGCCCGACTCGACACCCTCACTCCCCCCTGACCCCGCCCGGTGCCCCGCCCCACCCCGCCCCGCCCCGCCCCGCCCCGGCAGAAAGACTGAGGGTGATCTCCCCTCAGGGTGGCTTTGGTGGCCGGCGCCCCTGCCACCCGCGTTCGCGCGGACTGGGTGCCGGTCCTATGCGTGTCCAGTCCTCTACGAGCGACCCGAATGACTCAGAACGCCGCTGCCTGCTTGCAGAGTTCACGGAAGCGGGCAGCGGCGCTGTGGTACCGCGTCAGGGAGAACTCGCGTGGCAGCGTGCCTATCGGCTCACCCTCGCCCACACGAACGCGGGCGGCGCGCTCCCTGCCGGACCGGGTGAACTCATCGTCCAGGGGGAGGACTTGGGCGTGTGGTCCGCTGGACAGCGGGCCGGGTGGGACAAGCTCATGCCCGC
>NZ_JBEYFE010000056.1:14842-20788 GCF_040634235.1 Streptomyces sp. NPDC007157
GCGTTCCTGGACAACACCCGCCGCCGGGCCGCGAAGCTCAGCCCGCAGCGGCGCGCCGAACTCGATCAGCTGGGGATGCGCTGGTCCTAGAACGCACGCAGACGGCCCGCCCCGTGGGTTCCGGGGCGGGCCGTCGACGTGCGTGTGGCTGTGAAGGGCGGTCGCCTACGCGGCGAAAGGCTCCATGAGGCATCGCCGGACGATCGTCCTCATGGGCAATAGGTGAGGCCCGGGGACACTGTCCCCTCCACTACCACGCTGTGTTCAACGCAGTGGGCCGGTCAGGCATTCCCGTGGGGTAGCGGCCGGGCGAAGCGAGCGTGGGCCGGTGTGGGGTGTTGCTGTGCGGAGGGCGCATGTCTCGGTGGTAGTCACCTTGCGTGATGGATACCGGTTGGTCTGCCGCTTTTTGGCACGGTCTGCATAGGAGTAAGAGTCGCTGTGGGTGCTTGCCGCCTACTTTGAGGCCGACGTGTCGAGAGTGACGGACGCCACACGATGGATATTGGTTGGGTCACATGGTGATCACCGTTGCGTCGTGGGACGTAGGGGGCCTCCTCACCCCTCGGCCGCACACAGCGTCACCAGTTGGGAAACACCGCCCCAACAGCCATTGTTCGCTCAACCGTTCACCGTCCGGCGCAGGGAGCCCGGATCGGTACAAGAGTCAACTAGTCGTCAAAGTGCGCTTTGACAACGGAGTTGGTGCGGGCCTGTTCGCGCGCGGATCGGTGTTGTAAGTGCGGCCCGGTATGCTCATCACCGCATCTTCTCTCGCGGCGTAACCCGTCGATCGGCTGGCTCGATCGAGGCCGATCGGCCTCGCGAGCGAGAGGAGGTGTTGCGGATGGAGAACCCGCCCGAGGGCGGGGAGCGGAACGACCGGAAGTTCGTCAAGAAGGCGATCGGTTGGCTGACGCTCCAGGCACTGGGTGCCTGGCTGCGTCATCTGATCGACAGCCACCTCTAGACGTCTAAGGCCCCCTGCAGCAACAGAGGGCCTTCCGGGAGTGCGCTCCCAGACGCTGGCTCTGTGCCTCCATCAACGGCGTCGAGAACCGTGGAGGTGCAGAGCCTCATTCATAACCGATAGACGTGGACCGGGGTCCCCAAACCATGCGGCCAACGGCGTACAACGTCGCGCATTTCCGCGTGAGCATCCACCAGTTCTGCCACTAAAAAACACTCGTGGCCAGGTGAGCGTCTCGCGTGCTGCTGCGTTGTTACGCGTACGCACAGTTCGGATGGTACCCCTAAATTGGTCCCCGCGATGGAGGGGAGCCCGCCAGATGGCACGGGGTCTGACCGATTTCAGCGGCTCTGAGCTGCGAGCGCACCGGATGAACGTCTACGCGCGTCCGGACGCGGCGCCCATGACAGCCGAAGAGCTGGCACACGCTGTGGGAGCGACGAAGGCGCAGATCCTCGCCTACGAGAACGGGCACCGGGTGCCCGACCCGCCGCGTCTGCTGGCCCTGGCCCGGGCGCTGAGGATCCACCCCTGGAAGCTGACGAACCCCGAGGACCGCAGCACGTGGACACTGGCCGACTTCCGGCGCGCGTCCGGCCTCAGAGCCCAGGACATGGTGGAGCACCTGGGCGTCTCCCCGAAGAACTACCGGCGGTTCGAGAACGAGGGCATCGTCCCCAGCCGCCGCCCGCAGTTCGTGGACGAGGTCGCCGGCGCCATCGGCGTCACCCGTAGGCTGGTCGAGGCCGCCATAGACCAGACCCCCGCCGTGCAAAAGCGCCAGGCCCGCGCCCGCGAGCTGATCGTGGCCATGGTCGACCGTTACGTCCTGCGTCCTGGCCCGTGGAAAGGGCCCGAGCTCGATGACCCTCAGCTCATCGAGCTGGCCGCCGCCTACGGCCGACCCGTGCAGCGCCTACGCCGCGTCCTCGCCTACGAACTCGGTGAACTGAGGCAGGGCCAGGTACGGGCCATGCGCGAAGGGGTCATCGCGAACTACGACATCGACCGCGGCCGGCAGTACAACGCACGCAACGCCATGGACCGCTGGGACGAGGTCTCCGAGCACGGCCTGGCCCGGCTGCCCCAGCGCCTGGAGCGCTTCCACCGCAGCGCCCAGCCCGCAGAGATCTGGCAGCACCTGGTGGACCTCTACAACATCGACGCGACCGCACGCGCCGACAGCGGCACGTGGGCACCCACCTTCATGCTGTGCGAGGACCCACTGGTCCTGCCCCGTTCCCTGGTCGAACACCGCGCCTACGACGACGTCATGACCTGCCGCCTCACGGTCCCGGGCGTCAACCACATCGCCTCCTTCCGCGGGCTGTACGCATCCCTGTACCCCGTCACCCGCCGGCCCCTGCGCCCGACACCCGCCACGAGGGCACGCACCTCCGGAGCCGGGCCCGAGACATTCACCCTGCCCAACCGCACCGAGCGCCTGGCAGTACCCCAGCGCCTGCTGGAAACCATGCGCACCCAGTCCTCCAACTCCAAAACCCCCCTGCAGCTACGACTGAGCCCGACCTACGAACTCGCCGTCGGCGCGAACTCCCTGACCGCCACCGCCGTAGAACCCGACGCCGACGAACCGGACGAGAACGAGCCAGCACAGGACTGAACACCATGCCCAGACCGCGCTACGGCACCCCCGTGACAGACCCGCGCGCGGGAGTCGGGGGTGTCCGAGGGGCCGGAAGATTTTCTTCGGAATAAGTTCACGATCATGGTCTCTTCGTCCCCTTAACTCATGACCGGCCTTGTGGCCGGGCCGGTATGAGAGAAATGGGGGATCCGTGACGGACCAGGCCACATCTGTCATCGTCTCAGCTATCGTCGTCAAGGCTTTCGCGCTGTTAACGCTCTGGCTGCGTCTGCACTGGAGGGCGCGCTGTGAACAGCAGCGGCAGCGCTACCTTCTCCGCATCGCCGAGACGGTGGCCCCGAACGGTCAGGTGGAGTTGGATGACCGGGACGGTGACGGTCACAGGCTGCAGGTGAAGATCACCCGTACTCCGGTTCCCAGGGAGGACCAGGCAGCGTGAGCAGCCACGACCCTATGGACGGCACCGACCGACCGACGACGGCGCCTCCCGGGCCAGCTGGCCAACGCGACCGCGACCGCCAGCAGAAGGATGAGGAGTTCTCCGCCTTCTACCGGGCAAACCTCCGCTCCCTGATCGGTTTCCTGATCAGCCATGGGGCCGGAGTCCAGGTGGCTGCGGACATCGCTCAAGCGGTCATGACTGACGCCTACCGGAACTGGGACCGCATCAGCCACCCAAAGGCCTGGGTCCACAAAGCCGCTTCCCGCGCGCTCGTACGCAGGGTCGCCTCCGTCGAAGAACCCGTCGACGACGTGCCCGAACCCACCTCCCTGGTGCCCCGTCCTGACGCCATCGGGGAATGGGAGGCTCAGTACGACGCACTGCCCATGCTGCGCAGCCTGCCGATGAAGCAGCGTCAGGTCATGGCCTGGACGCTGGCCGGCTTCACTCCCGCCGACATCGCCGAGCACCTCGGCCTGCCAGCCGAGAACGTACGCGCCAACCTGGCAAAAGCCCGCCGCACCGCAGCCGGCTATCTCAAGGCACGGGAGGAGAAACAGTGACCCGCCACTCCGATCCCACCCCTGACGGCCAGGACGTGCACCACTGGCTCACCCGGCACCAGCACGCCCTGACTCACACCCTCGATGAACTCCTGGACGTCGAAGCAGGCCTGCGTGAAATCCTCCTGCAGTCCCACCACGACACCGCCGTCGACAGCCTCGACACCGTCCTCAACACCGAGGCCGGACTCGCCGCCATCCTCCCCACCCCGCCGACCGCCCCCCACAGCAACACTGAAGCGGCAGACGCGGAAGAACTCCTCCGCGCGCTCACCCCTGCAGACCGTATGACCCTGCGCAACCACTCCGACGTCAAGACAGCCAGTCAAGCCCTCGCCCGCTACGCCGACGTCGCCCGCGACCTCGTCCGCACCCGCGACCTCGCCCTCAACGTCGCCCTCGACCTCGCCCTCGACCTCGACCGCACCCTCGCCCTCGACCTCGACCGCGCCCTCGCCCGCACTCGCGCCCTCGACCTTGCCCGCACCCGCACTCGCACCCTGGACGTCGACGTCGCCCGCGCCCTCGCCAGCGCCCTAGACCTCGCCATCGCCCGGACCCGCGACCTCGACCTCACTCTCAACAGCACCCACCACCTCGACCTCGACCGCGACCTCCGCCGCATTGGCTACCTCACCCTCGCCCTCGCCCTCGACCGCGCCCGCACCCTCGCCCGCGACCGCGACCTCACCCTCGACCTCGCCCTCGACCTCGCCTGCGACCGCGCCCGCGCCCTCGACCTCGCCCTCGACCTCGCCCGCGACCTCTCCCGCGACCCCGACTTCGACCTCGACTTCGCCCACGACCTCATCGTCAAAATCCGTACTGCCGAGGTTGGCCGGGCCATCGGTCAGGCACTGCGCCGGAACCGCCCCGCAGTCGATGAGGTCTCGCTGCACGCTCTTCTGGACGACTTCACCACCGCCGATCTGAGGGACACCGACCTGGCCGACATCGACCTCAGCGGCGTCCACTGGTCCGAACACACCACGCGGTGGCCGCCGGCCGTAGACGTCGAAGACCTCAAGACCCGGTCAGACGAAACCCCGCCCGGCACCGGTACCTGGATCGTCCGCTCCGGCACCGCCACCATCCGCGACCTCGCCGAACGGTGACGTACCCGGTTCTCTGGTCGACCCCCACGTCTAACCAAGGGCGATCAGAGAACCAGCCTGCGGAGGGTGGTCCATCGGGTGGGTGGCGGGAACCTACCGCTACGAGAGAACCGTGCGGCATGGCGACATCGAGGTGCTCAGCCGGATCTGCCAGGGCAAGCACAGGCGCCGGGGAACGAGCTGGCGGCACCCAGATGTACCGCCCAGAGCATTGCGTCGCAATGCTGATGTCATACGATGCAGGGGCACCCGGGGACTCACCGGGACTCACCGGGACTGCCCGCAGACCGGTTCTCCCGAGAAGCCCCGAAGGGCCCGACCGCTGGCTGGCACCGGCAATCAGGCCCCTCAGCGGTGACGCATCCATGAGCCCGGCCGATCACCAAGCGGTCGGGCTCACTGCGTAAACCCCACCGGCCGCCGGCCGCCTCTGCTTCTGGTCACGACCAGAAGGAATGCATCACTGCCCATATGACCTTGACGGCCACCGGCGCCCAGTCGATCAGCACCTGCCGCTTCGACAGACGCCGACCGCACCGTGTGCAGTGACCGCCAGGAGATTTCTTCCCGGCCATGTGGTACCCCTCCTCTCCGTCCCGTAGGGGTTCTGAGCAGTGCTCAGAACTTCGCCTCACGCCGAGGCGAACGACTCGGTGGGACTTCGCGGAGAAGGCGACGCCAAGCATACGAGTTCACCGGGACATCGGAGACCCGGGGGACCACAACTTGTGTGCCGCTTTAGCAATCCAACCACTAGATGTGGTGATTGGCTGATGCGTCGCCAGTTCGCGCGTGTCACACGGCTGCACAGACTCCGCGAGCAGTACAAGAGCGCTGCGCCGCCTACGGAAATACCGTGACCACCCGCAGGAGAGCCTCCCGCCTTCGGCAGGCCTTTGGACCAGGTCGCCGAACATCTTCTGACGCCCGCACAGCCCGTTGTCCGCACTTTTCGCTCGAACGTGTGTTTGGCGCAACCTTTCGAAAGCAACTACCGTTGTCCAGCAGCGAGACCATCGAGAGGGGCCGACGCGACCACCACCGCAGACAGTGCCACCATCACCGCCCTGAACCGCTCCCAGGGCCGACTCGACCCGGTGCATGCCATAAACGAAGCAGGGCATCCCTGCTGACGGACGTGATGTCGTCGCTGCCCAGGTCCATGTCGAAGCCCGCGTCACGCAGGGCGCGGATCTTCTCCTCTTCCTTGACCTTGGTCTGGATGAAGTCCTCGATGTCGGGGTGGT
>NZ_JBEYFE010000057.1:0-19182 GCF_040634235.1 Streptomyces sp. NPDC007157
CGTTCGCGCGCCACGCGTGCGGCCACCCCGTGAGCCGCCTCTTACTCCCGCTGGTTCGGCCACAAGGGCCTCGGGTGCTCCGGCGGCACCTGTTGGCGGGACCGTCCGACCTTGCCACAACCGGCCAGGCCATGCCAACCAAAAACCCGCATCGCGCCTACGTTGTCCAGGTGAAGTGACTGGCTGTTACCGCGTCACGGAAGTTGAGCCAGAACCGAGAACGGGAGTCATTTATCGACGACTTCGGGAGGCATCTCGCTACGCCGACGCATGATCAATGTTGACGAATTCGGGAGTCGCTCATAGCCGTCCGCCGGCAACTCGTCGGGCCGCGGTGTCGATGAGCGGCTCCTTCCTTCCGTAGGAGGACAGCGCGCCGGCCGTGCGGCCGCCTCGGGCTCCCTGCCCCGGTCAAGGGGTCAGTGGTCGGTGATGGTGGTGTCGACCGCATCTGGGTCTGCCTGGTACCAGTCGCCGGAGGCGATGCCGGCGATGATGTGGCGCCAGCCTTGGGTGCGCTGAGCGCTGGTCGGAGCTTTGTCAGCCATCCAGATCTCGGTGCCCACCGGGAGCACCTCCTCTGGGTTTCCTTTGCCACCAAGTGCCAGCGTGAACTCCGGGTCGTCGGGGTCGCTGCGGGTGTAGGAGATGCCGTCCTTCTGCCACGCCTCAAGGCCGAAAGAGGCCAGCGGGGCGATCCACCACGTGCCCGTGTCGGGACGAAGGAGCAGGACGCGCTCGCCGGGCATGGGCACGTCGGTGTCCTTCACCCGTGAGGCCAGCTCCCTGATCCGCACTGTGGGTTCGACCTGCAGCCCGAAATTGGTACGACGCGAGGCCGTCACGGTGAGCAGGTAGTACGGCACGGTGGGCCTCCGGCAGTGCTTGCATGCGTCATTTCAGACCTAGCCGATCATGCCGCGATGAGTCGTTCAATCCACGACGGGTAAAGCCGCCACCAGGGCCGGTTGACTGACTCCCGTTCTCGTGAACACCGACCTTTCGTGCAAATATGCGACTCCCGTTTACGCATCGAAACGACGTCGCAGCTCACGTACAAAACCAGCGGATGTGTACTCATCCGCGATGTTGAACACGCTGGCGCAGTGTGGGCATTCGGCCCTGCCGAAGAGGTGGGCGATTCCGTCGGCGAGTGCCTCGTGCCCGTCGCGGACGGCTGTCTCGTGCATCCACCGGCCGGCGCCGGAGAGTTCCTCGGAGGACGCCGACCGTAGGCCACGGCGGTCCACGTCGCCCAGGTTCCAGTCCCGGATCGCTGAATAGCGCCCGTGGTCCCCGATGGCGATCGTAACGTCCACGGCGCAGTTGGGGCAGGCCAGGTGGTAGAAGTCGTCCGTGAAGTCCCCCAGGTCGGCATAGCCGCTGCCCTCATCGGCTACCGGCGACTGACCAAGTGCAATCACGTCGAAGGCCACGCGTAGGAGGAGAACGGCCTGCGTGATGCCGGCGCCGCCGTGTCAGGCGATCCAGTAGCAGGGCAGGCGAAGGAGATCGGCGGCATGGGCGGCAACCGCCTCGGCATGCGGCGGGACGCCTTCGTCGGCGAGGCCTCGAGCCAGGTGCAGGTGGAGGGACTGGAGGGTGGCAAAGGTGTTGAACGCCCAGATCGGGACGGGCCCGGGGCCCCCTCCGTCCAGGGCCTCCGCCACCGTGGTCAGCCAGCCGGTGGCCTCCTCGCGCTTCAGGCCAGGGGCCTGGAGGATACGCATGAGCGCACGGGCAAGCCTCGCGTCCTCCAACTGCGCGTATCGGTAGTCGGTCTGCGTGGCCGTCATCCTGCGGGCACAGAGTTCAAGTAGTTCAGTGCGGCGGTCGGGCAGGGCCTTTGCGAACGCGGCAGTGGCGTCAGCCCCGTGTGCGACGGCGTGCAGCCAGCCCAGGGAGTCGTCCCAGCCGCGAGTGTCCTGCTCTGCCGGATACCAGGCCGAGAATTCGGCATACCAGCGTTCCACAGCCTCCTTCGACACAAGGCCGGGGACGGTGTGTCCGCGCGTCACAACGGAACAGAGGATCAGCGGCGCGAAGGTCCGGGCCTGTACCTCAGGGTGGATGAATCGGCTGGCGGCTGTGTCGCCGAGCGCCTCGAGGACTTCGTCGAGATGCCCTTCCCTGATCCAGCGGGCTGCGGCGGTGTAGGCATAGTCGTCACGGATCTCAGGGTCGGGCGAGATCAGCATGGCCGACAGCTCGCCGGCGAGCTGAGATGCCGGTACGGCCTCGGGGAAGGGGAAGCCGTCGGCCGCGATCGACGGCCAGTCGACGAAATCAGCACTCATCGCGTCAGGCTTTCACACTGCTGGCGGAGACCAACAGCGGCCTCGTCCGCTATCGCAGACTCGCCATCTGAAACAACGTCTAAAGCGCCTCATGGCAGCCGGGGTGGGCGCCGCTGTTCCTGACTCATCGGACAGGCCCTAGGTCAAGGTCCGACGGATTCTCGAGAAGTACCGCGTCCCGCTCTGGGCCCAGCAGCTCGGCACCGCGCAGACGGTAAGCGATGCCCGCATCCGCAAGATGCTGAGTCCGTAGCCGGCCCTACTCAGCGTCCTGTGCCTCGATCAGGTCGAGGTCGCGGACACAGAACCCGTGGTGCTCGAAGGTCTCGTTGAGCACCGTGCCGAGGCACTGCCGCACCAAGCGGCCCCGGGCGTACGGCGGCCAGACATCGTCGTCGGGCACCGGCGCTCGCGCTGTGAGCTGCACAGCGGTGACCTCGTCGAGCCAGGCGTCGAGCTCGGCGGCCTGTGCGTCACGCACGCGCACGATCTCGTCGAGGGCCGGATCGAGCGAGAGGTCAAGCCCGTGCGCTCCACGGTAGGGCTCGACGGTCGTCCCGATGCCCATCGGCGTGAACAGCTCCGTCGAGCCCAGGCAGCAGCGGCGGAACCACGAGTCGTGGACGAAGACCAGGTGGCGCATCGTCTGCACCGCCGACCACTCGTCGTTCACGCTGCGGCGCTCGATGCCGGGCGTACGGCGGATTCGCTCGATCGTGGCGGCCCAGCCGGCATGGAGCTGACGCGATGCCTCGCGCAGATCGGCAGGGTCCTCGGAGCGGATCAGTACCCGCACCGGATGACGCCGGTCGAGCTCTGCCTCGACGTACTCGGTGACCTCGACACCGTTCACCACAAGGTTGGTGATGAGCCCGTCGATCACCGCATCCTGCATGACGACGCCGATCAGGCGTGCCCCGGTCAGATCGCACTCGCGGAACTCCGCACCGTGCAGATCCTCGTCAACATACCGCGCCATGCTCCGCATTCTAGTAGTGCTTCGTTACGTCGGGTGATTTCGTTGCCGACTCGTCGAGGATGACTCTGGCCCGTCACGACGACGGGAAGCGGGTGATGGGCCAGACGGAGAAGTGATCACGCAACGGCAGCCAGAGATCTTTAACGGTGCGGGTTACGTGGGGTGGTGACGGCTGTCGGCGTTGCCCTATGCCGGGAGGATGAGGTGACGGACGCGGCGTGAGCGAGTCCGGCTTTGCGCGTTCGGCATCAGGTCGCTGAAGAGCGCTCAGCCGTGAGGAGTTGTCCGCTCGATTTCAGGCGATCGGTTCCCGCATCACGGGCTGACCGCTTGGCCGTCCTTGAATTCGGTGAAGTAGTCCCTGGAGGGGACGGTGAGCTTGAACACCATGCCGTACTTGCGGCGCATGTTCGTGACGCTGGTGGAGGCCGGCTCGCGCAGGCATCGCTTGACAGGTGGATCGCTGGGGGAGCATGCCGGTGGTTCCTCGATCAGCTCACGCTTTCCGGTCTGGCGGACTTGGTCCCAGTCGAGCGTGACCGTACCCGCGCTGAATAGTTGCGCCGGCTCACCGGTGCCTGGGCCCTGCGGGTCGCCTGTCGTGCCCCGGTAGTAGTCGACGACCTTGGTCGCGTAGATGAAGTCGTGACCGAAAGGAATCGGAGAGCCCTCGGGGTCGCCTGCGGTGAGGATGCCGTCGATCGTTTCGGAAACATGGTGTGGGCTGGCGCCGAAGTAGGCGTTGACGTACATCCTGCAGCGGATCTTGTACTGATCATCGCCATCTTCGAAGAACCACTCCTTCGCCCTGCCGCCCACGCACGAGTCGTCCACGGTGACCAGGCCGAGGGTGAGTGCTGTGTGGGCATCCCAGTAGGTGATGGTCTTCCGGATCTCCTGCTCCACCTGCTCGCGGGCCTTGCCCGCCTCGGCGCTGCCGGCGAGTTCGCGGACAGTCTTCGGGTCGGTGGCGCCACCCTGCGAACAGGCAGATACCGCCAGCAGCGCCCCGCTGCACACCATGCCCAGAATGGCTCTGTTACGCCCTCGATGCCCCACCACT
This sequence comes from Streptomyces sp. NPDC007157, assembly GCF_040634235.1. Classification (NCBI taxonomy): domain Bacteria; kingdom Bacillati; phylum Actinomycetota; class Actinomycetes; order Kitasatosporales; family Streptomycetaceae; genus Streptomyces; species Streptomyces sp. NPDC007157. Next base: position 4,340 of record NZ_JBEYFE010000057.1, read on the forward strand.
GGCGCCCCCTTTCGTGTCCATGACCACAATGGACGGCGGGAGCGAGAGGCCGCATGAGTACGGGTACTTAACTGCCGATGCGCCTCAGCGGACGCCGACCTCACGTAGGCAGCGGTACGGGGCTTAGCTGTCTGCAACCGCTGAGGTTACGACGGTTGCAGGTCGAGTCCGGTCTTGGCGATGAAGCCCTCGATAAGACGGGGGCGGTACGGCATCCGTTTCAGCCGCGGCTTCACCAGCGCGGTGAGCTGTTCGACGCTGTGTTTGGTGAGGTTGGCCAGGGGCCTCTTCAAAAGCGACCACACGCCCTCGACGGGGTTGAGCTCGGGAGCGTACGGCGGCAGCTGGTGGACGGGCAACCGTCATCGGGCTGCAATCAGCCCGCGCATGGCGCGGCTGACGTGCGGGTTCAAATTGTCCCAGACCAGCACGACGGGGCCGCCTCGTTGCTGATGCGCGGCATCCAGCAGACGGGCAGAGTCAGTCTCGGTGAAGCCCTTACGCCGGCCCTTGGCGGGCCCCAGTCGAGATGGATCACCACCGGCGCGCACGTCATGCTCAAACCGAAACCACCGCCCACCACCCACCCACAATCGCAGCACCACCTCCCACCAGCGGCCTCACGGGCCCACCATCCCCGGTAGGCCACCAGTATCAGACGGTGCGTATTCGATATCGGTGACAAGAAGCATGCCTCTGTGACACGCATCGTGCTCCGGCTCAGTGGCCTGGGTGCCGGTCTTTCCGCGCACGGACTCCTACCAGCGCATGCCTAGGGCGTCGAGGGCGTTACGTCGTTCCTCGCTCAGCTTGGCGGCCCGGCGGCGGGTGTTGTCGAGCCAGGCCCCCAGCTTCACGGCCGTCTGGTCCCCGTCGCCGCTGCCGTCTGCAGTGATCTCGACATGCTGGCGGGGTACCTGGAGGTGGCCCTCGCGGGCGTGGAACTGGCGGGCGGCGGCGAGGTTCGCCATCCACCGGGCGTCTTGCGACCGGGACGCGCCCGGTGCCGGCGCGCCGTCCTCGGCGGGCTCGATCCCGACGGACTCCAGCAGCCACTGCTGCGCGGGCATGAGCTTGCCCCATCCGGCGCGCTGTGCGGCAGCCCAGACGCCCAAGTCCTCGCCCTGGACCATGAGTTCCCCCGGTCCGGCCGGGACGCTGCCACCTGCCTTGTGGTGGGCGAGGATGAGCCGGTAACAGCGCTGCCAGCTGATCTCCCACACCGGGCACCATCCCGGATCCAGATCCGCCAGCGCCTCCGTCCGGGCCTGTGAGAGTTCTCCGGCGTAGGAGACGGTTTCCCCGCTCTCCCGGCGGCGGGCGTTGTCCGCCGCCTTGCGGGCCGCTGCGCGCTGGTTCTTGAGCCATACCCCGAGGGGGAAGTTGTCCCCGCCGAAGACGGCCGTGGTGGGCGGGAGCAGATGCCTGTGCGCTTGGGCGTAGGCGCGGGCGACGGTAAGGCCGGCGTCCCACGCGGAGGCCTGAGCCGACCAGACCATGCCGAGCGTCTCGAGCTGCTGCACGCGGGAGGCTTCCAGCGTCCCGGCCGTGTAGGAGCGGCGCTGATCGGCCACCCACACCCCCAGCGGATACCGTCCGGCGCCTGCCCAGTCGTCGGGGGTGACGTAGGTGTAGGGCACGCGCAGTGCGGTGCTGCCGGTCTCGCGCAGCCACCGCGTGGCCGCCTCGATCCCGCGCAGCCAGTACGCCCCCTCCGGATCGATCACGCGGAGCTGCACGAACCGCGCGAGGGCGGACGGATCGCGTTCCTCGCTGAACCTCAGGACCCCGGCCGCCGCCCCGACACGGGCGTCCTCCCGGCCGGGGTCCTGGCCGTCGTCGGGGTCGTCCTGGCCGGTGTTGGCGTCGATGGCCGGGTACGCGTTGCGGACGCGGGGGTCGGCCAACGCTTCGATCGTGTCCGAGTCGTGGGCCCGGAGCGCACCGAGGATCTTGCTGAGGTTGCCGTACGCGTCCGAGGAGAGCAGATCGTCGGCGTCCTCGTCCACGCCAAGGAACACCGGGACGATCAGGGTGGCGAGTTTCCCGACACCCGGACGCATCCGCAGGGCACGGCCGACCATCTGCACGATGTCCACCATCGAGCCGCGGGCGTCCGCGAACAGGACCGCGTCACACTCGGCCGTGTCCACGCCCTCACCCAGCACCCGCACCGAGGACAGCACCCGCAGTTCCGCACGCACACCCCCTCCCCCGCCTCCGGGCGCACCAAGGAAGTCGGAGGCGAACTCCTCGAGGACCTGGCGGCGGTGCGCGGGCGCATGCTCGCCGTACAACCACTGCGCCCACACCTGGTCCGCCGGCGGGAACACGGCCGGGTCGTCCCCGGCAAGCCGGGCCGCCGTCACCGGGACGGCGGCCGCCATCGCTTCTGCTTCGCTGACGCGGCTGTGGAATGACAAAACCCGCCTAAACCGCTCCTCCACCGCCGCACGCATCAGGCCGGTCTGCACCGCCGCCAGACGCGCCCCACGCACCGCGTCCGAACCGGACGCCTCAGCGGTGAGCGCCTCGTAGAGGCCGGGGTCGCGGATGTCCAGGCACAGCACCTGATACGGCGCCACCAGGCCGAGCCTGATCGCCTCCGAGAGCTTCAACTGATAGGCGACCGGGCCGAAGACCTCGGAATCCTCATCCATCGACGCCACCAGCCGCGGGCGTTCCCCGTCGGCCTCCCACACACGGGCGGTCGCGGTCATGTACAGACGCCGAACGGCCGGGACCTGGGCCTGGTCGTGCACAGCCGCCCACGGCTTGAGACCGTCGCCACTGACCCGGTGGGCCTCGTCCACCACCATCAGACTCCACACCGGCAGACCCGCAGCGTGCGCACGCTGCAGGGTCCCCACGCCAACCGACGCGTACGTCGCGAACACCGTGACCGTCTCAGGGCCCGCGGTCCACGCGATCAGTTCGTCCGGATCGGTGGTGCACGGCAGGCCCTGACTGTCCGCGCCCCGCAGGGAACACACACCGATCATCGCGCCAGAGCGGCCTCCCTGGCGCCAGGCCGCCGCCATCTGCAACAACAGATCCAGCGTCGGCACCACAACCAGCACACGCCGCGCGGACAGACGGTTCGCCGCCTCCACGCCGACCAGGGTCTTCCCCGACCCGGTCGCGGCGATCATCTGAGTACGCAACCCCTCGGGCGGAATGCCCGCACCGGGCTGCTCCGACAGGTGGCGCAGCACCGCATCCACGGCCTCAAGTTGATGCGGGCGAAGAGTCATCCGAGTCATTCCAGACCCATTTCTAGCACGAGGGGGCGGCGACGCTGATACGGACCACGGACCACGGAACAGCGCACAGCCCAAACGCGGCGGAGGCATCAGCCGGCGGGCAGTACGTGGTTGATGGCGGAGCGGGCAACGCCGGTGACTGCTGGACGCCGGTCCGGGTGACGTCCACCCATCCGGCCTCCTGACCGCATACGGCACCGTGCAGAGCAGGAGGAGAGCCGGCCACGGCTGCACGGCAGCTGGGAAACCGCCAGCGTGGGACCACAGCTTGAGCAGTGACAGATCGTCGGCTGTGAGACAGAGACCGACCCGCAGTCGGCAGACGGGGCGCCGGCTCTGCCGCACCCGGCGGCCAGCACTCAAATGTATGGCCTGCGCCTGTGACCACCAGCCATGACGGATCCGACAAGCCACATCTCGCCGGCCTCCCCGATCCCCACGCGGTGCTGACCGGCACGGACTGGGCGTCGCTCGAAACGTCGACCGGCAACGGCGGCATCCTACCCACGGCACTGGCCCGAGCGAGCGGCTGCAGTAGTTGCATATTGATGGCGGGCTGGGGCCCGCCCCGGTAAGTTAGCGATCTTCGGGCGGTGCTACCTCCCGGAGTCCTCGAAGGCGAACGTCCATGATGAACCTCGACCGATCCCGCGCCCGACTTCGCCTCGACGCCGCAATGGATGGCCTGGCAGCCACCTTCCGGGGGATGACCGCCCACCCCGACGAGCACAACTGCGAATGCCACTGGGGCAGCGCGGAAGATCTTGCCCAGCTCAAGGTGGCGGACACGGAGCTGGACCCCGACCTCCTGCAGCGCACATGGGAGGCCATCGACTGGAGCGATCACGCATCCGTCCTCCGCAGGATTCTGCCCCAGTTCACCACGGCCCTCGTCAGCGGCCTCATCGAGTCCCCCTTCGGCATGGAAACGGTCGGGCGCTCGTTCGCCCTCGGCCATTGGCAGCAGTGGCCTGCTGAGCAGGCCGCGGCAGTCGAGGAATTCCTGCACGCGTGGTGGGCGCACACGCTCACCGATCCGGATCCCGCCGTACCCGCGCACGAGGTCCTCATAATCAGCGGCGAGGCATCGGGCACGTTGAGCCCGTGGCTCCACACCTGGGAAGCACTGACCGGACCCGCGGCCGACCAGCACCTGGCCGAAGCGGCGACGCAGTGGGAGTACGACCTGCTCGGCGACCAACTGCCCTGGGACGCTTGGGAGAACGGGGAAGAAATGCGTGCCGAGCTGACTGCCTGGCTGCTCCGCCATGCCCCAACCCGGCTACGTGCCATCGGCGCATCCGAAGAACTGCTCCACCGGATACGGCTGCTCGGGGTCACCGGTCTTGACCGCTGGAAGGACCCGCACTGGCCGGGCCACCGCTACTGATCCACCGAACACGCGCTGTCCCTGACTGCGTGGAAGCAGGTGCGCCGGGACAGGCGGCATCACAAGATCTCCGACAGAGCCGAAAATTCCCCACGATCTGCATGATCAGCGTCAGGTAATTCCCCACCCTCGTGGTCACGGCTCCCACCGGGGTGCTGACCATCGATGGTGCGGCTGACCGGGCTCGAACGGGCGTGAGAAACCGTCTCGGGAACCCTTGATCACGCCGACGCTGCCATCTCTTCCGCAGAGGCTCGGGCGCTCGTCTAGGCTGACACGGTGGGGTCTGAGCTGCGGGAACGGTGGGGCGCACAACCGTTGTGGGCGAGATGGGTTCTCGCGGGGTACTTGATCGGCCTCACTGAGGGCACGGGTTCTCACATCGCAGATCTGATCCGTGGCGGCATCCACACCTATGCGTCGTGGCCTCAGGTCCCTCTGCAGGTGTTCTTCGTCAGCTTGGTGATCCTCGATCCGCTGGCCGCCGTGCTGGTGGGGCTTGTGCGGCGGGAAGGAATCTGGCTGGCGAATGCCGTCATGGTGATGGACGTCAGCACGAACTGGTGGGGCAACCGGCACTGGCTGCGGGATGACCCTGCACAACTCCTCTGGCTGTTGCCCATCACCCTCTTCGGCCTGTTCGTCGTTGCGTTCGCGGTCCCCTTGCATCGCACGGTTGCCGGGGCAGCGAGCAGGCCGCAGGCGGCCCTGCCGTCTGCCTGACGGCTCACGATGCTCAACTGCTGTTGCCGGCCCCAGGGCCACATGGACAGTTTCCAATATTCCCTGTTTCAGATGGTTCGATGAACTATTAGGTCTTCCTTGCGAATCCGTGGGGTTCCCCATGGGCATGCCGTGCCGGGTTGAGGGTCCTGCCCCTCTCGGAGACGTCGCGGTCCCTCGACCTGCGAACCGAGAGGTCGACGGACACACTGGATGGCCAGGAGATCGTTCACCGTGGTCGACATCGTCGAGATCTACGTGCACTGGTACGCGGGCCGCTCGAAGAACCAGGTGCCCGCCTCGCTGGGGGTGGACCGCAAGACGGTCAGCAAGTACCTGGCGCCGGCCGAGGAGGCCGGGATCACCCTGGGCGGGCCGCCCCATCAACGGCTGCGGGACGAGAGCAAGTTGAAGGTGTCCTTGTCGACGTTCCGCCGCTGGGTCCACGAGAACCTGCCCGACGAGGCAGCCCGCTCCAAGGTCATGGTGCTGCGGGACGACGTCGAGCCGGGCTCGGAAGCCCAGATCGACTACGGCTTCCTGGGACAGTGGATCAACCCAGCTACCGGGAAACGACACCGGATTTGGACGTTCGTGATGGTGCTTCCTGCCTCGCGGCACATGTTCGTGCGCCCGGTGGCGCACACGGACCAGCGCGCCTGGACTCTCGCGCATGCGGAAGCCTTCCGCTTCTTCGGCGGTGTCCCGCGGCGCTTGGTCCCGGACAACCTCAAGACCGGGGTGGGCAAGCCGGCCCCCTACTGCCCGGACTGCGGCACCCGGGCGCGGCGGTCGAAGAGCCGGCGGATGACCCGGCCGCGTGACCTGTCGCCCGGTGGCCGCCGGCCGCGGCTGGTGTGGGCCAAGCGCTGCTGTCGCTGCGACGAGCCGGCGTGCCGGCGTCGCTCGCCGTGGACACCTCGATGCCCACTAATTTCGTTGAGCCCGCACCCTGCAATCGTGTTGGCTAACGGCACCGAACTGTCAGTACCGCAGGTGTCCGCCTGGCTGTAGCAGGGAGCTAAACGTGCAGGACATTGTTGTCGACCCCGTTGCCCACAATCGGGCAGCCTGGGACAAGTATGTCCAAGAGGGAAACGAGTGGTCGAGGCCGGTGAGTGCTGAGGATGTCGAACGCGCTCGCATGGGCGACTGGTCGATTGTTCTCATCGGGCGTGAGCCAGTCGACCGCTCCTGGCTACCGACGGACCTGACCGGCAAGGACGTGTTGTGCCTGGCCTCCGGCGGTGGCCAGCAGGGTCCGATCCTCGCCGCCGCAGGAGCGCGGGTCACCGTATTCGACAACTCACCCCGCCAGCTCGGCCAGGACCAGATGGTGGCGGCGCGCGACGGACTCGAGCTGCGCACCGTCCTGGGCGACATGCGCGACCTCAGCGCCTTCGGCGACGCAACATTCGACGTCGTATTCCATCCGGTCTCCAACCTGTTCGCACCAGACTTGGCACCGGTGTGGCGCGAGTGCTTCCGCGTCCTGCGACCGGGCGGAACTCTGCTCGTGGGCTTCCTCAACCCTGATGCGTACCTGTTCGACCACGAGGCGCTCGACGAGCGCGGCGAGCTGATCGTCGTGCACAAGCTGCCCTACAGCGATATCACGGAGTACTCCGCCGAGGAACGCGCCACGAAATTCGGCGCGGGTGCCCCTCTTGAATACAGCCACACCCTCACCGACCAGATCGGCGGGCAACTCGCCGCGGGGTTCGTCCTCACCGGCTTCGCGGAAGCGCCGCACCAATCCAACGCATCCGCTCAATACATGTCGAACTATTTTGCGACGCTGGCGGTCAAGCCGGGCTGACCCAGCCGTGCGGCCGGCCGAGACGGCCGTGCCTCCGAACGGCCAAGTGGAGCGCTGTGCCAGCCCGACCCCACTGACTTCGCTGAGCCACGATGGCTGAACAGGCGTAGGTGCGTGCGGGCATGATGGTGCTCTCCGTTCAGGTGGAGGGCGGGGTGCGGCGTGCTGTGATAGGTGAGTGGCACCCCGCTTGTGGACAGGGTTCTGTGAGGTTGCGGAGACGGGGAGAGCGGGTGGACGTCACTGAGCGCGAGCTGACCGACCCTTGGGAAGGTGCTCTGATCTCTCCCGTTCGCGGCAGTGAGGTCGGCGTTCTGGTCCTGGCTGGATCCAGCGGGCGTATCGAACGTGAGAGGGCGCGCATCCTGGCTCAGCAAGGCGTTGCTGCCTTGGCGATCCGCTGGTTCGGCGGGCCCGGGCAGTCCCCGGGAATCTGTGAAGTCCCCTTGGAGACCTTCACCGCCGCCGTCGACTTCCTCCGGCTTGGCGGAGCCCGACGCATCGGGGTTCTCGGTGTCTCCAAGGGGGCTGAAGCAGCCTTGCTCACGGCGGTGCACGACTCGCGCGTGGACGTGGCCATCGCGCTGTCGCCCACCTCGCTGGTCTGGTGCAACGTCGGCCCAGGCCGCGATGGAGCGCACCATCCGTATCGCTCGTCCTGGACCTGGCAGGGGCGGCCGCTACCTTTTGTCCCGATGGACGATTCCTGGACTCCCACGGAGCCGGACAGCGGCCCCGTCGCCATCCGCGGCTGGTACGAACTCAGCGAGCGGTCCTTCTCTCACCTGCTTCCGCCTGCGGAGATCCCTGTGGACACGGCCCGAGCCGATCTGTTGCTGGTCGCAGGCGGCGACGATGCGATGTGGCCGTCGCTTCCCTTCGCCGAGGAACTAGCACATCGGCGGCGCTCAGCCGGTGCGGCCGTGCGTCTGATCGCCCGCGACGATGCCGGCCACCGGCCACGCCTTCCTGGCGAGAGCCCCGCATCGGCGTCCCCACGCTTCCAGTACGGGGGCACACCTGAAGCTGACGCGCTCCTTGGCAAGGCTGCCTGGCCCCACATCCTCGACGCGCTTGGCGGCGGAATCTCACCCATTCCTTCTGTCTGATCGCGGACCAGGCTGAGAGACGCATTCGTGGTAGTGATCAAGAGGTCCCCTCGCGGTTCCTGACCTGCGGAATCCCGAGGTCAGCGATGCGGGCTGTGCTGCGCGTGGCAGCCCGGTCCAGGGAAGTCGGCTTCTTGCTTGCGGCTTCGAGGCTGACTTGGAGGCCTTCGGCTTCGCCGAGCCAGCCGTTGAGTTCGGCCTCGCTGATGCGGTCAGCCAGGCTGCGGATGATCTCGATGAGCCGCTGCCGTTGCACTGGGTCGACCCGCCGCATCGGGCAACGCACGCAGGCTTGTCCGCACTAACCAAGGTGACGACCCGGCGTGACAAGTCGCAGCCGAGTTGCTGGAAGTAATGGGCAACAATCTCGGCGCCCCGCTGCATCCGGGCGTGTCGTCGCGGACTCCTGCCTGGTCGCCCATGAGCGGGCGCCTGGGGACAGGGGACAATGCCGTGCATGGATGACGCGTTCACGCTCCTTCGGCAGGCCGTCGACCTACTGCCCGGGGATGCCGTGGCAGAGAACGGCCAGACGGTCGGGGATGTTCGCGAGGACATCGGGCGCCAGGAGTGGGAGATGGTGCTCGGCGTACTCATCGAGATCGGGGATGTCCACCCCGTGTCCGTGGACTTCTGGGAACTCCTCGCCGAAGCCGGTCGCCAAATGATGCTCGACCGCAGCCGCCGTTGGTGCGAGTGGCGGGGCTGGGAAGTCCGACACGGCACCGTCCGGGCAACCCTGAGCCTGGTGGGTGCGGAAAATGGGCGACGCAGGACTGCCTTTTCCGGCGACGGTCGGCTCCGGCCGATGTGGGACATCGGCAACCGCAATGCCGGCGGAGAACGGGAGCTGAGCATTGCAAGGCTGTGGGTGGAGTACGCGCAGGAGCTCGGCCCGGGAGAGACCGCCGACGTTCGGCTGGCTCCCATGAGACCCGAGCAGTGGAGGCATCTGAAGTGCGGCGATGTGATCACCATGTACGAAGCCCGACCTGTTGCCGGCACGGCCACGGTGATCGAGGTCCTGCCGCCGCGCTCCTGAGCCCGTTGTGTCGTTCCAGACGCGCCGCGAGCGACGGACGGCTGTCAGCCGCTGCCAGGGCTCGGGGTCAGCCAGCCCGCGCTGGTGCGGAAACGTCTTCCACGTCACCGTCACGGTGGCGATGATCCGCCTCTGGCTCGCCTCATGGACATCGCGCCCCAACGCAGCCGGGCTCCAGGGCGTCCGCCCGCCCCGTCAGGTCCGCTGCGACGCGATCCCAGTCCGGTCCGTGCAGCCACAATTCTCGGCGGCCTCACGCATCAGCACCGGCTCGTCAGGCCGCTGCAAGAGCACCAAACGACAAGAGGCCCTGACAAAGGCGTTGGACGTGGCGGTGGGTGATCAGGCAGGTGCGAGACCGAGGAAGGCTTCGTGGATGTCATCGCGACGTTCCCATCGGATGCGTAGTCGCCGGAAGCCGTGCAGCCAGGCGATGATGCGCTCGACCACCCAACGGAAGATGCCCACGCCAGAGCCGTGCTCCACGCCTCGTTCGGCAATGACCGGGCGGATGCCGCGCCGCCACAGCACACGCCGGTACTTGTCGTGATCGTAGCCCCGGTCGGCAAGGAGCGCGTCGGGTCGATGTCCGGGCCGACCGACGGTGCCGGCCACAGCCGGGACCTTGTCGAGCAGAGGCAGGAGTCGGGTGACGTCGTTGGGTTTCCGCCGGTCAGCGACGCTGCGAGCGGGATGCCCTGAGCGTCGGTGAGGACGTGGTGCTTGCTGCCCGGTCGTACACGGTCAACCGGGCTCGGGCCGCTTTTGGGCTCCGTCGGGCGGCCCGGACGTGGGAGGAGTCGCTCACGGCCCGCGGCCAGTCCAGCTTCTTCCCGGCCCGCAGGTTCTTCAGCAGGACCAGGTGCAGCTGATCCCACACGCCGGCCTCGTTCCACGCGGCCAGACGCCGCCAGCAGGTCATGCCCGAACCGAAGCCCAGTTCCTGCGGCAGGTACTCCCACTGGATGCCGGTGTGCAGCAGGAACAGGATCCCGCACAACGCCTGCCGAGAGCGGACCGTGACCACAGCCGCCGGGTCGGTCATGGTGAAGGCGCCGCGCGTAAGCGACAAGCGCATGGACGAGGCGACGGGTGAGCGCAAGCGGTTCTCGTCGAAAATACTCGCGCCCTGGTGCCGGAAATCCCCGAAAGTCGGCGAGGTCCTCCCTCTGCTCTACTTGCACGGGCTGTCCTCCGGCGACTTCGTGCCCGCGATGGAACAGTTCCTCGGCTCGGCGGCGGGGCTCTCCCCGGCAACGATCACTCGGCTGACGAAGCAGTGGCAGGACGACCACAGCGCCTTCCAAGCCCGCGACCTGTCAGAATCCGACTACGTCTACGTGTGGGCCGACGACGCCCGCCCCAAGGTCCGCCTCGGCCAGGTGCACTCCTGCGTCCTGGTTCTCATGGGCGTGCGCACGGACGGCAGCAAGGAACTCATCGCCCTCGCCGAGGCGCTGCGCGAGTCGACCGAGTCCTGGGCGGATATGCGGCGTGACTGCCGTCGGCGCGGCATGCGAGATCCTGAACTCGTCGTCGGTGACGGCGCGATGGGCCTCTGGCGGGCTCTCGCGGAGGTGTTTCCGCAGGCCAGCCATCAAAGGTGCTGGGTTCACAAAACCCGCAACGTGATCAACGCCCTGCCGAAGTCGGCCCAGCCCGGCGCGAAGAAGGCCCTCCAGAAGATCTGCAACGCGGAGGACCGCGACCATGCGGTGAAGGCCGTCCGCGACTTCGAGGGCCCCTACGGCGCGAAGTGGCCGAAGGCGGTGAAGAAGATCACCGGCGAGGTCGACGAAGTCCTCGCGTTCTACGACTTCCCCGCGGAGCACTGGGTGCGTCTGCACACGACAAATCCGATCGAGAGCACTTTCAGCACCGTGAAACTCCGGACCAAGGTCACCCGCGGGGCCGGCAGCGCGGTCGCGGCCCTGGCCATGGTGTTCAAGCTGGCCGAGTCCGCCCAGGCCCGCTGGCGCGCGATCACCGCACCCCACCTCGTCGCCCTTGTCCGCAACGGCGCCCGCTTCAAGAACGGTCACCTCGTCGAACGCCCCGAGGCCACTGCAGCCTGATCACCCTTCACGCACGACAGGCACGGGATCATGAGGCAGGCTGCCGGAATGAGATCTCGAACCGGTGGTATGTGGTGGGGAACTGCGATCGAGGCGCCGGACCCCAGCGGCCTGGCGAAGTTTTACGCCGAACTCCTCGGTTGGCACATCGGGCACGAGGAACCGGGCACGGCCATCGTGGCCGCCTCCTCGCAAGGGCCATTTTTCGTGTTCCAGCAGGCCGACGGCTATCGGGCTCCGGTCTGGCCTCCGGTCGAAGGCGAACAGCGCCCGATGATGCACTTCGACTTCCAGGTCGGCGATCTCGATTCAGCGGTCGCCGAGGCGGTGGCCCTGGGCGCCACGGTGGCGGAGTTCCAGCCGCAAGAGAGCGTCCGGGTGCTCTTCGACCCGGCCGGACACCCCTTCTGCCTGTGCCTGGACGAGGGATGACCGGCTGGATCGCACGCCACTCGATCCACAACTATTGACAACGACTCGGACGTCGCTGCCGCACTGTTCAACGCCGGGACACCGCCCTCTGGCTACCCAGGTCAGAACTGGGTTCTGGCACAGATCTTGGGGAGCGGTCGCGGAGGGTTACCTCGATGTTCGATTGCGAGAAGTCTGGCCCGTGTGCGACGGCGTACGCCTTGTCGTCTGACAGCCGGATGACGCTCCCTCAGGTACCTTCCGTTCGCTGCTGTGGCCGACCGTGGGCGGTGATGGTGCTGGTCATGCAGACCGATACACCGTTCTGGGGCTCGCTGGTGTTCGACGGGATCGACGAGGTGGATGTCGAGGCGGTCAAGGCCGTGTTCGGCACGGTCGAGGTGGCGGCGCGAGGCCGTCCGGCAGGGGCTGCGTGTCCGGACTGCGGTCGATTCTCGGACCGGGTCCACGACCGTTACCAGCGGAGGCTGAAGGACCTTCCGCTGGCTGAGCAGGGCTTTGTAATCCGGCTGACGGTCAGGCGCGTCATCTGCTGGGCGTGGACGACTTCGCGATCCGCCGCGGCCAGACCTACTCCACCGTCTTGACCAGTGTCGAAGACCATCGCCTGGTGGATGTGCTCCCGACTCGAGAAGCCGGGCGGCTGGCCGCCTGGCTGATCCGCCACCCCGGCGTGGAGATCATCTGCCGCGACCGGGCGGGCGCCTACGCCGAGGGGGCCCGGCGCGGTGCTCCGGTACGCGAACGCCGCCCGCTGGCAGGACACCATCCGGGAGAACCGGCCCCGGAACAGCAGACTGGACCCCTACAAGCCCTCCTTGGAACGGCGATTCGCCGAGGGATGCACCAGCGTCACCCGACTTCACGGCGAGCTGGTCGCCGAGCGAGCTCCCGTCACCTACGGCATGGTCCGCACGCACATCGCCACCTTGCGCCTGGCTCCGTCCGGGCCGCCGACGGTGCGGCAGGTGACCGGCTTGATCACCCGACACTCCGCGGCCCTGACCGAGGAAGACCGGGCCGGCCTGAAGGAGGTTCTGGCCCGCTGCCCCGAACTGAACACGGCCGCCAGACACGTCGGCGACTTCGGAGAGATCCTCACCGACCGCCTCGGCGCCGCGCTCCCTGCCTGGATCGACGCAGTCGACGCCAGCCAGCTACCCGGCCTCACCGCCTTCGCACTCCACCTGCTCCGAGACCTCGACGTCGTGACAGCCGGCCTCACCCTGGACTGGAGCTCGGGCAGCATCGAGGGGGCCGTGGACCGCATCAAGAAGATCAAGAGGCAGCTCTACGGCCGAGCCTGCTTCCACCTGCTCCGGAAGATGATCCTGCTGCAGTAGCACGGGAATAGCCTCTTGCTGATGCGGGTTCGGCGGGCTAGAACTTCGTGTGATCACTTTTGTGTGTGCCGCCTGCGCCCGCCCTCTGACCAGGGCTGTGCAGCTGTCCGAGACCCTGGTCAGGCCCGAGTTCGACGGGCGAATCGGACCCGACGGGTATCGCCGGGCCCCGGCCACGATGCATATAGGGCGCTATGCCCTGGAGCCCGAGCCATGGGGAGCCCCGTTCCTGCCGACCGACGAACCCGTCGCGGTGTTTCCCGGCGGGCCTTGCGTCGGCGATCCGGACGGAGACGGGTTCCTGACTTCCGCAGGCCCCCGAAACACGATCGTTCTCCATCCCGACGACGCACCAGACCTGCTGCCCGACCTTGAGGGAGACCACACAGGCTGCTGCGGCTGGCATGGCCAGAGCGGTCTGAACCGACTGTGCTCATGCGGCGCTGCCGTAGGAACAGAGATCAGCGAGTGTTACACCGCGTACGAACTCCACCTCGACCCAGCACAGGTCCATGCGCGGGATGCCAACGCCGTCGGTCCACCATCAAAGTTCGGTGAAGTAGAACATTAGGCATGGAGCCGGGGCTCAACCTCCCACATCATCGAACGCCACGATGACTCTCCGCGATCGCTCCCCAAGATCTGTGCCATAACCCAGAACTGAGATCGGATGTTCATGGCTTTCGGGAACGATCCCAAGGGCAGAGGCTGGGAATGTTGATGAGTAGCAACGCTTCGGCAGCCTTGTGTGATTGAAACATCGAGAGGGGTCACTCCGCGAGGCGGCGTTTCCACCAGGGATCTGTGGGTGGTGAGAACGGATCTTGCAGGGTTCGTGCCAGGAAGCGGTCGTCCAGGGGTGCAACCGCTCCGAGTAGTTCACGGCGCGCCTTGCGATTCATGACCGAGGCCACGCCTTGCAGCAGCGTTCGGGCGTGTCTGTCCCTCCACACGGTGGTTCCGCACCCGTGATTGGGTCCCTGGTCCGGCCATGAGTGAAGCGCCAGAGACCATGCCCGGAAGGCGTGGGCGACGTGACCAGGAGGCAGCCGGTACTGAACTTCGAACTGCGCGATCTGCCGGTTCGCCCCAGCGGACAAACCAGGAATGACCTGTCGGCTTCTGGCGCTCCTGCGGCGGGGTTGTTCGGTTCTGATCTCGCCCGGTGGCCGGCGAGGCATGGACACTTCCAGATGGGAAGAGGAGTGACCGTCTGACGGTAGGTGGCGTCAACTCTCAGATCAAGTGGTCAACTGGCTGCTTGCTATTCGGCTCGGGCGCGGGTGGTGGCGAGGCGGTAGGAGTCGGTGCCGGTTTCGATGATGTTGCCGCCGAAGGTGAGGCGGTCGACGATGGCCACGCAGAGGCGGGGATCGGTGAAGGTCTTGGTCCATCCTCCGAAACACTCATTGGAGGCGATGGCGACGCTGTTCTTCTCCTCGCGTTCGGTCAGGACTTGGAAGAGGAGTTCGGCACCGCGGCGGTCGAGTTCCATGTAGCCGAGTTCGTCGATGCAGAGCAGGTCGACGCGGCCGTAGCGGGCGATAGCCTTACTGATCGTTTCAGAATGAGAGCTGGACGATCATTCGTTGTCGAGCCGCTGGAGAACCTGTGTGAAGTCGCCGTCGTCGAGCAGGCCGGCCAGCA
>NZ_JBEYFE010000058.1:0-17758 GCF_040634235.1 Streptomyces sp. NPDC007157
TACCCGGTGAGCCGGCCGACGGCGCGCGGGCTCTCCCGTACCACCGCCCGGAAGGGGCGCAGCCGCTCCAGCTTGGAGGCGGCGCCGGGCAGTCCCCCCCCCTCACGGCCTGACTCACGTAGTGCTGCGCCGACGTCGGGCCCCCGGCCGCCGCTCACTCGGCCGCGTCACCGGATCCCCGGCCTCCAGCGCGCTCGCGCGCCTTCGCAGCCCGAACTCCGCCAGCGCCTCCGCCAGCTTGCCCACCGACGGCTCCGGAGCCATCACGTCCACCCGCAGCCCGTGCTCCTCGGCCGTCTTGGCCGTGGCCGGCCCGATACACGCGATGACCGTCACGTTGTGCGGCTTCCCGGCGATGCCCACCAGGTTCCGCACGGTGGACGACGAGGTGAAGATCACCGCGTCGAAGCCACCGCCCTTGATGGCCTCCCGGGTGTCGGCCGGCGGCGGCGACGCCCGCACGGTCCGGTAGGCCGTGACGTCGTCCACCTCCCAGCCCAGCTCGATCAGCCCGGCGACCAGCGTCTCCGTGGCGATGTCGGCACGCGGCAGGAACACCCGGTCGATCGGGTCGAAGACCGGGTCGTAGGGCGGCCAGTCCTCGAGGAGTCCGGCGGCGGACTGCTCGCCCGACGGCACCAGGTCCGGCTTCACGCCGAAGGCGACCAGCGCCTTCGCGGTCTGCTCGCCGACCGCCGCGACCTTGATGCCCGCGAAGGCACGCGCGTCGAGCCCGTACTCCTCGAACTTCTCCCGTACGGCCTTGACCGCGTTCACCGAGGTGAAGGCGATCCACTCGTACCGCCCGGTGACCAGGCCCTTGACCGCGCGCTCCATCTGCTGGGGCGTGCGCGGCGGTTCGACGGCGATCGTCGGCACTTCGTGCGGCACGGCGCCGTACGACCGCAGCTGGTCGGAAAGGGTCGCCGCCTGCTCCTTGGTACGCGGTACGAGGACCTTCCAGCCGAACAGCGGCTTGGACTCGAACCACGACAGCTGGTCGCGCTGGGCGGCGGCGGACCGCTCACCGACCACGGCTATCACCGGCCGGCCGCCCTCCGGGGAAGGCAGCGCCTTCGCCTGCTTCAGGGTCTGGGCGACCGTGCCGAGGGTGGCGGTCCAGGTCCGCTGCCGGGTGGTGGTACCGGCGACCGTGACCGTCATCGGGGTGTCCGGCTTGCGGCCGGCGGCGACCAGTTCCCCGGCGGCCGCGGCCACCGAGTCGAGGGTCGTCGACACCACGACCGTGCCGTCCGAGGCACCGACCTCGGTCCAGCACCGGTCGGAGGCGGTACGGGCGTCCACGAAACGCACGTCCGCGCCGTGGGCGTCCCGCAGCGGCACACCGGCGTAGGCGGGTACACCCACCACGGCCGCGACACCCGGCACCACCTCGAAGGGCACACCGGCGGCGGCGCAGGCGAGCATTTCCTCGGTCGCGTACGTATCAAGTCCCGGGTCCCCGGACACCGCACGGACGACCCGCCTGCCGCCCCGCGCGGCCTCCATGACAAGATGAGCGGCATCCCGCGCTGGCGGGAGCGCAGCGGCTGTTGACGCTCCGTCAACAACCGTTAGTTGAGGCGTGCCTGTGCCCTGATACGGGTCCGACGAGGAACCCGGATTCGTGGGTACGACGGAGACGCCCTGCCTGGCGTGGGCTCTGATCACGTCGAGCACGTCGTGCTCGGCGACCAGGACGTCCGCGCTGGACAGTGCCTCCACGGCACGCAAGGTCAGCAGTCCCGGATCCCCGGGTCCGGCACCCAGGAAGGTGACGTGCCCGTGTTCGAGGCCGGCGGGAAGGTTGGTGGGGCTCACTGTGCTCGCTCCCCCATCAGACCGGCCGCGCCCTGGGCAAGCATCTCGGAGGCGAGTTCGCGACCGAGCGCCGTCGCCTGGTCGTTTGTCTCGGGCACGGGACCGGTGGTGGACAACTGCACCATCCGTGTGCCGTCGGTCGTGCCGACGACGCCACGCAGGCGCATTTCCTTGACAATCTGCCCGTCGGCCAGCAAGTCGGCCAGCGCGCCCACAGGGGCGGAGCAGCCGGCTTCCAGGGCGGCGAGCAGTGATCGCTCGGCGGTCACGGCGGCCCGCGTGAACGGGTCGTCGAGTTCCCCGAGCGCGGCGATCAGCGACGCGTTGTCCGCGGCGCATTCGATCGCCAGTGCCCCCTGGCCGGGGGCGGGCAGAACCGTGTCGACCGACAGGAAGTCGGTCACCTCGTCGAGGCGGCCTATGCGGCTGAGTCCGGCCGCGGCCAGCACCACCGCATCCAGCTCGCCGTCGTGTACGTATCCGATCCGGGTGTCGACGTTCCCGCGGACCGGGACGGTCTCGATGTCCAGCCCGTGGGTGCGCGCGTACGCGTTCAGCTGCGCCGCCCGGCGCGGCGAACCGGTGCCGATGCGGGCCCCGCGCGGCAGGTCGGTGAACTTCAGCGCGTCCCGGGCGACGATCACGTCACGCGGGTCCTCGCGTACCGGTACGGCGGCCAGGACCAGGTCCTCGGGCTGCGTGGTCGGGAGGTCCTTGAGCGAGTGAACCGCGAAGTCGACCTCACCGCGCAGCAGCGCGTCCCGCAGGGCGGTCACGAAGACCCCCGTGCCGCCGATCTGTGCGAGATGCTCGCGGGAGGTGTCGCCGTAGGTGGTGATCTCGACGAGCTCGACGGGCCGTCCGGTCACCCGGCTCACGGCTTCCGCCACTTGCCCGGACTGGGCCATGGCGAGTCTGGATCGCCTGGTCCCCAGTCGCAGTGGGTTGTCACTCATGCCGGTCGGTCCTTCTTGTCTGTGCTGTCCACGGCCCGGGAGACGGCGGCCACCGTCTCGGGGTCGAGGTCGAACAGGGTCCGCAGCGCATCCGCGTACCCGGCGCCGCCGGGCTCGGCGGCGAGCTGCTTGACCCGTACGGTCGGCGCGTGCAGGAGCTTGTCGACGACCCGGTGCACGGCCTGCCGGATCTCCCCGCGCTGCCGTTCGTCCAGGTCGGGCAGGCGTCCGTCGAGCCGCGCGATCTCACCGGCCACCACATCGGCGGCCATGGTGCGCAGTGCGACCACGGTCGGCGTGATGTGCGCGGCCCGCTGTGCCGCCCCGAAGGCGGCCACCTCGTCGGCGACGATCCCCCGTACCTGGTCCACGTCGGCCGCCAGGGGGGCGTCCGCGGACGCCTCCGCCAGCGACTCGATGTCCACCAGCCGCACCCCGGCCAGCCGGTGCGCGGCAGCGTCGATGTCGCGGGGCATGGCGAGGTCGAGGAGGAAGAGCTCGGGGGCGGGCCGGACGAAGCCGGCGACCGGCTCGGGCTTGCGCAGCTCGGGGATGCGGCCCACCCGGGCGGCGGTCGCGGCGAGCGCGCCGATCAGCTCCGCGTCGGTCTCGGGCGTACGGCGCCCGGCCTCCCGGATGTCGACGGTGGCGTTGTCCACCCAGGCCGCGTGCTGCTCCAGCTCGGCGGCGGCCATCCCCGCGACGGCGGCCTCGCCCATCACGGAGAAACCGCTCTGCTCGGCCGCGAGGTCGAGCGGACAGTTCTCGTCGGAGTCCGTCAGGCCGCGGGCATGCGTGCCGCCCGGGGCGACGGGGGTTTCCCCGGGCGCACCGGTCAGGCGAAGCCGGGACTGGGCGAGGGTGGACCCGGGCGGCAACCCGTCGGCGCCGGGTCCGGTGACCGGCCCCCGGCCCGCAGCGACGTCCGGTACCCGTCCGCCGACCGCTTCGGCAACCGCCTCCGCGGTCAGCACCAGCCCCGTCGCACCCGTGCAGGAGACGGCCACGTCGGCACGTGTCAGCTCGACCGGCACCGAGTCCATCGGTACCGCGCGGGCCACCACGTCCGTGTCGTCGCTGTCGTTGAGGATCTGGGCCAGGCGCTCGGCACGCTCGTACGTCCGGTTCGCCACGACGATCTCCGCGACGCCCGCCCGCGCCAGTGTGGCGGCGGCCAGCGAGGACATCGAACCGGCGCCGATGACCAGCGCCTTCCTGCCCTTGGCCCAGGTCTCGACGTCGGTACCGGCGGCGAGCTGTTCCAGGCCGAAGGTGACCAGGGACTGTCCGGCCCGGTCGATCCCGGTCTCGGAGTGGGCGCGTTTGCCGACTCGCAGGCCCTGCTGGAAGAGGTCGTTCATCAGCCGGCCGGCGCTGTGCATCTCCTGCGCCAGGGCGAGCGAGTCCTTGATCTGCCCGAGGATCTGTCCTTCGCCCACGACCATCGAGTCCAGCCCGCAGGCCACCGAGAACAGATGGTGGACGGCCCGGTCCTCGTAGTGCACATAGAGATGAGGGGTGAGCTCGTCGAGGCCGACCCCGCAGTGCTGGGCGAGCAGGGTGGACAGCTCGGCGACTCCGGCGTGGAACTTGTCCACGTCGGCGTAGAGCTCGATGCGGTTGCAGGTGGCGAGGATCGCGGCCTCGCCGGCCGGTTCGGCGGCGACCGTGTCCTGGACCAGCTTGACCTGGGCGTCCGTGGTGAGCGCGGCCCGTTCCAGGACGCTGACCGGGGCGCTGCGGTGGCTCAGCCCGACGACGAGGAGACTCATGCCGGCATCACGGCGGGTACGTCCCCGTCGGGTCCCTGCTCGGTGGAGCTCTGGCGGGCGGCGGCGACGGGCGGAGCCGTCCCCTCGTGCTCCTCGCCGGCCTTGCGCTGCTCGTGGAAGGCGAGGATCTGCAGCTCGATGGAGAGGTCGACCTTGCGCACGTCGACACCGTCCGGGACGGTCAGCACGGTCGGCGCGAAGTTCAGGATGGAGGTGACCCCGGCGGCCACGAGCCGGTCACAGACCTGCTGGGCGGCACCGGCGGGCGTGGCGATGACCCCGATCGACACACCGTTGTCGGTGATGATCTTCTCGAGCTCGTCGGTGTGCTGCACCGGGATACCCGCGACCGGCTTTCCGGCCATCGCCGGGTCGGCGTCTATGAGGGCCGCGACCCGGAAGCCGCGGGAGGCGAACCCGCCGTAGTTGGCCAGGGCGGCGCCGAGGTTACCGATACCGACGATCACAACCGGCCAGTCCTGGGTCAGACCCAGTTCACGGGAGATCTGGTAGACGAGATACTCGACGTCGTAGCCGACACCGCGCGTTCCGTACGAGCCCAGGTAGGAGAAGTCCTTGCGCAGCTTCGCGGAGTTGACCCCCGCGGCGGCCGCCAGTTCCTCGGAGGAGACCGTGGGGACCGAGCGCTCCGACAGTGCGGTCAGCGCCCGGAGGTACAGCGGAAGCCTGGCGACAGTGGCCTCGGGGATCCCTCGGCTGCGGGTCGCCGGTCGGTGAGTTCGGCCAGTTGCCACGGTGCTCCTGCGGGTAGAGCGGGGCTGCGGACGGTCACACGTTCCCAGACCGCCCCGTCGACAGCAGGCTATGTCTTTGTGAACGCGTGCACAAAGATGGTGTCCGATTTGCCCGGCCAACGTGACCGGGGTCACGCGCCCCCGGCGCAGTCGCGGGGAACCGGCGCAGAGGCGCTCGCGCTCCATCTCGGATGGGGGCAAAACAGTACACACTCCTCACGAATCCCGCCCCCGAGACCAAGCCGCCGTCGATCCTAAGCGACTTTCCGGCCCGTTTGGACTAGTCGGTCAGTGCCTTGCGGAGGCGCTCTTCGTTCACACGCCAGAAGGTGTGCTGTTCACCGTCGACGAGTACGACCGGAATCTGCTCCCAGTACAGATCGTGCAGTTGCGAATCCTGGGTGATGTCCCTCTCCTCCCAGTCCACCCCCAGCTCGCCGCACACCTTCTCGACCACGACCTGTGCGTCATCGCACAAATGACAACCCGGCTTACGGATCAGAGTGACCAAACGCGCACGAGACGCAGGTGCCTTGCGGCCGAAGAGAGGACTCATGCGGTCCATTCTCCCGCCCCGCCACGCCCTGTTCGCCGCCTTGTTTAACGGACCGGTCGCGGAGAGTTCACACCCACCCAACTCCCGCGACTCCGGGACCACCGAACAGACTGGCTATGCTCACGACATGGCCGCTCTCGGATGGCTCACTCCCCGTAGGCGCTCCGCCACGGCGCGGAGCGTGTTGGCAGGCGAGGCCTCGGCGGAGGCCGCGCGCAAGAGCCAGGAAGCCCTGGTCGAGGACGCGTCGGCCCCGGCCGACGACGCCTTGTCCAAGGGCGCCGCGGAACCGGACTTCCCGGTGCTCGGCGACACCAAGGCCGCCGCGTTCTTCGACCTCGACAACACGGTCATGCAGGGCGCCGCGATCTTCCACTTCGGCCGGGGCCTGTACAAGCGGAAGTTCTTCGAGACCCGCGACCTGGCCAAGTTCGCCTGGCAGCAGGCCTGGTTCCGGCTGGCCGGCGTGGAGGACCCGCAGCACATCCAGGACGCGCGGGACTCCGCCCTGTCCATCGTCAAGGGCCACCGGGTCGCCGAGCTGCAGACCATCGGCGAGGAGATCTACGACGAGTACATGGCCGAGCGCATCTGGCCCGGCACCCGCGCCCTCGCCCAGGCCCACCTGGACGCGGGACAGAAGGTGTGGCTCGTCACAGCGGCACCGGTGGAGATCGCCGGCGTGATCGCCCGCCGGCTGGGCCTGACGGGAGCGCTCGGCACGGTCGCCGAGTCGGTCAACGGCATCTACACGGGCAAGCTGGTCGGCGAGCCCCTGCACGGCCCGGCGAAGGCCGAGGCGGTACGCGCCCTCGCCGCCGCCGAGGGCCTGGACCTGTCCCGCTGCGCGGCCTACAGCGACTCCCACAACGACATCCCGATGCTGTCCCTGGTCGGCCACCCGTACGCCATCAACCCGGACACGAAGCTGCGCAGGCACGCCCGCGAGATGGACTGGCGCCTGCGCGACTACCGCACGGGCCGCAAGGCGGCGAAGGTGGGCATCCCGGCGGCGGCCGGGGTGGGAGCGGTGGCCGGTGGCACGGCGGCGGCGATCGCAATCAGCCGACGGCGCCGGTAGCGCCACGCCTGCCGGAACAGCGCCGTAGAACTGCGGGCCGAGTCCCGTCCGCGGGTGGCCTGTGGCCGCTCGCGCGGCTCCCCGCGCCCCTGACGGGGCGCCGCCGCCGAGGGCGCCCTGTCAGCCGACCCAGCCTGCGGGCAGTTGTGCCGCTGGGGCGGCACGGGTGGGCGCAGGCGGCCCCTGCAAGCGCCGGTAAGCGTCCCCCACGCCCACCCCCACCCACACACCCCGGCGCCCCGAACCTCGCGCGCCCGAATTATCGCGCCGCCATCCCAACACGCCCTCTACTCCGCCTCAACACGCATCTTTCTGATCAACAACCGATCACCCTGCGGCACTTGAACCACCCCAAATCGGTTACAGAAGCGACGCAATCGGTGATTTGAGCAACTCGGTGTAGCAGTGCCTGCACGAAGCGTTATTCTCCTCAGACGCAAACCGGTACCCCTCCGTCGCTACGACGGGTGAAAGGTTCCGTACTGCACGTGATGGAAGCTCTGCCTCTGGGAGTCCCGTGTACCCACACGTCGGGGTTGACGCCTCGGGCCTGGCTACGCTGCGCGCAACTGTCGCAACGGTCAAAGAGACGCTGCGCGGCCTTGTCCCGACCGCGTACGCCGTCCCCGCCTTCGCCACCGCCGCACCGATCGGCCCGTGCTACGCACTGGCCGACGGCATGGAACAGGTGCCGGCGCGCAGCGCCGTCGTCGAGGGGCGGCGGTCGGGCGACGGGCGCGCCGTCGGCAGACGCGGCCGTGCCACCGGCACCGCCGCGCCCGCCGCCCGCCGCCCGGCCGCGGACAGCGACAGCGCACGGATGATGGATCTCGTGGAGCGCGCCCAGGCCGGCGAGTCCGACGCCTTCGGACGCCTCTACGACCAGTACAGCGACACCGTGTACCGCTACATCTACTACCGCGTCGGCGGCAAGGCGACCGCCGAGGACCTCACAAGTGAGACGTTCCTGCGCGCTCTCAGAAGGATCGGCACCTTCACCTGGCAGGGCCGCGACTTCGGCGCCTGGCTGGTCACCATCGCCCGCAACCTGGTCGCCGACCACTTCAAGTCGAGCCGTTTCCGGCTGGAGGTCACCACCGGTGAGATGCTCGACGCCAACGAGGTCGAGCGCTCCCCGGAGGACTCCGTCCTGGAGTCCCTCTCGAACGCGGCGCTCCTGGACGCCGTACGACGACTCAATCCCCAGCAGCAGGAGTGTGTGACGCTCCGCTTCCTCCAGGGCCTCTCGGTCGCCGAGACCGCCCGCGTGATGGGCAAGAACGAGGGCGCCATCAAGACCCTCCAGTACCGGGCCGTGCGCACTCTCGCCCGGCTCCTCCCGGACGACGCGCGCTGAGCCGGGCACGCTCGGCGACACCCAACTCACGCTCGGTGAAAGCCTGTTGCCTTTCTCAGCCGATCGTCGGTCGTCCGTAACCCAAGTGCCGAGCCACTCGTTGTGCGGGATACAGGCTCCCTGTGGTCACGTCCAGCAAGACCCTGATCACACGTTCGTGTGGATCGGTCGAGGGCGTGCAACCCTCAGGACCCCCTGGGGAGTCGACCGTCATGACGAGAGGAGGTGCCGCCAGTGATCGCGAACGTATCGGCGCACCGGCGGGCGAACGCCTTCGCCCAGGCCCTGGAGGAGCAGCCCGACCGGGACCCGGCGGCCGAGCGGTCCGAGGTACCGGCGGGCGATCCGCCGGCCACCGCGGACCGGGCCGAACGGACCGATCAGGGCGAGCTGTTGGCCCTGGCGACAGGGCTCGCCGCACTGCCCAAGCCGGTGCTCGACCCGCAGGTCAAGGTCGTCCACCGGGCCCAGCTGGTGGCCGCTATGGAGGCCATGCTGGCGGAGGGCACCCTGGGCGGGGCGGCGGACGCGTCGCTTCCCGAGCAGCGCTCCCACCGGGCCAAGGGCGCACACCGAGCCAGCCCACTGGGCAAACTGCGACCGCGTTCCCGGCTCACCAAGGGGCTCGCCGCGGGCGGCCTGAGCGTCGGCGTGGCCGCCGGAGCCTTCGGCGGCGTCGCCGCCGCCAGCTCCGACGCCCTGCCCGGCGACTCGCTGTACGGCCTCAAACGTGGCATCGAGGACTTCAAGCTGAACTATCTGGCCGACGGCGACGACCAACGCGGCCAGACCTACCTCGACCAGGCCTCGACCCGGCTGATGGAGGCCCGCCGG
This sequence comes from Streptomyces sp. NPDC007157, assembly GCF_040634235.1. Lineage (NCBI taxonomy): Bacteria > Bacillati > Actinomycetota > Actinomycetes > Kitasatosporales > Streptomycetaceae > Streptomyces > Streptomyces sp. NPDC007157. The sequence continues at coordinate 9,133 of NZ_JBEYFE010000058.1, forward strand.
CTGATGGAACGGGATCGCGGCGGCCACCTCGACCACGAGTCCATCGGCGAGATCCGCCGCACCCTGTCCGGGATGCAGCACGACGTCACCGAGGGCCACCGGCTGCTGCACGAGGCCTACGAGCGCGATCCGAACTCGCTGGGCCCCATCCAGGTGCTGTCCGCCTTCGCCCAGTCCCACCGCCAGGCCTGGGGTGCGCTGCGCGACAGGCTCCCGGTCCAGCTCGGGGACGTCAGTCAGCAGGTGTCGTCGGTCTTCGACGCCATAGACGAAGAGGTCGCCCCGCTGCAGTCCCTGCTTCCCCAGCCCTCCCAGAGCACCGGGAGCGGCGCCGGCGGGCAGGGCACCGGCACGGCGTCCACCGGCACCTCCGGCAGCCACCGGTCGACGGCCCCGTCGTCCTCGGGCAGCTCCGCCTCGGGCCACGAGTCCGGCACCGGCAGCCCCAGCGGCTCGGCCTCCGGCAGCGCCGACGACGGCCTGATCGGCGGCGCCGCGGGCGGCCTCCTGGACCCCCCGAAGACCGGGAGTTCGGGCGGCAGCAGCACATCCCCGTCAAAGAGCCCGACCAGCGAACCGGACGTCACCCTGCCCCCGCTCCTCCCCGGCCTCCTACCGGGCCTGGGCATCGACAGCGAGGACGCGGGCAACTAACGGATCGGGGTGCCTCTCAGCCGAGGGGCACCCCGTCTCCCCAGGGCGCGGGGCTGCGTCAATGTGCGGCTCCGCCGCGTGGGCGCGACCAGCCCCCACCCAGCCCGCACGCGACGCTCGACGCAGCGCAGCTCAGAAGAACACCGACCGCCGCTGCACAAGCAACTTGTACAGCGTGTGCTGGATCTGCTCCCGCACCTGATCCGTCAGGTTGAACATCAGCATCGGATCCTCGGCCGCCTCCGGCGGATAGCCGTCCGTACGGATCGGCTCCCCGAACTGAATCGTCCACTTCGTCGGCAGCGGCACCGCCCCGAGCGGCCCGAGCCAGGGAAACGTCGGCGTCAGCGGGAAGTACGGAATCCCCAGCACCCGGGCCAGCGTCTTCGCGTTGCCGAGCATCGGGTAGATCTCCTCGGCCCCCACGATCGAGCAGGGGATGATCGGCGCCCCCTGCCGCAGCGCGGTCGAGACGAACCCGCCCCGCCCGAACCGCTGGAGCTTGTACCGCTCGCTGAACGGCTTCCCGATGCCCTTGAACCCCTCCGGCATCACCCCGACCAGCTCACCCTGCCCCAGCAGCCGCTCCGCGTCCTCCGCGCACGCGAGCGTGTGCCCGAGCTTGCGGGCCAGTTCGTTCACCACCGGCAGCACGAAGACCAGATCGGCCGCCAGCAGCCTGAGGTGACGATTCGCCGGATGCTGGTCGTGCACCGCGACCTGCATCATCAGCCCGTCCATCGGCAGCGTCCCGGAGTGGTTGGCGACGATCAGCGCACCGCCCTCGGCCGGGATGTTCTCCACGCCCTTCACCTCGACACGGAAGTACTTCTCGTACACCGGCCGCAGCATGGACATCAGGACCTTGTCGGTCAGCTCCTCGTCGTACCCGAAGTCGTCGACCTCGTAGTCCCCGGTCAGCCGTCGGCGCAGGAACGCGAGACCGCGTGCGACGCGCCGCTCCAGGCCGGCGTCGTCGCTCGGCTCCGGCACGTCCGTCTCAGCGCTCTCCCGGGTCACATGCACATCTTCCTGCGCGGGGATCCGCCCGGCGAGAGGCTGGACCTCACGCACCGCCCCGGACTCGCGCACCGCCGCCTGCTCGCCGCCGCCCTTGCGCCGGTTGCCCGGCCCCCGGCGCCGGGCCGGCCGCTGCACGGCAGCCCCGCGGGACCGGTCGTCGTCGAACGGAATGACCTTGGCGTCCGCCATCGTGTTGCGCTCCTCAGTTGGCGCTCTGCGTCGGTGTCTTGCCGCCGCTCAGGACGGGCAGGGCGGCGATCCGGTCGACGGCGGCGGCCACCACCTGCGGCGGCAGCAGCCCCGTGGCCTGGGCGCGCACGAAGTCCGCGAACGTCTCCGCCGTCGTGTACTGCGGCTGGAATCCCAGCGTCTCCCGCATCTGGCCGGTGGCGACCACCCGGCCGTGCGTCAGCAACCGGATCTGCTCGGGCGAGAAGTCGCTCATACCGAGCGTCCGTACCAGGGACCCGGCCCAGGTGACCGCCGGCAGCAGCAACGGCACGGTGGGCCGCCCCAGCCGCCGCGAGCACTGGGAGAGCAACAGCACGCCGTCGCCCGCGATGTTGAACGTGCCGCTGTTCAGGGTCCCCCGCGCCGGCTCGTGCGAGGCGATCCGCAGGACGTCGATCACGTCGTCCTCGTGCACGAACTGCAGCCGGGGGTCGTACCCGAAGACGGTGGGCAGCACGGGGAGGGAGAAATAGGAGGCGAGCGGGGTGTCGGCGGTCGGCCCGAGGATGTTGGCGAACCTCAGCACGCACACCGCCACGTCGGGCCGCCTCCTGGCGAACCCCCGCACATACCCCTCCACCTCCACCGTGTCCTTCGCGAACCCCCCGCTCGGCAGGGACTTCGGCGGGGTCGTCTCGGTGAAGACGGCGGGATCCTTCGGCGCGGAGCCGTACACGTTCGTACTGGACTTGATCACCAGGCGCTTGACGTTCGGCGACTTCTGGCAGGCGCCGAGCAGCTGCATCGTCCCGATGACGTTGGTCTCTTTCACGGTGGCCCGGCTCCCGCTGCCGAGCGGCGTACCGGTCACGTCCATGTGGACGACGGTGTCGGCGCCGGTCTCGGCGAGGATGCGGGCGACGGTCGGCTGGCGGATGTCGGTCTGGATGAAGTCGGCCCCGCCCAGATGATGCTCCGGCTGCACCGCGTCCACGGCGACGACCCGGTCGACATCGGGGTCACGCTGGATCCGCCGTACGAACCGGCCCCCAAGTTGACGGGCCACTCCGGTCACGAGCACGACCTTCCCCAAGATCAGCGCCTTTCTTCCGTGTTCCCGTATGCGGGCCAACTTAGCGGGTTGATGTTGCGCTGGCATGACCCTCAGCAGGCCATGGTGAGCCGTCGCGGCCGGAAAATGCGTATGGCCCCCCACCGTACTGGTGGGGGGCCATACACAAGCTCTCGCGGCTCGGCGCCGTAATTACTTCTTGTTACGGCGCTGAACGCGCGTGCGCTTGAGCAGCTTGCGGTGCTTCTTCTTGGCCATCCGCTTGCGCCGCTTCTTGATAACAGAGCCCACGACTACCCTCGCTCACTTCTCATCACTCGGTGCTGGGCGCCATGGGCCCATACGACCTACGAGGGGCTAGCCTACCCGCCCGAGCGCTGAGGTCGTAATCGAGGTGCTCCGGGTATCCCGAAACCGTCGTCAGGCGGTCTCCACCCCCACATAGCTCTCGCGAAGGTACTCGTGTACCGCTTGCTCGGGGACGCGGAAGGACCGCCCCACCCGGATCGCGGGCAGATGACCGCTGTGCACCAGCCGGTACACGGTCATCTTCGACACTCGCATCACCGCGGCGACCTCCGCCACGGTCAGGAACACGACCTCGTTGAGAGGCCTCTCGCCAGCTGCCATGACACACCTGAACCTTCCGCACTCGACGGGCCACCGGCTTCCCCTTCCGGTGACTCTTCGTCGTTGCGTGCTCACTCCCCAATGTAGGGGCGGGTGATGCGAGTGGGGAAGAGGTGCACCCATCGGCGGCCTACTGTGACAGACACGCTCGATTGAGTACGTAGCGGGTAAGCGGCGTGTAGCAATCGGACCGCACGCCGTCATCAACCGGAACGGCCACGGACACGACCCCCTCGGCCTCGCCCACAAAGAGCGCGGGGTCATCCGTATCCGCCAGCCCAATGGCCTCAAACCCGAGCTGACCAGCACCGCAGACCCACCCGTGGTCCCCCACCACCAGCTCGGGCAACGGCCCGCCGCCGCTCGCCGCCGCGTCCAGCGCCACCCGAACCGGCAGCGGTGAGTGCGTGTGCGTACCCGGCGCACAACCGGGGCGTTCACCTCCCGATTCCCGCACCAACCCGACACCTTGTACGTAATCAAGGTTGCACGTACGTAGACCGAACCGGGTCGTTATGTCGACACAGCGACCCTGCGCGGGGGTGAGGACCTCACACCCCGCCGCCGACAACGCGTCCGCGAGACCGGCGTAGAAGCCGATCAGCCGGTGCGGGTGCCCGGTCCCGAACAACACGGGCGCCCGCCGCCGGGCGACATTCCCCACCCGCTCCGCGAAGGCATCGAGCGCGGCGACGGTCAACTCAGGATCGATCACATCATGCCCAGAAACGCACCGGAGATCGTCCGAAACCCCACACCTGCCCGCCATCAACCGGACCAACTCCTGTTCGCTCCAGTCCCCTTGCGGATCAATACCGATCAACACCCGAGGATCCCGAGCCGCGAACAGCCGATAACGCCGAAGACTCCGCTCCCGGGAGGAAGCCACCACCCCCGCCAGCCCCACGGCCATCAGATAGTCCCGAAGCCCACCACCACTCGACACGCCAGAAATAGTGATGGACCCGGCCGCCCGAAGACCCCGGAAGCAGAGCAACACCCCACAGTTGGCGTAACGATCAGCCGGCCCCTAGGCCAACAACCCCCGCAACGGAAACACGGCCCGCCGCGTAGCCAGCACCGCCTGGTCCAGGCGGTCGGCGGGGTCGTATCCGGCCTCCCACTCCGCCCACCCCACCGGCCACCGCCCGTCCGTCATCCGCCCCGGCCCCAACTGCCGAGTCCGGGCGAACACCTCCTGCCGCCATGCCTCAGGCACCAGCGTCTCCGGCGCGATCTCCCGCCCCGCGGCGATCGCCACCAGATGCGTCCACGACCGGGGCACGACATCCACCACCTCGTACCCCCCACCCCCCAACGCGACCCACTTCCCCCCGGCGTACTCGTGCGCCAGCTCATGGCAGGCCACCTGCACGGCCCGCTGCGCGTCCAGCGAAACGGCGAGATGCGCCAGCGGATCCTCGAAGTGCGTGTCGGCACCGTGCTGAGTCACCAGCACCTGGGGCCGGAAGTCGGCGACCAGCTCCGGCACGACCGCGTGGAACGCGCGCAGCCACCCCGCGTCCCCGGTCCCCGCCGGCAGCGCCACATTCACCGCGGAGCCCTCCCCCGCCCCGGCCCCGACCTCCTGCGGCCACCCGGTCTGCGGGAACAACGTACGGGGATGCTCGTGCAGCGAGATGGTCAGAACCCGCGGATCCTCCCAGAACGCGGCCTGCACCCCGTCCCCGTGATGCACGTCCACATCCACATAGGCGACCCGCTCGGCGCCCAGCTCCAGCAACCGCGCAATCGCCAGCGAGGCGTCGTTGTAGATGCAGAACCCGGAGGCCGCCCCCGGCATCGCGTGGTGCAGCCCACCCGCGAAGTTCACGGCGTGGTCGACGTCCCCCCGCCACACCGCCTCGGCGGCCCCCACCGACTGCCCGGCGATCAACGCGGACACGTCGTGCATCCCGGCGAACGCGGGATCGTCCATCGTCCCCAGCCCGTACGACTGATCGGCCGCCGCGGGATCGGCCGAAGCGGCCTTCACCGCCTCGACGTAGTCCTCCCGGTGCACCAGCCGCAGCGTCGACTCCCCGGCCGGCTTCGCCGCGACGACATCCATCGCCCGGTCGAGCCCGAACGCGTCGACCAGTCTCCGGGTCAACGCCAGCCGGACCGGATCCATCGGATGGCCCGGACCGAAGTCATAGCCCGTTACTGCCTCGTCCCACATCAGCTGTGCGCGGCCGCTCATGCCCGCCACCGTATCGGTCCGGTCGAGTCGCGAACGAACGGGCGTACACCAACGTCACCAGCACCAACACCATCGGCACCAGCATCGCCCCGCGATAGCTCCACGCGTCGCCCAGCGCACCCACCAACGGCGAACCGATCAAAAAGCCGACGTAGTTGAAGATGTTCAGCCGGGCGATGGCCGCATCCGAATCCCCCGGGAACAACCGCCCGGCCGCCGCGAAGGTCTGCGGCACCAGGACACACAACCCCAGCCCCAAGAGGGTGAACCCGGCCATCCCGACCCAGGCCCCGGACGCCCCCGCCACCACCACGAACCCGACCGCCGCCACCAGCGCCCCCAGCCGTACGACCGCCACGGCCCCGAACCGCCGTACCCCGAAGTCCCCGATGGCCCGCCCGACCAGCGTGGTCACCATGTACACGTTGTACGGCACGGTGGCCAGCTGCTCACTGCTCCCCAGCACGTCCTTCAGATACTTCGCACTCCAGTTGGAGACGGTCGAGTCCCCGATGTAGGCGAACGTCATCACCAGACACAGCGGCAGCAGCAGCTTGAAGACGACCCCACCGCCCGCACCGGCGCCCGCCCCGACCTCGGCGTCCTCCGCTGGCTTGCCGTCCACGTACCACCGGCTCGCCACCAGCGCGGCCGGCAACAGCACCGCGACGACCGGCAGGTACGACACCCACAGCGCGAGATGCCAGTGCGCCCCCACCCAGGCCAGCGAGGCCCCCAGAATCCCGCCCAGGCTGTAGGCGGCATGGAAGCTGAGCATGATGCTGCGCCCGTACGTCCGCTGCAGGCTCACCCCGAGCATGTTCATCGAGGCGTCCAACGCCCCGACCGCCAGCCCGAACGCGGCCAGCGCGACCGCCAGCTCGGCCACCTGGCCGCCGGCCCCGACCCCGAGCAGCGCCAGCATCACCACAGGCTGGGACCAGCGCAGCAGCCGGCTGGGCCGTATTCGCTTCACCAGCTGCTCGGTGGTCACACTGCCGACGCCGGCCAGGATCGGCACGGCGGCCAGAAAGACCGGCAGCAGCGCGTCGGAGACGCCGTACCGGTCCTGGATGGCGGGGATGCGCGTCACGAGCAGCGCGAAAGTGGCGCCCTGCGTGAAGAAGCTGAACGCCAACGAGGCCCTACCGCGCCGCAGCACATCTGTCATGGCGGCGAGCGTAGGGCCCCGGCGTACTCGTGGGTAGATCCAGCCAAAGATGAATTTCCTTCACCTTTACCTACGGCGGTGTCAGGCGGCGACAGCCACCTCACGCTTCACGCCGCCCGCCGTCTCCTCCGCCCCCTCCGGCGACGTCCCCGCCATGGCCGTCACCTCGGCGGAGATCATCCGGGCCATCGGTTCGGCGGCGAGCCCGCCGCTGACCACCATCCCGATCCCGATCGCGCCGACCAGGATGACCGTGCCGAGCCACACCATGGTGTCCACGGGCAGGGTGTACGCCCCCACGATCCGCACCACGCACTCGGCGAGCAGCAGCACACCCCACACGAGAGAGTAGACCCGCTCCGACCGCCGGAACGCGGCCGACCCGGACCGCAGCCGTTCGAAGGCCGCCTCCCTGGCCGCATCGCCCTTCAGCACGAACGGCTTGAGCCCCTCGGTCATCATCGGCCGGCCCATCGCCACCGACACCAGGATCGCGATCCCGATCGCGCTGCTGACCCCGCTGTCCTTCGCGAGCATCAGCCGCGGGTCTCCGGAGACGAAGCTCAGCGCCAGCGACACCAGGTTCACCAGCAGGATGAGCCCCGCGAACGCGTTGCCCCGACGCTCCTTGACCACGCTCCACACCGTCCGCAGCGCCGGCACCACACTGCTCCAGGCGAGCGCCGCGAAGGTGCTCATCCCGAAGGCGCCCTTGAAGAGGTAGTACGACCCGAGAGGAACCGCCACGTCCACGATCAGCGGCTTGAAGTTCTCCAGCACACTGGGCTGCCGCTTGTCCTGGTTGCTGTTCGGGGACCCGGCGTTCGTCGTCTTCGTCATGCTCTTAGCTTCGCGTCCGGGTCGGGTCCTCCAGTAGAAACGATCGTCCGCAGCTCGGCATGACAATTGTCAGCCCCACCACGATGCCCTCGGTCATTCGAGCAGGTCAGCCAACTGCCCCAGGTCGGAGAAGAGTTGGGTGGCGCCCTGCAGCCGGTCGGCCGGCGTCATCGCCGTGTACCCGTACACGTCCATACCGGCCGCGACAGCCGCCTGCACGCCCAGCGGACTGTCCTCCACCACGGCACAGCGCTCCGGCGCGACCCCCATCCGCTCGGCCGCGTACAGGAAGAGATCCGGCGCCGGCTTGCCCCGCCCCACGTCCTGCGAACTGAACACCCGCGACTCGTCGAACCACCGGTCGAGCCCGGTCGTACGGTGCCCCACGCGAATCCGCTCATGGCTACCGGACGACGCCACGCAGTACGGCACCCTGTCCGCCGCCAGCTGCTCCAGCACCTCCGCCGCCCCGGCGACGGGCTTCAACTCCGCCTCGAAGGCGGCGAACACGCGCGCGTGGAAGACGTCGTCGAAGTCGTCGGGCAGCCGCTGCCCGGTGCGCTCCTGGACGAGCTCGTGGACCCGGTGCATCGCGGATCCCATGTAGTCCCGTATGGAGTCCTCGTAGGAGGTGGGATGTCCGAGCTCGGTGAGATAGGCGGCCAGGAGCCGGTTGGAGATGGGCTCACTGTCGACGAGGACGCCGTCGTTGTCGAAGATAACCAGGTCGTAGCGCATACCACCGAGCTTAAACGCACCCACAAACACAGAAAGGCCCACGCCATAACGGCGTGGGCCTTTCCTAAAATTTGTTCGGCGGTGTCCTACTCTCCCACAGGGTCCCCCCTGCAGTACCATCGGC
>NZ_JBEYFE010000059.1:0-17476 GCF_040634235.1 Streptomyces sp. NPDC007157
GGCCGAGATGTCGTCCAGGATGTGCGAGAGCGGCTCGTCGCCCTTGGCCTGGGTGGAGTTCTCGACGCACTGCTGGTTCTGCGGCGCGGAGAGGATCGGCACGTCCTGCAGGACGCCGACGGCGCCGACACCGGCCAGACCCTGGAGGTTCAGCTTGGCCGGCAGGCCGATGCAGGGCTTGTTGAAGGAGCCCTGGATGAGCGCCAGCTGCGGGCTCATGTTGCCGTACGTGGCGGAGTTGCCGAACGCCTGGGAGGCACCGTTGCCACTGGCGGAGGTGGTGCCGTGGTCGTTGCCGGTGGCCAGGGCCGGCGAGGCGGCGACGGCGGTGGCGCCAGCCACGGAGGCGGCGACAGCGGCGACGGCCAGAACCTTCTTGATCACTTGTGATTCCCTTCTGGAGAAACCCCGTCCACCGGAGCCCACTGGTCAACTCCCCCCGACGCGTTTGGTTGCTCCGCTTCACTCCGATGGCGCACGGTCCGGTAATCCCCGAGGCCGCCGCGGGCGCGCGGCCGTAACCGGAATTCCGGGCGGCGAACCGGTCCGATCGGGTGACGTGCCGCACCCCCGCCGAAACCATTCCGGATGCGGGCGGTTGATGCGGGGGCAGGAACGTGCGTCTTGCGCACGGAGCCAGGAAAGGAAAGCGAAATGCTGAAGAAGGCAATGGCCGCGGCGGCGGTCGCCGCGTCCGTCGTAGGTGTGTCGGCGGCGGCAGCCCCCCAGGCGCTTGCCACCGGCAACGACCACGGCACCACCTCCGCCAGCGGCAACGGCGCCCACGAGAAGTTCGGCAACCAGGTGACCAAGGGCAAGATGAGCCCGCAGGCCACCCTGGTGCAGGGCTCGCTCAACAAGCTCTGTGTCGGTCTGCCCGCGAAGGCGAACCTCCAGGGGATCCTCGGCCTCATCGCCGCTGTCGGCGTGGCCCAGGACGTGCCGGTCCTGTCCGCGCCGCAGAACCAGCAGTGCGCCGAGAACTCCACCCAGGCCAAGGGCGACGAGCCGGTGTCGCACGTTCTGGACGACATCTCGGCCCTCTCCGCCAACGGCGTCGCCAACCAGTGACCCCGGTCTCGTGAAATCCGCCCGGGTGGCGTGCGAACGCACGCCACCCGGGCGGATTTCGCTGCGTTCGGCCATTTCCTGCCGGGCGTTCGAGTGAATTACCCGGCGGCGCGCGTTCCGTAGTTTCTTCGGCCCCCTATTTCTCGTTCTACAGTCTGCCGGTCATGATGCGAGCCATTCATGCTGTGCTCGCTCGGTTTCGGCCGTCATACGGGCATGACCGCAGAGAAGGGAAAGTTCATGAAGAAGACCGCTGCTGTCGCTGCCGGTGCGATCCTGGCCCTGGCCGGTGCCGTCCCGGCCTTCGCGGACTCGGGTGCCGAGGCTGCTGCCGTCGCTTCCCCGGGCGTTCTCTCCGGCAACGTGATCGAGGTTCCGGTCCACGTTCCGGCCAGCGTCTGCGGCAACACCGTTGACGTCATCGCGCTGCTGAACCCCGCGTTCGGTAGCGCCTGCGCCAACGACTGACGACGTCAGCGCAGCGCACCAGCCGTCCGGCTGTGTCACGGCCGGCCTCGGACCGTCGATCCTTCGCATCCGCGCTCCGAGGCCGGCCTTTCCACTTCTGAGCAGGAAGACAACGAGATTGCGACAGACCCTCAGCAGGGGACTGGTCGTGGCCGCCGCCGCGACCGGCATTCTGTCCCTGTACGCCAGTCCCGCGCTCGCCGACACGGACGCGACCGCGGCCGCCGGCGGTTCACCGGGTGTCGTGTCCGGCAACAACGTCCAGGCTCCGGTGAACGTCCCGGTCAACGTGTGCGGCAACTCGATCGACCTGGCCGCCGTGTTGAATCCGGCCCTCGGCAACTCCTGTGCGAACGCGTCGGATTCCGACGAGCACACCGGCGACCGGGCGGACGAGACGTCCTACGGCGACTCGGGCGACGACAGCTCGGGCTACGGCAGTACGGATTGCGACGCGGGCTACGGCGCCGAAGGCTCGCCCGGCAACACCCCGCCCCCCTACGGCGGAGAGACCTCGCCCCCCTGCGGCGAGACGCCTTCACCGACCCCGACGCCTCCGTCACCGACCCCGACGCCCCCCTCACCGACCCCGACACCTCCGCCACCGAGCCGGACACCCCCGCCGCCGAGCCCGACGCCTTCGTCGCCGAGTCCGACACCTCCGCCCGGCGGCGGACACCACCAGGGATCCCCGCCCACCCTGCCGCACACCGGCAGTGACCGTGAGGCCATGATCGCGGCCTCGGCCGCCAGCGCCGCACTGATCGCAGGCGGCACGATGCTGTACCGACGAGGCCGAGCCGCGTCTCGCCGGTCCTAGGGTCCGCCCTGGTCAGCCGGGTGCCGGACGCCTTCCTCAGGGTCCGGCACCCGCGTCCGTCAGTTCCGCACCACGTCGGGTGCCGGCTCGCGGAGGTCCGCGTCGACACCCCAGCCGGCCGGGCCCGAGCGCAGCCGCCGCCGTACCCCACGCACCAGCGTGTCCGCGGTGAACGTGGCGCCGTGCACGAAACGCATCGCCGGGCCGAAGCCCGCGGCCGTGATCAGACCGGCCAGGAACAGCCCGGGGTACGACGACTCGAAGCCCCGGCCGACCTCCGGCGCCCCGTCGGCCCCGGTCACCAGCGTCGTACGCAGGTCGTCGGCCAGGAGTCCGAGCCGCTCCCGGGTCGTCCTGAACCCCGTGGCCGCGATGACGTGTTCGGTCTCCAGGGTGTCCGCCCCGCCGCCGCGCACGGCGGTGTCCAGGCGCACCCCGCCCGCGGTGGCCCGGGCCGCCGTCACCTCGCGGCCGAGCAGCACCTCCACCCCGGACTCCACCCGCTCCCGCACCCACCAGGCGCCGGCCGGGCCGAGCGCGGTGGCCGCGATCCGCGCCCGGGTCGGCTCCGCGAGCCGCCGGTACAGGCCGGGGCGCTCGGAGTAGAACCAGTTGCGCCAGCCGGGTCCGAGACCGCTGTGCGGGGCGCGCGCCGACTTCCACCAGGGGCGCTCCCAGGGCGGCGGCACCTCGTTCCAGTACAGCTCTTCCGCGCGCACCAGCACCCGTACCCTGCTGCCCTGTTCGGCGAGGAGTGCGGCGGTCTCCAGGGCCGCCTGGCCACCGCCGATCACCGTGACGTCCCGGCCGCGGAAGCGGTCCAGGTCGGCGTGGTGGCTGCTGTGCGAGACCAGGTCGGGGGAGAGGCCGTGCAGCGCGGACGGGATCTCGACGAACGGCAGCACGCCGACGGCCAGGGCGACGGTCCGGCCGTGCAGGGTCTCGCCGTCCTCCGTCGTCGCGTCGAAGCCGCCGGTACGGGGCGCGATCCGGGTGACGGTGCGTTCGTCCACGGGCGGGGCGGCGTTGCGGGCGAACCACAGCCCGTACTCGGTGAACATGTCCAGCGGGATCGGCCGCCCGTGCCGGGCCTCCACCCCCCGGCCCGCGCAGTACACGTCCAGCCGCCAACGCGCCTCGGGGTCCGACAGGTTGGAGGCCCACGGTTCGGACTTGAGGAACATCCCGCGGGGCATGTGGTCGCGCCAGGACGCCATCGGGCGGCCGAAGACACGGACGTTCAGCCCCGCTGCCGCGGCGTGGGACGCGATGGACAGGCCGTACGGGCCCGCGCCCACCACCAACAGGTCGTACATCAGCAGCTGCTCGCTTTCTCGTCGTCGGACCGGTCGGGCAGACCGGCGAGGCTGGAGACACCGGACACTCCGGAGAGCTCCTCGTCCAGGACGGCCGGGCGGCGTTCTCCGGCCGGCTCCCCGGCCTGGCGGACCACGACGGAGTTCGGCCGCGGGACCGGGGCCGTGCCGGGGCGCAGCCGGCCGAGGAGCCGGCCCGCCACGTGCCGGCACCACAGCGCCCACATCGCCAGGCCCGGCCCCCGGTCGTCCGGCGCGCTCCAGGCCAGCTCGCGCCCGTGCGGGGCCGGCCGCAGCGCGCTCAGCGGCGCGTAGTTCTCCACCACGAACGACCGTCCGGCCAGCGGTGCCCCGGCGATCAGTGGACGGTGGGTCAGATCCAGGTGCAGGGCGCGTACGACGTCCAGGCCCGCGCCGTCGGCGAAGAGCCGGAACTGCGCGCCCGGACGGGGATTGAAGTCGAGGAGGTGGTAGCGGCCGGTGCTGCCGCAGCGCCGGAAGTCCAGATCGAAGATGCCCCGGAAGCCCAGTTCGCCGGTGAGCCGCTCGGCCAGTCCCTGGACCTGCGGGTTGGGCGTCCACTGGCCGACCGCCGTCAGGCCCGCCCCGCGCGGCCAGGACCGCTGCTTGCGGCCGGGGCCGCCCGCGCGTACCGCCCCGGTGCGGTCGGCGTAGCCGTGGAAGAACCAGTCGCGGTCCGGACCCGGCGGCAGGAACTCCTGCAGCAGCAGCCTGCTGCCCGCCTCCTCGGCCCGCAGGAACAGCTCCCGTGCCTCCCGCGCCGAGCGCACCACGACCGTGCTGCGCAGCCCGGACCCGGCCGGGACCAGCCAGGGCCGGCTCCACTTGGCGACCACCGGAAGCCCGAGCCGCCAGACGGCGGAGGCGGCCTGTTCGGCGCTGTCCGGGACGAGGGTCCGCGGGTGCGGGATCCCGGCCGCCGCGCACACCTCGGCCAACTCGGCCTTGTCGGCGACCCGCTCGGGAAGCAGGGCGGGCTGCTGCGGCAGCAGGTAGGCGGGTGCGAGATCCTCGCGGTGCCGGCCGACCGCGATCGCGCTCGCGTCGTCCATCGGGATCAGCACCGCCGGACGGGCGATCCGCGCCGCCACCCGGCGCAGCACGGCCACGATCTCCGCGGCGGACGCACCCGGCGCCGGCGGCGGATGCAGCTGCCGTACGAAACGGGACCTGCCGACCGGACTGCCGGTGGAATCGGCGACCAGATGGACGTCCACGCCGGCCCTGCCGAGCGAGCGCACAGCCCCGAGGGTGCCGTGGTGAAAGGGATTCCGGTCGATCCGCAGCAGAACCGCGGGAACCCGGATGTCTAGCAGCGACACGGACCTTTTCCTTTGCGTCGGTTCACCCGTGCGGACGTTCGGCCCACCCGAAAGCCGCAGCCGCACTGGCGGAATTCATATTGATATGACTGAGTGTCAGTAACTGGTACTTCCTCAGCGAATGCGTGAACGGACGAGAAGAACGGACGAGAACTGGTGGAGAAAGGAGCAGGCATGGCTCCACAGCAGCGAAGACAGCCGAGGTCCCGGTCGCACCGGCGGGCTGTGGTCGCGGCGGTGGCGGCGGTCGTCGTCGCCTCGGCGACCCTGGCCACCGGTCCGGGGTTCGCCGCGGGTGCGGAGGTGGCGCTGGTCACGGACCCCACACCGGCTCCCACGCCCACGACGTCCGTCCCGGCGTCGGCGGCACCCCTGCCGGCTGTGGCGAGTCCGACACCGGTACCGGTGAGCCCGGCTCCGGTCACGCCCGCGCCCGCCAGGGCGGCGCCGCCGGCCTTCGGGGCCTTCCTGGACTCCGGGCCGCTGGGCGTGGCCCGCATGGCCCAGCTGAGCGGCTGGCTCGACGGCACCGAGCTGAAGGTCGCGCACACGTATCTGCCCGGCGACCGCTGGGCCGACATCGAGGGCGCACCCGGTTTCCTGGACGTCTGGGCGCACTGGCGGCGGGAGAAGGACGACCGGATGCTCGTCCTCAACGTGCCCATGCAGGAGCGCAACGAGGACCATGTCGGGGACGCCGAGGTCCGGTCGCTGCTGGCGCAGGGCGCCGCCGGGCGGTTCGATCAGCACTTCCGGGCCCTCGCCGAGCGGCTCGTGGAGCTGGAGGTGCCGGACACGGTCGTCGTGCTCGGCTGGGAGATGAACGGCACTACCTACACCCATCGTTGCGGGCCCGACCCGGAGGCCTGGAAGAAGTACTGGAAAAGGATCGTCACCACCATGCGTGCGGTGCCGGGCCAGAAATTCCGGTTCGACTTCACGCCGAGCCGGGGCCGCGACGCCGTCCCGTGGACGCAGTGCTACCCCGGGGACGACACGGTCGACATCGTCGGCATGGATTCCTACGACCAGCCCACCGGTCTTTCCTTCGGCGAACAGGTGCGGGAGCCCTACGGACTTCAGGACCACGTCGATTTCGCGAAGGCGCACGGGAAACCCGTTTCCTATCCGGAATGGGGCCTCTTCCGCAACGGTGACAACGCCGAGTACATGCGGCTGATGCTCGCCTGGATGGACGAGCACAAGCCGCTGTACAACACGCTGACCGACTACTGCCCGCACGGCGTCTGGCAGTGTTCGGACAACCCGCGCGCGTCGCGGGTCTACCGCTCGGCCCTCTCCGGCCGGAACGACGACGCGACCCCGACGCCGGCTCCCACCCCGGACGTCCCGACCTCGAAACCGACCCCCACTCCCACTCCTGCTCCCGTTCCCGGCACCATGCCCCCGGCCGGTTGCGCGCCGATGGACCTGGGCGACTGGGTCGAGTACTGGATGGGCGGGAAACTCTGTGTCCGCCTCGACTGGTGGTCGCGTACGCGGAGCTAGTCCTGCCGGCGTTCCTTCCATCGGTGTCGCACCTCCTTGACCCGCTGCCGGGCGGCGGCGTCGCACAGCGCCGCCGTCAGCAGCGGCGCGGTGCGACGCCGGGCCAGCAGCAGCCGCTGGTTGACGACCGGCTGGGGCCGCCAGTGGTGCTTGTACGGCTCGTTCCCGCGCAGCAGGCTCAGCGCGCCCCGCTCGCCGGCCCCGGTGTGCTGGGCACAGGCGTCGAGCAGCATCACCGCCACGTCCGCCTTGCGCTCCCGCAACTGCGGATGCGCCCCGTACAGATAGCCGCCGGCCAGGCTCGGCGACAGCAGGGTCAGATCGACGGCGACCACCTCGTCGTCCAGCCGGAACTCGGTGACCACCGCGTCCCCGGAGCGCACCATCGGCCCCACCGAACGCACCAGATGCTCCCGGAACCGCGACTGGAGGTGTTCCGTCGTCACCTTCCGCCCCTGCCACTGGAGCCGGTGCAGATCGAGGAGCCGGCCGAGCGCGGTGTCGACGCCCTCCGGCGGCACGACGTCCCGGCGCACCCCGAGCGAGCCCAGCTTGCGCAGCTTGGCGCGCACCCGCTGGGCCTGCTTCGAGGACAGCCGGGCCACCAGCTCGTCCATGGCCACGGCGGGCAGCTCCAGGCACAGCGAGTCGGGCACCTTCCGGCACGGCCCGTGCCAGCGGTCGTACACCCGCTCCACCGCGCCGCCCGGACGCACCTCACGGAAGTCGATCAGCGCCGTCCGGGCCGCCCGGGCGAGCTCCTGGGTGAGGGCGGCCGCCGCCCGGCCGTCGTCGCCGTCGGCGAGCAGCACGTCCGTGTAGTCCGAGATCGCCCCGCCCAGCGGCACCAGCGTGGGCAGCGGCCGGTGCACCAGCATCAGCGGGGCCGCGCCGACCAGTTCACCGCCGTGGCGCACCAGGACCAGGCGGAGCCGCCCGGGCACCCCGTACGAGCGCCACCAGGAGTGCAGCCAGGCGTGGCTCTGGAACGGGGTGGCCGTGCCGCACCGCCGGTACAGGCGCCCCCAGGCGGTGGCCAGCGCGGCGAAGGCGCCCTCGTCGGTGACGAGTTCGGTGGTGTGCGCGGCGAGCGTCGGGGGGGCCGTCGCCGTCACAGCTGTCCGTGCACGTCGGCGGCGACGGCCGGTCCCGGCACGGAGGCCTGCAGGGCGTTCTCCTCCGCGCGGCGCCGGGGCCGCACCAGCACCACGAGACCGGCCAGCAGCCCGCCCGCGCTCGCACCCACCAGACCGGTCACCTTCGGGGACGCCGAGGTGGGCGCGGTCGGCTTCAGGGCCCGGGAGAACTGGAGGAGCTCGACGTGCGTGTCGCCCTTGGTGTCGTTGGCGTGCTGGGCGAGCGAGCGGGCCACCGCGTTCGCCATGTCGGCGGCCTGCAGGGGGTGCGGCGAGGTGGCCGAGACGGCGACCATCGGCGCGTCCGGCGAGGTCTCCGTCTGCACGCTCTCCCGCAGCGTGTTCACCGGCACCCCGGCCCACACCTGGGCGTCCCCGAGCACCGCGAGCTGGGTCGCGACCCGGCCGTAGGCCTGCGCGAAGCCCTGCGCGGTGGCGGTGTCGGACCGGTCGGTGGGAACGGCGATGACATAGCTGGTCGCGGTGTAGCTGGGCGGCGTGAGCACGCCGTAGGCGCCGCCCAGCAGCGCGCCGGCGGCGACCCCGGCCGCCAGCAGCGACCAGGGCGGGACCGTGCGGGCACGGGCGAACGGGCGGGCTGCCCTGGTGGTGGTCTCGGTCATGGCGTACTGGCTCCCTGAGGGGTGGTGGCGAGTGCGGCCGCGTAGACGTCCATGAGCTGGGCGGCGCTGCGGGTGATGCAGTAGTGGCGGGCGGCCTCCGGCGCGATGCGCGGGCCGGACCCGGCGGCGCGGGCGGCGGCCAGCGCCTCGGCGAAGGCACGGGCGCCGCCCTCGATACGGCGGGCGCCGGGGGCGGCGGCGGCCGGCAGGTCCTCGACGGCCGGGCAGGAGCTGTAGAGGACGGGCAGCCCGGCGGCCAGCGCCTCGATCACCGCGAGCCCGAAGGCCTCCTCGGTGCAGGGCGAGGCCAGTACGTCCATGGCCGAGGTGAGGGCGGGGAGGTCCGGGTCGGCCGGGCTGTCGGAGACATACGGCCGCTCACCGGCGAACAGGACCCGGCCGGCGACCCCGGCCTCCTCGGCGGCACGGCGCAGCGCCCCCTCCTCCGCACCCCCGCCGACCAGCAACAGCCTGCAGTCCTCGGGGAGTCGGGTCAGCGCGCCGATCAGTACGTCGAACCGTTTGCCGGGCGCCAGCCGCCCGATGCCGCCCACCACGAAGGCGTCCTGCGGGATCCCGAGCCGGGCCCGGGTGCGCCGGCGCCGGTCCGGGTCGAAGCGGAACCGCTCCAGGTCGATGCCGTTCGGTACGACCTCGATCCGCGGCCCCGGCACCCCCCACCGGCGCAGCCGCTCGGCGACGGTGGGGGAGACGGCGACCGTGGACCGGCCGAGCCGTTCGCCCGCGAGGTACAACGCCCGTACCCCCGCGTTCAGCCGGCGCCCCTCCAGCTGGGTGTCACCGAGCGAGTGCTCGGTGGCGACGACGGCCCGCACGCCCGCGAGGCGCGCCGCGATCCGGCCGTAGAGACAGGCCCGGTACAGGTGGGTGTGGACGAGGTCGTAGCGGCCCCGGCGGATGAGCCGGACCAGGCGGGGCAGCGCGGCCAGGTCCCGGTTCCCGGCCATCCCGAGATGGACCACCCGCACCCCGTCGGCGGCCAGCGCGCGTGCGACCGGCCCGGGGTTGGTGAGCGTGACGACGTCGCAGGAGACGGGCAGATGGCGGAGCAGCAGCCGCAGCTGCTGCTCCGCCCCGCCGACCCCCAACCCGGTGATGACATGCAGAGTCCTCATTCACAGCCCCTTGACTGGACGGCGGCGCAGCCGGTGCAGCCGGTACTTCAGGAAGAGGCGCAGGGCGCGGTCGTTCTGGCCGATGTGCACCCGGGGCAGGGTGTGCAGGCCGGTCAGGTCGCCGGGGTCGATGGCGCAGGCATAGCCGTATCCGGCGTCCCGTACGGCGTCGATGACACGCTGGTCGACGGTCCCGTAGGGGTAGCAGAAACCGTCCACGGGGGCCTGGATCAGTTCCTCCAGGAGGGCCCGGCTGTCGGCGGTCTCGGCCCTGAGGGTGTCCGCGTCGGCCTTCGTCAGGTCGACATGGGTGAGCCCGTGCGAGCCGATCTCCACGCCGGCCGCCGCCGCCCGCCGGACCCCCTCGGCGGTGAGCAGCGGCTTGCTCGGGCCGAGCGAGTCCCAGCGGTTGTCGCTGCCGAGCCGCCGGGGCAGCACGAACAGGGTGGCGCCGCAGCCCCAGCGGTCGAGCAGCGGCAGGGCGTGGTCGAGGAAGTCGGCGTAGCCGTCGTCGAAGGTGAGCCCGACCAGCCGCCGCCCCTCGCCCCGGGCCCGGGCGGCCAGCAGTTCGGCGACCGACACCCCGCGCAGCCTCCGCCGGCGCAGCCAGCTCAGCTGTGCGGCCAGGCGGTCGGGGCTGACGGTGACCCGGTACGGATCGTCCGAGCAGTCGCCCACGGAGTGGTACATGGCGACCCAGGGGACCGGGCCCGCCAGGTTTTTGACCTTCTCGGCGGACTCAATGGAAGACGGCATGCGCGAGCCTTCGGGTGACGGTGCCTACGGAACGGAGTGCGGGTGCGAAGCCCTGGGCGTCCAGCGCCCAGCCGAGCAGGACGAAGATCGCGGTCACGGCCGTGGTACCGGCCGCCAAACCGGTGAGCGGGTCCGCGGGCCGGGCGGCGACGAAGGTGCCGACGACCGTGGCGATCACGGCGGCCCGCACCGGCCGGCTCAGCTCGGCCAGCACCCGCCGGGTACGGATCGGGACGCTGCGCGGGCCCATGCCCGACAGCAGGAGCACGGCGGTGACGGTGATGCCGGTGGCGTTGGCGGCGGCGATGCCGGTGACGCCGTACCGGCCCACCGCCATGGCGCCGATCCAGGAGGTCACGACGATCCCGGCGGCCATGGCGCCGACCGGGTACCAGGTGGCGCGGCCCGCCGAGAAGTAGGAGCGGACCAGCACCCCGACCATGGTCTGCCCGAGCAGCCCGAGTGCGTAGACGCGCATCACCGCGGCGGTGGCGGCGGTGTCCGCCGCGGTGAACGCGCCGCGCTGGAACAGGAGGTGGATGAGCTGCGGCGCACACGCCACGACCACGGCGGTGCCGAGCAGGACGACGCTCGCTGCCACCGACAGGTCCCGCTCCACCCGGCGCCGGGCCCGCTCGGTGTCGCCCTCGGCCAGCGCCCGGGCCACCACCGGGAAGGTGACCGTGCACAGCATCATCGACATCGTCATCGGGATCTGCGCGACCTTCTGCGCGTAGTTGAGGTGCGAGATCGCCCCGGAGTGCAGATGCGAGGCGAGGAACCGCTCGATCAGCACCTGCGACTGCCGGCACAGCGCGAACAGCAGCACGGTGGCCATCAGGACGACGTTCAGCGGCTCCGCCTCGGCGACCGGCTCACCGACGGCGGCCTTGACCCGGCGCCGCAACTGCCCGAGCAGCGAGGGAAGCTGTACGGCGACCATCAGCAGGCCCCCGGCCGCGACCCCGAACGCGGCCGACCGCACGCCCCAGTGGCCGCCGAGCGCGAACATCGCCGTGATGATGCCGGCGTTGTAGGCGACGTAGATCGCGGCCGGCGCCAGGAACCGCCGGTGGGCGCGGAGGGCGGCGCTGCAGTATCCGGCCAGCCCGAAGGTCAGCACACAGGTGGCGGTCAGCCGGGTGCAGTCCACGGCGAGCCCGGGGTCGCGCAGACCGGGCGCGAGCACCTCGACGAGCTGCGGGGCGCCTCCGATGAGAAGAGCGCCGACGGCTGCGAAGGCGAGGGCCAGCCTCGGCAGGGTCCCGGCGACCAGCGCCCGGACGGGGTCGCCGGGAGCCCCCTGCGCCCGCCGGGCGAGGGCCAGGCTGAAGGCGGGGATCAGCGCGAAGGCGAGCCCGTCCTCGATGAGCAGGGTCGCCGCGAACTCGGGGACGGTCCAGGCGACGAGAAAGGCGTCGGTGTCCCGCCCGGCCCCGAAGAGCCGGGCGAGCGACTGGTCCCGGACGAGCCCGAGGAGCGAGCCGACGACGGAGAAGACGGCGGTGACAAGAGCGGCCCTGGCGAGAACACGACGGGAGGAAGGCGCCCCGTCAGGGGCGCGGGGCTGTGACGTCTGCGGCTCCGCCGCGTGGGCGCGCTCGACCGCCACCGACTCGCTGTCGACACGCGACCCGGGCACGCCCGAGGTCCTGGAAGGCGTGACCGTCATAGCGAACGCCCCGCCCCCACCGGCTCAGCCCTCATCGGCTCAGCCGGTGCCGGCTCGGCCCCCACCAGGTCCGCCCCCACCAACGCCCACCAGGCCACCGTCCCGAACACCACCGCCGTCAGCACGGTCGACGGCCCGCCGATGTCCGCGTAGGCGAAGTCCACGAGCTGCCAGACCAGCAGCCCGCACCCCACCAGCGCGCAGTCCAGGCCGGCACCGCCGCGGACCCGCCACAACCCGCGCAGCCCGCACACCAGCAGCGCCAGCCAGCTGCCCGCCAGCGCCAGTGCCCCGAGCAGTCCCTGCTCGCTCAGCACCAGCAGGTACATGTTGTGCGGCGACAGCAGCGGCTGTTTCCGGAACGCGGCGCCCGCTCCCTCCGTGTCGCTCCCGGAGGACAGCGCCAGTGAGGCGTGCCCGTCCCGGTAGGCCGGGAAGTTCTTCAACCCGACGCCGGTCACGGGATGTTCGCGCCACATGTCGGTCGCCGCCGCCCACAGCGTGTAGCGGTCGACCACCGACTGGTCCGGCGCGTCGGTCACCTGCCCGATGCTGCTGAGCCGCTCCTGGAGCATCGCCGTACCGACTCCGAAGCCCCCCACCAGCACCACACCGGCGGCGACCGCGACCGCCGCGACCTTCAGCGCGCGCCGCAGCCCGGCCAGTACCAGCTGCACACCGCAGGTCAGCACCGTCGCGATCCAGGCCCCGCGGCTGAAGGACAGGGCCAGCGGCGGCAGCAGGCCGAGCACGCACACGCCCGCCGCCACCCGCTGCCGTACCGGCGAGCGCCCCAGCGCCAGCCCCAGCGCGCAGACCAGACCGAACGACACCACGGTCGCCATGCCCATCACGTCCTGCGGCCCGAACGTGCCGACCGCGCGGATCTCCTCGCCCTGGTACGACGCCCCGGTCCCGGTGAGGTACTGGTGCACCCCGACCGCGCCCTGCCACCCCGCGAGCCCCACGAACGACCAGGCCAGCAGCCGGAAGTCGGCACGGTCCCGGATCAGCAGCAGCACGGCGGCGGGGACCAGGACGAACACCTGGAGATAGCGGCCGAGGCCGGTCAGCCCGGCCCCCGGCGAGGCCGCGCCGGCCGCCGCGACGGCCAGTCCCACCACCGGCATGCCCAGTACCACCGCGGCCGTCGCCGACAGCGGCCGCCGCCGCTCCCGTACCGTCCGCACCGCGGCGTACAGCACCACCAGCGCGGACACCGCGTCCGCCGGTCCCGCTCCGCTGTCGTCGCCGGCCGGGGTGAGCGGCAGCGCGAGGACGGCGAGCACGGCGGTCGCGGCGAGGACCGGCGGCAGCCGCAGGGGCCTGGCCGGGGAGAGTGCGAAGCTCATCGTCAGCTCCCCGTCGAGCGCACGAGCGCGGCCGCGGTGCGCAGCAGGATGCAGACGTCCTGCCACAGCGACCAGTTGTCGATGTAGGCGTTGTCGAAGCGGGCCCGGTCCTCGATGGAGGTGTCGCCGCGCAACCCGTGGATCTGGGCGAGTCCGGTGATGCCGGTCCGCATCCGGTGGCGGGCCGCGTAGCCCGGGTAGGCCTGGCTGAACTGGCCGACGAAGTACGGCCGTTCGGGGCGCGGCCCGACCAGGCTCATGTCGCCCCACAGCACGTTCCACAGCTGGAGCAGCTCGTCCAGGGAGGTCTGGCGCAGGAAGCGGCAGAACGGGCTCATCTCGCGTTCGCCGGCCACGCTCCAGCGGGTCGCGGCCTCGTGCGCGTCGACCGGGCGGTGGGTGCGCAGCTTGAGCAGGGTGAAGGGGCGCCCGCCGCGGCCGATGCGCTCCTGCCGGAAGACCACGCCGGGTCCGTCGGTGAGCCGCAGTACCGCCGCGCACACCAGCAGCAGCGGGCTGACCAGGACGAGCGCCGACCCGGAGACCACGATGTCGAGGATCCGCTTGCCGGCGCTGCCGCGCCGCCGCGAGCCCATCTCGAGCCGGCGGCAGGAGAACCCGGCGAGCTGGTCGCGCATCTCGTAGGCCGGTGAGTCCGCGTCGACCTCCCAGACCACGCAGCCCGACTCGGCCAGCGCCCGCAGCAGCGGGCCCTGTTCGGTGCGGACGGCGGGGTGGACGGTGAGGACGGCCCGGACCCCGTTCTGGATGAGGGCCCGCTCGACCTCCTCGCCGGTGGTCAGCACGGGCAGCCCTTCGGGGCCCTCGGGGTGCTCGGCGACGACGCCGACCGGCCGTACGCCGAAGCCCGGGTGGCGCAGCACGGCGGCGGCGACCCGCTGGGCGGTGGCGGCGGGGCCGATGACCAGGGCGGCGCGCGGATGGCGCAGCAGGGCCAGCCGGCGGCGCCAGTGCACCAGACCACGGCCGGCGCAGGCCGCCGCCACGTGCAGGACACAGCCCAGCAGCAGGGTGCGGGCGGGCAGCGCGCGGTCCGGGTCCCAGGCGGCGAGTGCGGCGGCGAGGCCCAGCCAGACGACGGCGATCCGGCCGCAGACCGCCGGGATTTCGTCCAGGATCCCGGACACCCGCCCGCTGGGCTGCGGGCGCAGCAGTATCGCCCCGGACATCAGGAGACCGACCAGGACGGGCCGGCGTAGGGCCTCGTCGAGGACGACCGTGCCGAGCAGCGCGGCGCACAGGTCGGCGGCCAGCAGCGGCACCGGGGAGGCGGGCCGCGCGGGCGGCCGGCGCAGCGGGAACCGGAAGCCTCCGGGGGTGCGGGCCGGCAGGACCGAGACGGGCGAGAGTCCGTGTTCCCGTGGCTGCGGGCCGGGGGAGGGGACGGTGCTTTCCGCGGTCACGAGTGGATGGACTCCCTGCACTCAAAGGACATGAGCGGGCGCCCGCCGAGGAGTTCGCGGTACAGCTCCGCGACCGCCTCCGCGGTGCGCCGCACATCGTGCGTGGACTGGACGTGCCGGCGCCCCCGGTCACCGAGCGACGCGCGCAGCCCCGGGTCGAGCAGCAGCCCGGCGACGGCACCGGCCAGCGCGCCCGGCCGGCCCGGCGGCACCAGACAGTGCGCGCCGGATCCGGGCGGCAGGCTCTCGCGGGCGCCGTCGACATCGGTGACGAGCACCGGCCGGCCACAGGCCATCGCCTCCAGCGGGGCCAGTGCCATGCCCTCCCAGCGCGAGGGCAGCACCACCAGGTCGGCGGCCCGGTACCAGGGGCGGACGTCCGCGACGGCGCCGGCGAACTCGACCGAGTCGGGGGCGAGCCGGCGCAGCGCCTCGCCGTCCGGTCCGTCGCCGACCAGCGCCAGCCGGGCGCCCGGCACCCGGCGCAGCACCTCGGGCCAGGCCCGCACCAGCACGTCCTGGCCCTTCTGCGGGCACAGCCGGCCGACGCAGACGACCAGGGGCGCCCCGGGCGCGGACCGACCCGGGGTGTCCGGCGCGCCCGGGGTGAAGTGACCGGTGTCGATGCCGTTGGGGACGACGGCGTACCGGGCGCGAATCCCGGCGCGCACGCCGGTCGCGCGTTCCGCCTCGCTGACACACAGCACCCGGTGTGCCCAGCGCGCTCCCCAGCGTTCCCACCGCAGTGCCAGCGCGGCGGTGACCCCGCCGACCGCCTCGAAGGACCAGGCGTGCGGCTGGAACAGGGTCGGGACGCGGCCGCGCACGGCCAGGCGGCCGGCCAGGCCCGCCTTGGCGCTGTGCGCGTGCACCAGCTCCGGCCGCACCTCGTCGAGCAGCCGGCCGAGCCGTCGTACCTCGTCCCGGAGACCGGCGCCCGGGGACCGGTCGGCGCGCCACCCGCGCACCTCGGCGCCCAGTTCCCGCGCGGCCTCGGCCAGTTCACCACCGGGGCAGGCCACCGTGACCCGCAGACCGGCCGTGAGCTGGGCCTTCGTCAGGTCCAGGACCACCCGGGCCACCCCGCCCTCGACGGGTTGCGCCAGGTGCAGGACCCGTCGCCGAGGGTCGGTCGCTGATCGGTGCATACGCGGTATTCCTCGCTCACGGGGGGCGCTCGGGACTGCGGGCGGAAACGCGCCGCACTACTGCACGTCCACGGCGGCGAAGAGCGCGCCCGCCCACGCCGCGTCGCGCTGGGAAACGAGACGGAAGCTCAGCTGGTCACCGCCCTGCGCGAGACCGGTACCGAGATCGAACACATCCGAGTCGTAGCCGAGCGCGTTGTCGTACGCGGGCTCACGCCGGGCGCGTACCGGGCCGGGGTCGTTGATCGTGGAGTTGAGTACGTCGTCGGCCGGGTCGACGGAGTCGGCGAGCGGGGTGGGGGCACGGCCGGCGACGGAGTACGTGAGCGAGTCACCGGTGTCGCCCCGGTCGCCGTTGTAGGCCACCAGGCCCACTCGGCCGTCGGCGCCACGCGGGACACGTAGCCCGTTCAGCCGTACCTCGGCCGCCCTGTCGAGTGAGTCGAAGCCGTCCCAGAGGGCGAGCGTGCGCAGCGGCTCCGCCGGGTTCTGGTACGCCACCACCAGCGTCCAGCCACCCCAGGCGCCGGGCGCGGACCGGCCCTTGGCGGCGTTCACCTGGCCGACCGTCCACAGTCCTGGGCCGCTCGACCGGACCAGGTCGGTGATCTCCGCCGAGGCCTGGAAGGCGTCCGTGCCGCCCTCCGCCCGATGGCCGACGACCGTGTCGGCGAGCAGTTCCTTGTACTGGCCGCCGGGTTCGGCGATCAGCACCCGCCCGTCGTCCCTGGCCGGCTTCTGCTCGCCGGCCAGCAGATTGCCGCCCCAGTACAGCCGCGCGTACGTCACCCGGGAGCCCTCCGGCAGCCGGACCTCGGCGCGCGAGGAGTTGTAGGTGTGGGGGTCGTCGTCGACGTCGACGTAGAACATGTCGAAGTCCCCGTTCACCGCCGGGACCTGGCCCGCGCGCGCGGCCGGGCAGAGCGCCTCGGACGGGTCGCCGGCCGTCGCACGGCAGCTGACGGACGCGTTGGCCGCGCGGACGATGCCGCCTCGCTGCACCACGCGGTAGCGCTCGGCGAAGGGGATGCGCGGGGCCTCGGGGGAGGGCGGTGCGGCCGGAACGGTCGCCCGGGCGGTGCCCGGTGCCCAGATCGCGGCTAGGGCGAGCGCGCTCACCGACGCACGGCGCAGCGGCGGGCCCAGGGGATTGCGCATGACCGGCTTCGCCCTTTCGGGAAAGGAGGGGGAGGCGGGAAGAGTGCGATGTGATGCCAATACGGGTAGGTCAAGAGGTCCGTAACTCTAGCTTCTATCCGCACTAATCAGTCGAAACCGGGCAAGTGTGTCGGAATGGTGAAGGCAGGCTTCCGGGAGATCACTCGTTCGGCGGCACAACCCGGGCCGGTGTCGCGCGTTGACACAGCGCTGGGCATCCGCCCGAATGTTTGTTTCGACCCCAAGGAGACCTCTCCATGTCGCGTATCGCGAAGGGCCTGGTCCTGTCCACCGCCGCCATCGCGGCCGTTGCCGGCGGTGCCGGTTTGGCTGCCGCCGACAGCGGCGCGAACGGCGCCGCCGCCCACTCCCCGGGCGTGGTCTCGGGCAACGTGATCGAGGTTCCGATCCACGTTCCGGTCAATGTCTGCGGCGACACCATCGACGTGATCGGCCTGCTGAACCCCGCCTTCGGCGCCGACGACAACACCTATCTGCGCGGCTACCAGATCGCCAACGCCAACGGGGTCGTCAAGTTCGAGAC
>NZ_JBEYFE010000060.1:0-11427 GCF_040634235.1 Streptomyces sp. NPDC007157
ACCAAATTCCACCAACGCCTCGCCCCCACCGGAGCCCACCTCCACAACCAATGGGGCGCCACCGAAGTCTCCATCGACTCCACCAGCCACACCTGCACCACCGACGACCACGACGCGGACGTCCCGCTGGGCCGTGCCATCGCCAACAACGAGGTGCTTCTCCTGGACGAGCACCTCAACCCCGTCCCGGACGGCATCCCCGGTGAGCTGTACCTGGCCGGCGTGGGTCTGGCCCGCGGCTATCTCGGGGACGCCCGCAAGACCGCGGCGGCCTTCCTGCCGCACCCGGAGGTGCCGGGCGTACGGCTCTACCGCACGGGTGACCGGGGCATCCGGCGTGCGGACGGTTCCCTGGTCTTCCTGGGGCGTGCGGACAGCCAGGTCAAGATCCGCGGCATCCGCATCGAACCCGCCGAGATCGAACACACCCTCCGCCGCCACCCCCACGTCCACGACGCCGTCGTCACCAAATGGGAACCCACCCCCGGCGACCACCGCCTCGCCGCCTACATCACCAGCCGACACCCCGGAACGGAGGAGGACCTGCTCACCGACCTCAACACCCACCTCGGCGACCAGCTCCCCCTCTACATGATCCCCTCCAGCATCACCGTGCTGGACCGCATCCCCGTCAACGCCAACGGCAAGACCGACCACCGCGCCCTCCCGGAGCCCAAGGCCGCCGTCGAGGAGACGGCGACGCGGGCGAGCGGGGCGGCCGAGGAGCTGGTCGCCGGGATCTGGGCGGAGGTGCTGGGCCGGCCGGACCTGGACGTCCACGCCAACTTCTTCGCCCTGGGCGGGCATTCACTGCTGGCCACCCGGATCGTCTCCCGGCTCCGGACCGCCCTGTCCCCCGACATCCCGCTCGCCCTCATCTTCGACAACCCCACCATCCACACCATGGCCGAAGCGGTCGGACACCTCCTGCCCGCGTCCGGTACGGCTGACGGGAGGACCCCCTGATGACGACAAGTCCGATCGTGGAACGCGCGGTGGACACCGCGCGGCGGCAGACCGGACCCGGTCCCGCCGTGGACGCGCCGCTGTCGGCGGCGCAGCGACGGGTGTGGCT
Organism: Streptomyces sp. NPDC007157; assembly: GCF_040634235.1. Classification (NCBI taxonomy): domain Bacteria; kingdom Bacillati; phylum Actinomycetota; class Actinomycetes; order Kitasatosporales; family Streptomycetaceae; genus Streptomyces; species Streptomyces sp. NPDC007157. Next base: position 1,076 of record NZ_JBEYFE010000060.1, read on the forward strand.
GCTCGAACACCTCCGTCCCGAGCTCGTCGAGTACAACATGGCGCAGGTCTTCGAGCTGTCCGGTCCGCTGGACGCGGACGCGCTCACGGCGGCGCTGCGGCTGGTCGTGGAGCGGCACACCATCCTGCGGTCCCGGGTGGTGCAGGACGCCACCGGCGGTCCGCGGCTCCGGGTCGGCCCGGCGTCGGCGGTCCGGCTGCAGCGGACGAACCTGCGCTACCTGGCCGTCGGGCCGGCGTACGAGGAGGCGTACCGGCTGAGCGAGGCGGACATCAGCGGCCGGTTCGACCTCGCCGCCGGTCCGTGGCTGCGGGCACGGCTGACCGAACTGCCCGAGCAGCGCCATCTGTTCACCGTGGTCGTGCACCACATCGCCGTGGACGCCGCGTCGATGCAGATCCTCTGGCAGGAACTGTCGCGGGCCTACGCGGCGTTGACCGCGGGCAGCCGTCCGGAGCTGCCGGAGCTGCCGATCCAGTACGCGGACTACGCGGAGCGGGCCGCGCGGCAGCTGGAGTCGCCGGAGTCGGCCGCCGAGGTGGAGCACTGGAAGCGGACCATGGCCGGTGCGACCCCGACCGAGCTGCGCGGCGACCGGGCGCGGCCCGCGGTGCGCGGCGGCGCGGGCGCCCGGGTGTCCCATGTGATCGACCCCGCGGTCGCCGACGGGGTGCGGGACCTCGCCCAGCAGTACCGCGTGACGCCGTTCATGGTGCTGTTCGCGGCGTTCGCCGCCCTGGTGTCCCGGCACTCCGGGAGCCGGGACGTGACGGTCGGAGTCCCGATGTCCGGCCGCACGCTCCAGGAGACGGAGGGCCTGATCGGGTTCTTCGTCAACACCGTGCTGCTCCGCACCGACCTGGAGGGGAACCCGACCTTCGCCGAGCTGCTCTCCCGGGTCCGGGGCACCACGCTGGAGGCGTACGAGCACCAGGGCGTGCCGTTCGACGTGCTGGTCGACGAGTTGCGGCCGGAGCGTGACCTGAGCCGCAACCCGCTGTTCCAGCTGCTGTTCAACCTGGTCGAGGAGCAGACCTCGCAGCTGCGGCTGCCCGGGGTGGCGGTCAGGTCGCTGCCGGTCGAGGCGGACACCGCCCGCTTCGACCTGGACGTCACCGTGGTGACGCAGGGCCGGCGGATGGAGGTGCTGATCTCCTACGCGACCGAGCTGTTCGAGGCAGCGACCGTGGCCCGGTTCGCCGAGCACTACCGGCGGATCCTGGCGCACGCGGTGGCGCGGCCGGAGACCCGGATCGGTGATCTGGACCTGCTCGCGCCGGCCGAGGAGCGGCTGCTGCTCTCCGACTGGAACGACACCGCCGTCCCGGAGTCGCCGCTGCTGGTGCCCGACCTGGTGGACCGGCAGGCCGAGCGCACTCCGGACGCGGTCGCCGTGCGGGGCCTGGACGGCGAGGAGGTCACGTACGCCGAACTGGTGCGGCGGGCCTCGGAGCTGGCCGCCGTACTGCGGGCCGAGGGTGCGGGCCAGGACGCCCCGGTGGGCGTGATGGTCGAGCGGTCCCCGGACCTGCTGGTCGCGCTGCTCGCGGTCCTCAAGGCCGGTGCGGCCTATCTCCCCCTGGAGTCCGACTACCCGGTGGACCGGCTGGCGTACGTGCTGGCCGACAGCGGGGCCCGGCTGCTGCTGGGCCGTCCGGAGCTGGTGGCCGGGCTGGGCCTGGACACGGACGTGCGGGTCATCGACATCGGGGCGCCACCGCCGGTCCCGGCCGGGGCGACACCGGTGGCGGCCCGGGTCCGGCCGGACGACCTGGCCTATGTGATCTACACGTCCGGTTCGACGGGGCGCCCCAAGGGCGTGATGGTCCCGCACCGCGGTCTGGTGAACTTCGTCGAGGACATCGGCCGTACCCTCGGCCTCTCCGGTGACGACGTGCTGTGCGCGGTGACCACCGTGGCGTTCGACGCGTCGATACTGGAGCTGTTCGTGCCGCTGGTCCGCGGCGCCCTGGTGGTCGTCGTGGACCGGGAGACCTCCGCCGACGGCGCCGCCCTGGCCGGGGTCCTCGCGGCGGAGCGGGCGACGGTCATGGCGGCGACCCCGGCCACCTGGCATCTGCTGCTGCTCAGCGGCTGGCAGGGCGGCGACCTCCAGGCCGTCTCCGGCGGCGAGGCGCTCTCCGCGCAGCTGGCCCGGGAGCTGGCGCCGCGGGTGTCGCGGCTGTGGAACGTGTACGGCCCGACCGAGACCAGCGTCTACTCGACCCTGCACCGGATCGCCCCGGACGGTACGGCGGAGCCGGTGTCGATCGGCCTGCCGATCGCCAACACCCAGGTGCACGTGGTGGACGACCGGATGCGGCTGGTGCCGATCGGGGCCGTCGGCGAGCTGGTCATCGGCGGCTCGGGGGTCACCCGCGGCTACTCCGGGCGGGCCGGGCTCACCGCGGAGCGGTTCGTGCCGGATCCGTTCGGCGCCGGCGGCCGCCTCTACCGCACCGGCGACCTGGGCCGCCGACGGCCCGACGGGACGCTGGAGTTCATCGGCCGGGAGGACACCCAGGTCAAGATCCGCGGTCACCGGATCGAGCTCGGCGAGATCGAGGCGGTCCTCCAGCGCCACCCGGCGGTGGCGCGGGCCGCGGTCATCACGGCGGGCGAGGACATGGCCCGGCGGATCGTCGGCTACGTCTCCTGGCGGGACGAGCCCGACGAGGCCGGAGTGCGCGGCTTCCTGCGGGAGCGGCTGCCGCAGTACATGGTCCCGGCCGTGCTGGTGGGCCTGGAGCGGATGCCGCTGACGCCGAACGGCAAGGTGGACCGCAAGCAGCTGCCCGAGCCGGCCGCGGAGGCGGGCGCCGAGCCCGTCGCGCCCCGGGACTCGCTGGAGCTGCGGGTCACCTCGATCTGCGAGCGGGTCCTCGGCCGGTCCCCGGTGGGGGTGCGCGACGACTTCTTCGCCGCGGGCGGCAACTCGCTGAGCGCGTTCGAACTGGTCGAGGCGGTACGGCGGGAGCTGGGCGTGAGCGTGCCGCTGAGCACGTTCTTCCGGGCGCCGACGATCGAGGCGCTGTGCGGTGCGCTGCCCGGGCTGTCCGCCGTCTCCGAACGACTGCTGGTGCCCCTGGCGTCGGCCGCGCCGGCCTCCGGATCGCCGCTGTTCCTGGTCCACCCGCACGGCGGCGGCGTCAGCTCCTACATGGGTCTGGCCCGGGAGCTGGAGGGCAGTGTCGACCTGTACGGGGTGGAGGCGGTCGGCTACAACACCGAGGCGGCCCCGCTGCGTTCGGTCGAGGAGATCGCGGACCGCTATCTGGCCGAGATCGCGGAGCTGTCCCCCGAGGGGCCGGTACTGCTGGGCGGCTGGTCGTTCGGCGGTGTGGTGGCGTTCGAGATGGCGGTGCGGCTGGAGCGGGCGGGCCGGCAGGTCGGCGCGCTGGTGCTGCTGGACTCCCCGGTGCCCGGGTCGGCGGACCTGGTCGGCGACGAGGACGTGCTCTCCCGGTTCGGGGCCGACGCGGGACTGTCGTCCGACGAGATGGACGAACTGGACGACAACGCGCTGATCGCCGCCCTGGTCCGGCAGTCCCACCAGGCCGGCCGGCTGCCCGACCGGATCGAGTCGACGGCCGTGCGCCGCATGGTCGACGTGGCCCGCGCCAACGGGGAGGCCGCCGGGCGCTACCGGCCCGGCGCGGTCGTCGACGCGGACATCCACCTGATCACCGTCTCCGAGTCCCACCCGACCCTCAAGAGCCCCGACGTCGACCCGGACGCGTGGCAGGCGCTGACCCGCGGCCGGGTCGGCACCGTCCCGGTGCCGGGCAACCACCACGACATGGTGCACCCGCCGCACGTCGGTGAACTGGCCGCGCGGATCGCCGAGATCGTCCGCCCCCACCAGGCCGCGGCAGCTGCCGCGCGCCCGTCCGCGGACGCGTGACGACGCATGACAAGGAACGACACCGGCAGGCCGCGGGGCCCGCACGGCCCCGCGGCCCCGGCCGCCGCCCGGCGGGGCGGTACGCGATACCTCCATTCCCAGACTCGTACGTTCGAGGAGGCGTAGGTGAAGATCGGCGTGCAGAGCCAGGACGTGCTGTCCGCACAGGACGGGCACGGCCAGGCACAGATGGAGTTGGTGCCCCCGGACCTGGAGCACGGTGTGCTCATGGGCACCGGAACCGCCCCCAGCCACCACGGTGAACTGCTCCAGGGAGTGTTCGAGGACGACGGCAGACTCCGCCGCGGCCTGGTGACCCTGCCCTGCCCCCTGTTCGCCAGCAACGCCACGGTGCGGCTGAGCCGGTGGGAGCCGGAGCTGACGGTCACCCCGGCGTGGAAGACCAAGGCCCTCGACGCCGCCCGCAGCACGCTCGAGGTGCTCGGCATGAGTGCCTACGGCGGTGAGCTGGAGCTGCGCGGTGACGTCGCCGTGGGCCGCGGCCTGGGCTCGTCGACCAGCGACGTGACGGCGGCGATCCTCGCCGTGCTGTCCGCGGTCGGCCGGCACCTCGCTCCGGAACGGATCGCCCGGATCGCGGTGGCCGCCGAGGCCGCCACCGACCCCCTGATCTACTTCGACCGGATGCTGCTGTTCGCGCATCGCGAGGGCGCGGTCATCGAGGACTTCCACCGGCCGGTGCCGCCGCTGGCGGTGCTCGGTTTCTCCTCGGCGGACCAGGAGATCGACACCCTGTCGCTGCCGCGGGCGCGGTACAGCGCCTGGGAGATCGAGTGCTTCCGCGCGCTGCGCGGCCTGATGCGCCGCGCCGTGGCGAGCGGCGACCACCGCGAGCTGGGCCGTATCTCCACCGCGAGCGCCCGGATCAACCAGCGGTTCCTTCCGGTGCCGCGTTTCGACCGGGTGCTGGAGATCGCCGAGGAGACCGAGGCGCTGGGCGTGCAGGTGGCGCACAGCGGCACGGTCGCCGGGCTGCTCTTCGCACCCCACCAGCCGGGGCTGGAGCAGCGCCTGGCGCTGGCCGCCCGCCGGCTCTCCGCACTGCGTATCACCGACCATTGGCGCTATATCGCCGGGAGCGACTCTCATGTCCCGTACGCACACCAGTCGTAGGGCCTTCACGAGCGTGGTCGACGGCCACGTCCTGCCCAAGGTCATCCAGGTCGGGCCCAACGTGTTCGGGGCCGCCTTCCATCTGATGAAGCTGCTGCCCGCGCAGTTCATCCTCACCAGTGCCATCGAGACCGGTGAACTCACCGAGGACACCACGGTCGTGGAGACCACGTCCGGCACCTTCGGGCTCGGGCTCGCGATGGTGTGCCGGCTCAAGGGGATCCCGCTGGTCCTCGTCGGGGACCCGGCGATCGAACCGCCGCTGCGCCGGCGGCTGGAGGCGCTCGGCGCCCGGGTGAGCATCGTGTCGGGTCCGGAGCTGCGCACCCGTGGCGTGCAGCAGGCCCGGCTGGACCGGGTGGCCCGCATCCAGGCGCGGCTGGGCTCGTACTACACGCCCGGCCAGTACGACAATCCGCTCAACCCGGTGTCGTACGGGGCCGTCGCCGAGCTGCTGCTGGAGAGCACCGGCACGTTCGACGCGCTGGTCTGCCCGGTGGGCTCGGGCGGTTCGTCGTCCGGGATCGGCTCGTTCCTGCGGGCGCTGAACCCGGAGCTGAAGCTGATCGGCGTGGACACCCCGGGCAGTGTGCTGTTCGGCGCTCCCGCCGGGCCGCGGCAGCTGCGCGGTCTGGGCAACGGCCTGGTGCCGCCCGTCCTGGAGCACACCCTGTTCGACGAGATCCACTGGCTGGACGCCGCGACCGCGTTCGGCGCGACCCGCCGGCTGCACGCCGAGCACGCCCTGTACATGGGGCCGACCAGCGGCGCCGCGCACCACGTGGCGCAGTGGTACGCCGAACAGCACCCGGAGCTGCGGGTGATGGCGCTCTTCCCCGACGAGGGCCACCGCTACACCAACACCGTCCACAACGACGTGTGGCTGCGCCGCAACGGCTTCCTCGCCGCGCCGCCGCCCGACGGGCCCGGCACCCTGGACCACCCGTCCGAGGTCGGCGGAGCCTGGTCCCGGTTCTCCTGGCACCGCCGTACCCGTGACGAGGTCGTCGCCCTGGCGGAAGGGGTGACCGCATGATCCGGGACGTCTTCGTCCTCGTCGAGAGCAACACCACCGGAACGGGACGGCTGTTCCCGGCGGCGGCCCGCGCGCTCGGCCTGCACCCGGTGCTGCTCGCGGCCGATCCGTCCCGGTACGCCTCGGTGGGCGGTGCCGAGGTGGTCCGTACCGACACCGACAGCGTCGAGGCGGTGGTCGACGCCTGCCGGCGCCTGGGCGGCGGCGGACGTCGCGTCGTGGGCGTCGCCACCAGTTCCGACTACTACGTGGAGACCGCGGCCGCCGCGGCCACCGCCCTCGGGCTGCCCGCGAACTCCCCCGCCGACCTGGCCGCGGTCCGTGACAAGGGCGCGCAGCGGACCCGGCTCGCCGCGGCCGGGGTGCGGGTGCCCCGGTTCACCGTGGCCGGCACGGTCGAGGAGGTCCTGGCCGCGGCCACGGAGACCGGCTACCCGGTGGTGGTCAAGCCGGTCACGGGCAGCGGCAGCCTGGGGGTGCTGCTGTGCGCGGACCCCGCGCAGGCGGCCGGGCACGCCCGCGAACTGCTGGCCCGCGGGTTCAACGAGCGCGGCCGGCCGGTGCCGCGCCGGGTCACGGTCGAGGAGTACGTGAGCGGCCCGGAGTACTCGGCGGAGGTCCTCGACGGCTCGGTGGTCGGCATCACCGCCAAGCACCTGGGGGCACCGCCCCTGTTCGTGGAGACGGGGCACGACTTCCCCGCCCCTCTCGCGCCGGCCGCCCGCGAGGCCGTCACCGAGGCCGCGGAGGCCGCCGTACGGGCTCTCGGGATCGCCCTCGGCCCGGCCCACGTGGAACTGCGCGTCGGCTCCGAGGGACCCGTGCTGATCGAGGTCAACCCCCGGCTGGCGGGCGGCTGGATCCCACGGCTGGTCCGGGAGGCGATCGGGACCGACCTGATCCTGGGGACGGTCGCCGCGTTCAGCGGCCGGCCGGTGCCGGTGGCCGCCACGGCGGCCCGGGGGGCCGCGATCCGTTTCGTCGTCCCCGAGGGCAGCGGCGAACTGCGCGGCGTCGACGGGGTGGCACAGGCCTGTGCCGTGCCCGGCGTGGTCGACGTGGAGACCTACCGGGAGCCCGGCGCCGAGATCGTCGTGGCCGGCGACTTCCGGGACCGGATCGGGCATGTGCTGGCCCGTGGCGCCTCCGCGGCCGAGGCCGCGGCCGCCGCCGACGAGGGCGTACGCCGGATCAGGCCGTCCCTCGCCCTCCGTGAGGAGGTGCCGGCGTGACCGACTCCGGCCGCCTGCGCACCGCCGCCTCCCCCGAGATCCGCCGCATGCTGCTGGAGCGGCGTGAGCCGCCGAGGCCCTCCTGGAAGAGCGAACTCGACCGGATCACCCATGTCGACCTCGCGCACGTCGTCATGCTGGCCGAGCGCCGCATCGTCGGCGCGGCGACCGCCTCCGCCCTGCTGGCGGCGATCACGGAGCTGCGCGAGCGGGACTACGCACCCCTGGAGACCCGGCCCGCCCCCCGCGGTCTCTACCTGGCCTACGAATCCCATCTGATCGAGACCCTCGGCGAGGAGACCGGCGGCGTCCTGCAGACCGGCCGCTCCCGCAACGACCTCGGCGTCACCTGCCTCCAGCTGGCGCTGCGCGAACCGTACCGCCGGCTGTCGGAGGAACTGGCCGAACTGGGCCGGGTGTTGCTGGAACGCGCTCATGAGTACCGCGAGGTGCTCATGCCCGCCTACACCCACTTCCAGGCGGCCGTGCCGGTCACCTACGGCCACTACCTGCTGGGGCTGGCGCAGACCTTCGAGCGGGACGCCCGGGCCCTGGCCCAGGCCGGTGAGGGGCTGGAGCGGTGTCCGCTGGGCGCCGGCTCGATCGGCGGGACGACCGTCCCGATCAACCCGGCGCGCACGGCCGAACTCCTCGGCTTCGGCGAGCCGGTGCGCAACTCGGTCGACGCCATCGCGACCCGGGACACCGCGCTGCGGATGCTGACGACGGCCGTGGTGCTGGGGGTCACGCTCGACCGGGCCGCCCTCGACCTGCTGATGTGGTCGAGCGCCGAGTTCGGGCTGGTGACGATCCCCGACGGGCTGGTCGGGTCCAGCTCGATGATGCCGCAGAAGCGCAACGCGTTCGTCCTGGAGCATGTGCAGGGCAAGTCCGCGGCCGCCCTCGGCGGGCTGACCGCCGCGGCGAGCGCGATGCGGGGCACGCCGTTCACCAACTCCATCGCGGTCGGCACCGAGGCGATGACCCATGTGATGCCGGCCCTGGACGCCACCGTCGACGCGGTGAAGATCCTGCGGCTGGCCTACGACGGGGCCCGGCCGGTGCCCCGGGCCATGGCCGCCCGGGCGACCGAGGGGCTGACCCACGCGACCGCCACCGCCGAGTGGCTGGTGCGCCAGGGGGTGCCGTTCCGGCGGGCCCACCACCAGGTCGGGGAGGCCGCCCTCGCCGTCGTGGAAGGACGGGCCGACTCGCTGGGCGCCGCCCTCGACACGCACGGCCAGGTGCCGGACGGCGACTCCTACGACCTCAGGCCGCAGAACGTGTGGTGGGCGGCCGAGTTCGGCGGCGGCCCCGGACCCGCCTCGTTCCGGCGCTGCCACGAACCGCTCACCCTGCGCTGGGCGGACCACCGCACCCGGCTGGCGAAGGAGACCGCCCGCTGGCACGACGCCGACGAGCGGCTGCGGGACGCCGTGGCCCTGGTGCACGGCAGGACCGAGCCCAGCCCCGCGACCGCCGGACCCGAACCGAAGGATGCCTTCCATGACGAGCCCTGACCGCGCCGCCTCCGCGGCACCCGTCGTCGAACTCCGCAGCGACACCTTCACCCTGCCGACCGCCCGGATGCTGGCGGAGATGACCAGAGCCCCGCTCGGCGACGACGTCTACGGCGAGGACCCGACCGCCCGCGAACTGGAGGAGCTCGCCGCCAAGCTCCTCGGCATGGAGGACGCCTGTTTCATGCCGAGCGGCACGATGGGCAACCTGGCCGCCCTGCTCGCCCACTGCCCGCGCGGCACCAAGGCCCTCGCGGGCGCCGAGTCCGACATCTACGTCTACGAGGCCGGCGGGGCCTCCTACTGCGGCGGCGTGATCGTCGAACCGGTGGCCAACCGCCCCGACGGCACCATGGCGATCGCCGACATCGAGGCGGCGTTCCCCGAGGATCCCGAGGACCCGCAGTTCGCGCTGCCCGCCCTGCTGTGCGTGGAGAACCCGCAGAACCGCTGCGGCGGGCGGGTGCTGCCGCTGGAGTACCTGGCCGAACTGCGCGCGCTGGCCCGTGCCCGCGGGGTGGCGGTGCATCTGGACGGGGCCCGCATCTTCAACGCGGCGCTCGTCCTCGGCGTCCCCGTCCATGTCATCGCCGGATACGCGGACTCGGTGCAGTTCTGCCTGTCGAAGGGGCTGTCCGCGCCGGTCGGCTCGATGGTCGCCGGCAGCACCGAGTTCATCCGCTCCGTGCGCCGGATCCGCAAGATGCTGGGCGGCGGCATGCGGCAGGCCGGGCTGCTGGCCGCCGCCGGGCTGGTCGCGCTGCGGGAGATGACGGCCCGGCTCGGCGACGACCACGCGACGGCGCGCCGGCTGGCCGAAGGCCTCGCCGCACTGCCCGGGGTCGTGGTGGAGCCGGTCGAGACCAACATGGTGTTCTTCCGCGTCGAGGCGCCCGGCCTGATCCAGGCCCGGTTCATCGAGCGGGCCTGGGAGGACGGCGTACGCCTCGCCGAACTGGGCCGCGGCCGGATCCGGGCGGTCACCCACGCCGGGGTGGACGGCGCCGACGTCGACCGCGCCCTGGCGGTCTTCCGCAACCTCCTGGCACCGCAGTCGGCCGCCGCCTGAGCCGACCGACAGACCGACCTACAGGCCTACGGGCCTACGGGCCTACGGAGCGAGAGACCCACAGACCCACAGACCGACGGGCCGACCGACCGATCCGACGGACCGATCCCAAGCCCCGTCCGCACCACCCGATGCACACCCATCCCTGAAACACCTTCAGAACACGATCGGAGAATCGTCATGCAGCAGAACTCCCAGCAGTGGCTCGTGGTCGTCAACGACGAGGAGCAGTACTCGGTCTGGGCCGCCGACCGCAGCATTCCGCAGGGCTGGCGCGCGGTCGGCGTCAGCGGTCCGAAGGAGGACTGCCTCGACCACATCGAGCGCACCTGGACCGACATGCGCCCGCTGAGCCTGCGGACCACGACCGCCGCCGCGTAACACCGGGCACGGGGGTGGGGGGGGGCCCCCGGCCGCCCCCGCCCCCCCCCCCCCCCCCCCCCCCCAGGCCCACCGC
>NZ_JBEYFE010000061.1:0-11364 GCF_040634235.1 Streptomyces sp. NPDC007157
GCCAACTTCCGGCGCCCCCCCATCCCCGCGCCCCCCCCCCGCGGGCCCCCCACTGCGACCCCCCCTCACGCCTTCACGCCGGCCTACTCGCCGAGCAGCCGCCGCACCCGCTCCTGCCCCACGGCAAGCAGCAGCGTGGGCAGCCGGGGCCCGGTGTCGCGCCCCACCAGCAGGTGGTACAGCAGGGCGAAGAACGTCCGCTGGGCGGTCTTGATCTCGGCCGGCAGCTCCTTGGCCGTCGCGTCGGCGGAGAACCCGGCCTGCACCTTGGGCACGCCGTACACGAGGTGCGTCAGGCCGTCCAGCGACCAGTGCTCGGCGAGCCCGTCGAGCAGCAGCCGTACCGACTGCTGGGACGCCTCGTCGAGGGACTTCAGCAGTTCGGCGTCCGGCTCGTCCCGCACGATGGTGCGCTGGTCGGCCGGTACCTGGGTGTTGATCCAGGCCTCGGCCTTGTCGTACCGCGGCCGTGCCTCGTCCACCGATCCCAGCGGGTTGGCCGGGTCCAGTTCGCTGAGGATCCGCAGCGCCTGGTCCTCGTGCCCTGCGGTGATGTCGGCGACCGACGCCAGCGTCCGGTACGACAGCGGCCGCGGGGTCCGCGGCAGCTCACCGGCGGCCGTACCCACCGCACGCGCGTGCGCGGCGACGTCGCCGGGCAGCGCGGCGCCCTCGCCCACCTTCGCGTCCAGCTTGTCCCACTCGTCGTAGAGCCGCTGGATCTCCTGGTCGAAGGCGATCTTGAAGGACTGGTTGGGCCGGCGGCGGGCGTAGAGCCAGCGCAGGAGCTGCGGCTCCATGATCTTCAGCGCGTCGGCGGGCGTGGGCACGCCACCGCGCGAGGACGACATCTTCGCCATCCCGCTGATGCCCACGAACGCGTACATCGGTCCGATGGGCTGCTGCCCGCCGAAGATCCCGACGATCTGCCCGCCCACCTGGAAGCTCGACCCCGGCGACGAGTGGTCGACACCGCTCGGCTCGAAGACGACGCCCTCGTACGCCCAGCGCATCGGCCAGTCGACCTTCCAGACCAGCTTGCCCCGGTTGAACTCGCTCAGCCGGACGGTCTCGGTGAAGGCGCACTCGGTGCAGACGTACGTCAGCTCGGTGGTGTCGTCGTCGTACGCGGTGACGGTCGTCAGGTCCTTGCCGCAACCGCCGCAGTACGGCTTGTACGGGAAGTACCCGGCGGAGCCCGCGGAACCGTCGTCCTCGCCCGCCGCGCCCGAGCCCTCCTCGGCCTCCAGCTCGGCCTCGTCGACGGCCTTCTGCTGCTGCTTCTTCGCGGGGGCCTTCTTGGTCCGGTACTGGTCGAGGATCGCGTCGATGTCGCCGCGGTGCTTCATGGCGTGCAGGATCTGCTCCCGGTACACCCCGGAGGTGTACTGGGCGGTCTGGCTGATCCCGTCGAACTCCACGCCCAGCTCGGCCAGCGACTCGACCATCGCGGCCTTGAAGTGCTCGGCCCAGTTCGGGTACGCGGACCCCTGCGGGGCGGGCACCGAGGTGAGCGGCTTGCCGATGTGCTCGGCCCAGGACCCGTCGACGCCCGCGATGCCGGCCGGCACCTTGCGGTACCGGTCGTAGTCGTCCCAGGAGATCAGGTGCCGGACCTGGTGCCCGCGCCGCCGGACCTCGTCCGCGACCAGGTGCGGGGTCATGACCTCGCGCAGGTTTCCCAGGTGGATGGGGCCCGACGGGGAGAGCCCGGACGCGACGACGACCGGTTTGCCCGGGGCCCGACGCTCCGACTCCTCGATGACCTCATCCGCGAAACGGGAGACCCAGTCGGTGGTCTCGGTGCTCTGAGCCACGATCGGCACGTCCTTCTTTCTGACACGGGACAGCCGGTACGGTCGCACGGCTGACCGCTCCATTGTCCCAGGCACTACGGCATCCACGAAAACGCCTTTACACAAACGCACCCCAAGCGGCGCAGCCGCCTTCTGGGGGCGCAGCCGCCTTGGGGCCGCAGCCGCCTTGGGGAGCGCGAGGCTGTATCGACATGCGGCTCCGCCGCGCGGGCGCGACCAGCCCCCACGGCGCCGCACCCGGCAACGCGCCGCACCCCCCTCCGAGCTCTCACCCGCAAAAACCCCTTTACCCCCCGTGAAATACTGGTCGCGTCCACCCGCACCCACGAGGAGAACGGCTCCCACCCCATGGCCTCGGTCACGTCGCTCACCGATCTCGTCAATCAGCGTCTCGCGGACGCCCTCTCGGCAACCCTGCCGGAGGCCGCCGTCGACCCGCTGCTGCGACGCAGTGACCGGGCCGACTTCCAGGCGAACGGCATCCTCGCCGCCGCCAAGAAGGCCAAGGCCAACCCCCGGGAGCTGGCGACCCAGGTCGTCTCCCACGTCGTCACCGGCGCGGACCTGATCAAGGACGTCGAGGTCTCCGGGCCCGGCTTCCTCAACATCACCCTCTCCGACAAGGCGATCACCGAGAACCTGGCCGCGCGGTACGCGGACGGCGACCGGCTCGGCGTGGCGGCCAAGGAGAACCCGGGCATCACGGTCATCGACTACGCCCAGCCGAACGTCGCCAAGGAGATGCACGTCGGCCACCTGCGGTCCGCGGTGATCGGCGACGCCCTGCGCGGCATGCTCGACTTCACCGGCGAGCGGACGATCGGCCGGCACCACATCGGCGACTGGGGCACCCAGTTCGGCATGCTCATCCAGTACCTGATCGAGAACCCGGACGAGCTGTCCGCGGAGACCGACACGGACGGCGAGCAGGCCATGTCGAACCTGAACCGGGTCTACAAGGCGTCCCGGGCGGTCTTCGACGCGGACGAGAACTTCAAGGAGCGGGCCCGCAAGCGGGTGGTCGCCCTCCAGTCCGGCGACAAGGAGACGCTGGACCTGTGGCAGCGGTTCGTGGACGAGTCGAAGGTCTACTTCTACTCGGTCTTCGAGAAGCTCGACATGGAGATCCGGGACGACGAGATCGTCGGCGAGTCGGCGTACAACGACGGCATGCCCGAGACCGCCCGGCTCCTGGAGGAGATGGGTGTCGCGGTCCGTTCCGAGGGGGCCCTCGTGGTCTTCTTCGACGACATCCGGGGCAAGGACGACCAGCCGGTCCCGCTGATCGTGCAGAAGGCGGACGGCGGCTTCGGCTACGCGGCCTCGGACCTGACGGCGATCCGCGACCGGGTCACCGACCTGCACGCCACCTCGCTGCTCTACGTCGTGGACGTGCGGCAGTCGCTGCACTTCAGGATGGTCTTCGAGGCGGCACGGCGGGCGGGCTGGCTCACCGACGACGTCACCGCGCACAACATGGGCTACGGCACGGTGCTGGGCGCGGACGGCAAGCCGTTCAAGACGCGTGAGGGCGAGACGGTACGGCTGGAGGACCTGCTGGACGAGGCGGTGCAGCGGGCCGCCGGCGTCGTCCGGGAGAAGGCGCAGGACCTCACCGAGGCCGAGATCCAGGAGCGGGCCCAGCAGGTCGGCATCGGTGCCGTGAAGTACGCGGACCTGTCGACCTCGCCCAGCCGGGACTACAAGTTCGACCTGGACCAGATGGTCTCGCTGAACGGCGACACGTCCGTCTACCTCCAGTACGCGTACGCCCGTATCCAGTCGATCCTCCGCAAGGCGGGGGACGTCCGGCCCGCCGCGCACCCGGAGCTGGAGCTGCACGCGGCGGAGCGGGCGCTGGGCCTGCACCTGGACGCGTTCGGCGACACGGTCTTCGAGGCGGCGGCGGAGTACGCCCCGCACAAGCTGGCCGCTTACCTGTACCAGCTGGCGTCCCTCTACACGTCGTTCTACGACAAGTGCCCGGTCCTGAAGGCCGACACCCCCGCCCAGGTGGAGAACCGCCTCCTCCTGTGCGACATGACGGCCCGCACCCTTCACCAGGGCATGGCCCTGCTGGGCATCCGGACGCCCGAGCGGCTCTGAAGCCTGAAGCCTGAAGCCGCCCGGGCCGTCCGGGCGGCTCAGCAGTAGGCGTTGAAGTCCCAGAACGCGGCCTTGGTCGCCGGTCCCGCGACGCCGTCGACGTCGAGGTTGTAGCCGTACTGGTTCAGGTAGCGCTGCAGCGCCCTGATCGTGTTCGGTCCGACGACGCCGTCGACGGTACCGGCGCCCAGGCCCTGGTCGTTGAACATCTGCTGGGCCGCCTTCCAGCTGTTGGTGCCCAGCTGCCCGTCGATCGTGCCGGGGTTGTAGCCCCACCTCGCCATCCAGCACTGCCAGTTCGCGGCGTGGGCGGTGTCCAGGCCGAGGTTGTTCACCGCCTGGATGGCGGCGGTCCGGGAAGTCACCGCCGCCTTGGCGGCCGGCTGCGAGGCCGCGAAACTCGTACCCGCGGCCGCCAGGCTTCCGGCGGCGAGCCCCGCCACGGCGGCGACACTGACGAGGGTCCTGGCCACAACGTTCGATCGCATGCGTTCCTCTTTCCGGTCGCGAGAACAGATCGACACGAGCGTGCGGGCCGGACGACGGTGGAAGCCACACCTCCCCCACAAGTGACGGCCGGGCGGGACGCCGTACCCGTTGACCTGCGCGAACGCCGTCCGCCACGGCGGTACGACAGGACGGCCACCGCCGGACTCATACGGGCACCGCGCCCGATCCGTCAGCCGGACAAGGACGACGATCGGGGGATTCATGTCGCGGCACGGGAGCGCGCTGCCTGTCGAACTGGAGCCTTGTTTACGGCTGTTGACCGTGCGGTTGCGCCGGCTGAAGGAGCGCAGCGGGCTGAGTCTGCACCGGCTGGCGTCGCACACCGGGTACAGCCCGAAGTCCTGGGAGCGCTATCTGGCGGGCCGTTCGCTGCCGCCCCCGGAGGCGGTGGCGGCGCTGGCCCGGCTCGGCGGCGGCGATCCGGTGGGGCTGCTCGCGCTGCACGAGGTCGCGGCCCGGGGCGGCGACACGGAGGCGGTGCCCGCCGCCCTGCGCACGTTACGGGACCGCACCGGGCTGAGCCTGGCGGGGCTGGCGGCGAAGACGACGTTCAGCAAGTCGTCCTGGCAGCGCTATCTGGGCGGCCGTGCCCTGCCGCCGCGCGCGGCCGTGGAGCAGCTGTGTGCCCTGGCCGGTGAACCGGCGGGGCGCTGTCTCGCACTGCGCGAGGTGGTCGCGGCGCAGGGGTACGGCGGGGGGTGACGGGACCGCTTCCCGTGGTCGCCAACGTCGTTGTCAGTGGCCGCCCTTACAGTCTGTGGCATGGCGACTCTTCCCAACCCGCTGCCCAAGCTGGCGACCGACCCGAGCGGTCGGTCCCTGGGGCTCCAACTCCCGCCCGGGAGACTGCTGGACGAGACCCTGGACGGCCCGTGGCACCAGCCGTTGCTGTGGTACGCGGGGCAGCCCGCCGGTCCCGGGACCTGGGCGGCGCTGGGTACGCCGGCCGCCCGCGCGGGGCTGCTGCCGGTGCTGATCGACGTCTCCGAGGTCGACGACTGGGACTTCGCGCCCGAGGAGACGTCGTACCCGGGGGACCACGACGCCGACGAGGTGCTGGAGGACTACTGGGAGGAGGACCCGCCGGACGGCGAGGAGTGGCCGGGGCTGGCCCTCGCCCCGACGCTGGTCGCCGACCCGGACGCGCGGGCCGCCGACGTCGCCGACGCGCTGAGCCAGGGGCGGCCCTGGCTGAAGGAGCCGCACCTGGCGCTGGTGTCGGCCCGGCGCAGCGCGGACATACCGGCGGCCGTCGGCTGGAGCGGGCCGGTCAACTACGAGGAGGACGTGGCCCGGCTGTGCGCGGTGCTGCGCTCCTGGGAGGACCGCTTCGGGATCCGGGTGGTGGCCCTCGGCCTGGACCATCTCGCCGTCTCCGTGGCCGCCCCGCCCGCCGACCTCGACGAGGCGGAGGCGGTGGCCGCCGAGCACTTCGCGTTCTGCCCGGACAGCGTGCTGCCCGGCGCCGACGACACCCTGTCGTCGTACGCCGAGCAGCTGGTCGGCGAGCGGCTGTGGCACTTCTGGTGGGACTGACCCGGTGGGGCTGAGCCGGTGGGACTGACCCGGTGGGAGTGCCCCGGTGGGACGGAGCCGCCTCAGCCGCTGAGCCCCGCGGCCAGCCTGCGCAGGCCCTCCCCGATCTCCTCGGGTGTCTGGGTCACGAAGCACAGGCGCAGGGTGGAGCGGTCGGGGTCGGCGGCGTAGAAGGGCTCACCGGGGACGTAGGCCACGTCGTGCTCCACCGCCCGGCGGAGCACGACGGTGGTGTCGTACGGCTCCGGGAGCCGGGCCCAGAGGAACATGCCGCCCTCGGGCCGGTTCCAGGTGGAGCCGGCCGGCAGGGCGTCGGCGAGGCCGGCCAGCATGGCGTCCCGGCGTGCGCCGTACACGGCGCGCACGGTGGCGACATGACCGTCCAGGACGTCCAGGTAGCGGGCGGCGGCGAGCTGGTTGAGGGTCGGGGTGTGCAGGTCGGCCGCCTGCTTGGCCACCGCGCAGGCGCGGCGCAGCGCACCCGGGGCGCGGAGCCAGCCGAGGCGCAGGCCGGGTGCCATCACCTTGGAGAAGGAGCCGAGCAGGACCACCCGGTCCGCGGCGCCGGGGAAGGACGCGATCCAGGGGACGCGGTCGCCGTCGTAGCGGAGTTCGCCGTAGGGGTCGTCCTCGACGATCCACAGGCCGTGCCGGGCGGCGGCGGTGGCGAGGGCGGCGCGGCGGGCGGCGGGCATGGTGCGGCCGGTGGGGTTCTGGAAGGTGGGGACGAGGTAGAGGAGTTTGGGCCGCTCGGCGCGGATGAGTTCCTCCAGGGCGGCCGGGTCGACGCCGTCCGCGTCGCCCGGCACGGGCAGGATCCGGGCGCCGGCCAAGCCGAACACCTGAAGTGCCGCCAGATAGCAGGGGCTTTCGACGAGGACGGTGTCACCGGGGTCTATCAGCGCGCTCGCCAGGAGGGAGAGGGCCTGCTGGGAGCCGGTGGTGATCAGGAGGTCGTCGGGGTCGGTGGGCAGACCCTGTGCGGTGACGCGCGCCGCCAGTCCGGATCTCAGGGCCGGCTCGCCCTCCGTCGTCGAGTACTGCAACGCCCGCTCCGGCGACTCCTCCAGCACCGCCCGGAAGGCGGCCGCGATGCCCTCCCGGTCGAAGAGTTCGGGGGCCGGCAGCCCGCCCGCGAAGTTGATCACCTCGGGGCGTGCGGTCACCGCGAGGATCTCCCGCACCGGCGAACCGCCGACGGCACGGGCACGGGCCGCGAGCGGCGGCAGGGCGGCGGGGGCACTGGTGGCGGTCATGGACGGCTCCTCGGGCTGATCCTCGTCTTGACCGGAGCCTAGAGAGACAGATGCCGTCTACACCCGTGATTCCGCGATACGGACGAACCACGCCCGGCCCCCGATCCGGGCACCCGGGCGTCCCGTCCCGGCGTCCCGCGGGATGGGATCCGTGCAGGTCGGGCGTGCGGACCGGGCTCAGCCGTCCCGAATCGTCCGGGAGGTCTGGCGGCCCGGGCGCCCCGGCCCACAGGCTGAGGGCACACCGAGATCGCCGACCACGCCGATCGTGTCGAGCACGCCGAGCACCGCCGAGCACCGCCGAGCACGCCGACGACGCCAAGGGAGCCCTCGCATGTCCGCCGCCCAGCACCCCGCCCCGGCCGCCCGCCGCCGCCGTCTCCTGGCGGCGGCAGCCCTGGCGCTGGTCACCGCGACCGCCCTCAGCGGCTGCCGGGACGGCGAGGGCGTACGCGACGAGGGCCCCTCGGCCGCGTCCCGGTCTCACCCCGCCGACGACGCGGTCCGCCAGGCCTCGCCGCCCAGCGGGAACTCGTAGGCGGGCCGCCCGTTGTTCCCGCTCGTGCGGAACGGCCGCCCCTTGTCGTCGATCCGCAGCGTCCCGTGCCGCGACCCGCTGGACCAGGACAGCTCCAGGTACCAGCCCACGTAGTACGCCGAGGCGTCGGCCCTGATGTAGAACACCTCGGGATCCGACTCGCTCACCTTGAAGGGGAAGTCCCGGTGCCCGGCCTCCGGCACGACCGCCGGCCGCATCGCGTCCAGGGCGACGGTGAAGGAGCGGGTGGGCACGTTCCCGCCGCAGCCGACGCCCGGGTAGCCCATCGCGTAGTCGTTCCAGGCGAGCGGTGAAGTCCGCTCCGCCGTACGGACCGTGAGCCCTTCCAGCACCACGGACTCGCTGCCGCTGCCCTGCACGGTCAGCGTGACGTACTGCTCCCCCGAGGAGACCGCCTGATGCGCGGTCACCCACGCGGTCGCGTCGGACTCCAGCGGCGGCGGCGCCACATCCGCCGGGGCCCGCTCGATCAGGTAGTGCTGGGAGCAGGGGCTTTCCCAGCTGTAGGGCTGGGTGTTGACGGTGAGCGGGGGCGCGGCGGTGCTGTCGTCCGCGGTGGCCGAGGAGCCGGCCGAGGCGGTGTCCTCGGCCGGACCGGCGGCCGGGGCCGAGGACGAGGCGGAGGGGGTCCGCGAGGCGGCGGACGAACCGGCCGTCGGCGCCGTCGAGGAGCGGTGCGTGCGGTGCGGAGCGGCGCCGGCCGCGGTGGTGACGCCCGCCGGCCCCGTGCCCTTCTCGTCCGTCCCGCCGGAGGGCAGCTGTACGGCGGCCAGGGCGGCGCCGAACAGGGCGACGACCGCGATCCCGGCGAGGAGCGCGGGCCGCCGAACCCGGCGGCCACGCACGGCGGCGCCCGGCCCGACCACCACCTCCGGCACCGGCATGGGGTCAGACTCCGGCACCGATACGGGCTCCGACTCCCGCTCCAGTCCCGGTTCCGGCTGCGCTGATACCACTGCCTCGGCCGGCTTCTCGGGCCTCTCCGGCTTCTCCGGCCTCTCCGGGGTGTCCGCCTTCCGTCCCCGTCCCGCATCCGCCAGCACCCACCGCCGATGCAGCTCGACGAGTTCCCCGGGGTCGGCCTTGCAGAGCCGGGCGAGACGTTCCACGGGGGCGTAGTCCGCCGGTATGGCGTCCCCGTTGCAGTAGCGGTGCAGGGTCGAGGTGCTCATGTGCAGCCGCTTGGCGAGCGTGCCGTAACTCAGTCCCGAGCGGTCCTTCAGCTCCCGCAACAGCTCCGCGAAGCCGCTTCCCGCAGCACTGTCCGACACGGTTCCTCCGTCCCCCGCGTCCCGTTCCCACGTTCCAGGGAAGGGACGTTCTCCCAGGTCAAAGCCGATATGGCCGTTCCAGCGTCCCTGATCGTCCGGCAACTGTGGCGGACGGGACGAAGCGGCCCACAGGCTGTGGCCATCCAAGCACGCCGCCACTCGAAAGAGGATTCGCCATGCGTACCGCCCGCCGTGTCCGCCTGCTCGCCGCCACCGGCGCCGCCGTCGCCGCCCTCGCCCTCACGGCCTGTGAGAACGGAACGGGCGCACGGGACGAGGGAGCGTCCCGGCCGACGACGACCACGTCGACGTCGACGGCAGCGACGCCGAAGCCCTCGGGGACCGCCGACGGCGGCACAGGCACCGGGACGAGCACCGGCACCGGCACCGGCACCGGCACCGGAAAGTCCACGCCCGCACCCGTGAACGACGCGACCACGAAGACGCCGAGCGGCGGCGGCAGCGGCGGCAAGTCCGACCCCGTGCTGTGCAACGGCTCCAACACCGCCGTCACCGTCCAGCCGCTCTCCCGTCCGCTGAACCACATGCTGATCACGGTGAGGAACACCGGCAGCAGGACCTGCTACCTCACCTACTACCCCGTGCTCCGCTTCGACGAGATGCAGTGGGTCCCGCAGCCCGCCGAGGAGACCCACCCGCAGGCGGTCACCACCCTCGCCCCTGGCGAGTCCGGGTACGCGGGCGTGCTGCTGTCCGCGGCCGACGGCAGTGGCGACGGCGGTACGACCGGCCGCAAGCTGGTCGTCGCCTTCCAGGGCATGTCCCCGAACAGCGGCGGCGGTGCCTCGGCGACGCCGTCGCTGCCGGCGAAGGGCGTGTACTACGACAGCTCGCTGCGGGTGACGTACTGGCAGCAGGACCGCGACGACGCCCTCAACTGGTGAGCGAGAGGCCCGAATTGGCAGTGCCCGCCGCGAGATCTCGCAGCGGGCGCCGGCCCTTGGTCCCGAGGCTCAGCCGAGCATCCGGGCGGCCTCGACCGCCCAGTACGTGAG
Organism: Streptomyces sp. NPDC007157; assembly: GCF_040634235.1. Classification (NCBI taxonomy): domain Bacteria; kingdom Bacillati; phylum Actinomycetota; class Actinomycetes; order Kitasatosporales; family Streptomycetaceae; genus Streptomyces; species Streptomyces sp. NPDC007157. The sequence continues at coordinate 10,072 of NZ_JBEYFE010000061.1, forward strand.
GATGTTCTGTGCGCCGGCCCGCTTGATGCCGGTGAGGGTCTCCAGGATGGCCCGGTCCCGGTCGATCCAGCCCTTCTCGGCGGCGGCCTCGACCATCGAGTACTCGCCGGAGATCTGGTAGGCGGCGACCGGCACGTCCACGGCGTCGGCGACCCGGGCGAGGACGTCGAGGTAGGGCCCGGCCGGCTTGACCATCACCATGTCGGCCCCCTCCTCCAGGTCCAGGGCCAGCTCCCGCATCGACTCCCGCACGTTGGCGGGGTCCTGCTGGTAGGTCTTCCGGTCCCCCTGGAGGGACGAGCCGACGGCCTCCCGGAAGGGTCCGTAGAAGGCGGAGGCGTACTTCGCGGTGTAGGCGAGGATCCCGACGTCCTCCCGCCCGATCTGGTCGAGGGCGTCGCGGACGACGCCGATCTGCCCGTCCATCATCCCGCTCGGCCCCACCACATGGGCGCCCGCGTCGGCCTGCACCTGGGCCATCTCGGCGTACCGCTCCAGGGTGGCGTCGTTGTCGACGCGGCCCTCGGCGTCCAGCACCCCGCAGTGTCCGTGGTCGGTGGTCTCGTCGAGGCAGAGGTCGGACATCACGAGCAGTTCGTCGCCGACCTCGGCCCGCACGTCCCGCAGGGCGACCTGGAGGATCCCGTCAGGGTCGGTGCCGGGTGTGCCGAGGGCGTCCTTCTTGCCCTCCTCCGGCACCCCGAACAGCATGATCCCGGAGATGCCCGCCTCGACGGCCTCCAGGGCCGCCTTCTTCAGGGTGTCCCGGGTGTGCTGCACGACGCCGGGCATGGCGGTGATCGGCACCGGTTCGCTGACGCCCTCGCGGACGAACGCCGGGAGGATGAAGTCCGCGGGGTGCAGCCGGGTCTCTGCGACCATGCGCCGCATGACGGGGGTGGTCCGCAGCCGCCGCGGCCGCGTGCCGGGGAAGGAGCCGTACTTCGTCATGCCCCTACGCTACGCCCGTCACCTGGGCGCGCTTGCCGACGTGGCGTCGGCGCTCGGGCCCTCCTGGCCGCAGTGGCGGACGAGGGCCAACGACGCGCCCCGGCAGGGGCGCGGGGCTGTCTCAATGTGCGGCTACCGCCGGGCGGGATCAATGTGCGGCTACCGCCGCGCCCGCACGACAAGTCCCACCGGACCCGCGGACGAACCACAAGGGGGGTGGGGGGGGGGGCCCCCCCCCCCCCCCCCCCCCGCCCCCCCCCGGGGGGGGGGGGGGGGCCGGGCCCCCCCCCCCGCCCCCCCGGCCGCGCCCCCCCCGCCCCCCCCCCCCCCCCCCCCCCGCGC
>NZ_JBEYFE010000062.1:0-10951 GCF_040634235.1 Streptomyces sp. NPDC007157
AAAACCTCACCGGCCCGCGCCCCTCGGGGGCCCACATAACCCGTCGGCCCCCCGCCCCCGCCTGAACCGGGGCCGGGCGTCCGGCCAAAGCCTCCGGGCGGCTGGCAACTCCCCCCCCGCTCAGCCGTCCGGAGCCGTACCCGGGCTAGTCGCGCAACTCGGCCACCAGTTCCGTGGCCCTGGAGGCGGGCACGCCCGCCGCTGTCAGTGCGCTGACCGCGGCGGAGCGGCCCGCCTCCTTCGCGTCGAGGAGGCCGTCGTTGACCGCCTCCATCACCGCGAACAGCAGCTGCTCGTGGACGTACGCCAGGGCCGGCGCCGGCAGCGGTGAGCTGAAGTCGCCCTCGTCGAGGCCGCGTTGCAGCAGCTCCACCTTCTTCTCGCGCAGGGGGGTGAGACGGTCGCGGATGCCCCGCATGGTGACCGTGCGCTGGGCGAGGCCGACCAGCAGCCGGTAGCGGTCGGCGATCTCCCAGATCGCGAGCACCGAGCGGGCCACCGCTTCCGCCGGGTTCGCCGTCTCCCGGCGGGCCCCCGCGTCGGCGGCGGCCAGCGCCTCCACCGCGCCGTCGACCAGCGTGCCGATCAGCGCCTCCCGGCTCGGGAAATGGCCGTACACGGTCCGTCGTACGACCCCTGCCGCGCGGGCGATCTGGTCCATCGAGGCGTCGGGGTCGCGCAGCAGCTCGGCGAGGGCGACGTCGAGGATGCGGCGCCGGTTCACGTCGGCGCGGGAGGGGTTACCCGTGGTCATGACTGCCATTGTGCCTGCCCCGCGGCGGGGCTCGCCGTCTCTCCGCAAGTGCTTCACCTCCTCCATTTGCACAGTGCTGTGCAGGTCCCTTATATTGCACATGGTTGTGCAATTGCACTCCACTGTGCAAGCTCGGCCGTGCGCATCGGACGGCACCACACGCGTGAGGAAGGCGATCCCTGTCATGCGACTCGTCATGAAGGAACCGGTCGAGACGACGGCGCGGCCGTATCCGCGCCGCTGGTGGGCGCTGCTGGTGCTCTGCCTGAGCCTGCTGATCATCGTGATGGCCAACACCGCCCTCACGGTGGCCGCGCCCGACATGACCACCGACCTCGGGCTCAGCGGTGCCGACCTGCAGTGGGTCATCGACGGCTACACCGTGCCGTACGCCGCCCTGATGCTGCTGCTCGGCGCGATCGGCGACAAGTACAGCCGTCGCGGCGCGCTGATCCTGGGCCTGGTCGTGTTCGGGGGCGGGGCCGTCTTCGGGTACCTCGCCGACAGCGCCGCGACCGTGATCGCGGCCCGTGCCGTGATGGGCACCGGCGCCGCGCTGATCATGCCGGCCACCCTCTCGCTGCTCGCCGCCACCTTCCCGCGCCACGAGCGGGCCAAGGCCATCACCCTGTGGACGGCCACCGCCGGGCTCGCCATCGCCGCCGGACCGGTGGTCGCCGGCGCCCTGCTGCGCGACCACGGCTGGTCCTCGACCTTCCTCATCAACGTGCCGATCGCGGCCGTCGCGATCGTCGGCGCCCTCGTCCTCGTACCGCCGAGCAAGTCCCCCGGTCTTCGACCGGGGGTGCCCCCACACCACGACCGCATCGACTACGTCGGCGGGCTGCTCTCGGTGCTCTGGATCGGCTCGCTGGTCTACATGATCATCGAGGGGCCGCACTTCGGCTGGGGCGTCAAGGCGGTCACCGCGGCCGTGGTCGCGGGCGCCGGCCTCGTCGCCTTCGTCCTGTGGGAGCTGCGTCACCCGCACCCGGTCCTGGACGTCCGCCGCTTCGCCCACCGCCGCTTCGCCGGCTCCAACCTCGCCGTCGCCCTGTTCTTCCTGGCCGTCTTCGGCGCCTTCTACTACCTCACGCAGCACCTTCAGTTCGTCCTCGGCTACGACGCCCTCGGCACCGGCGTCCGCATGCTCCCGCTGGCCGGTGCGGTCTTCGCCGGCTCGGCCCTGACCGGCTGGCTCACCCCGCGCGTCGGCATGAAGTGGACGGTCACGGCGGGGATGGTCGGCGGCACCACCGCACTCGCCCTGCTCACCCGGGTGGACGCCGCCTCGGGGTACGGGGACTTCGTGGCGCCCCTGATCGTCCTCGGGCTGGCCATCGGCCTCGCGCTCTCACCCTGCACGGACGCGATCATGGGGGCCTTCCCGGAGTCCGAACTGGGCGTCGGCGGCGCCGTCAACGACACCTCGCTGGAGCTCGGCGGCTCCCTCGGCATCGCCATCCTCGGCTCGCTGCTGGCCACCTCGTACGGCAGCCACCTCACCGACGCCACCAGCGGCAGCGGGCTGCCCGCGAGCGCCCTCGCCACCGCCCAGGACTCGGTCGGCGCCGGTTACGCGGTCGCCCAGGGCATCGGCGAGCAGGCCAGGCAGACGGCGGCCAAGGCCGCGCAGGCCACCGACCCGCAGCAGGCCGCCCAGTTGAAGGCACAGGCGCAGCAACTGACCGAAGGCGCACGGCAGATGGCGGACGCCGTCGGCTCCTCCTTCGCCGACGCGGTGGCCCACACCAGCCTGGTCGGCGCGGTGCTCCTGGGCATCGGAACCGTGCTGGTGGCGGTACTCCTGCCGGGGCGCAAGACGGCGGAATCGGAGGCTCCGGCCGAGCAGCGGGAGCTGGCGGACAACGGGGCGCGCTGACCCCTGACCGGCACTTGTCAGCCGTATCCACTAACGTGCCGCTCCGGGCCAACCGGAACGGCACGTTGGCATTCCTGGCATGGAGGCACGGGGGATGAAGATCGACTGGGACCGTCGGCACTGCGCGCGCAAGGGGCATGTGACCTATGCCCCCGACGACCCGCGGCTGCGGATGCGGCTGCACGCCCAGACCGCGGTCGGGGAGGCCTGGCGCTGTCTGCGCTGCGGTGACTTCGCGCTCGGCGAGCCGCACGGCTCGGGTCCGGCGGCGGACGCCCCGCTGGTGCCGCGCGGGAAGGTGCTGCGGGACCTGTTCATCCTGCGCTTCCTGGCGATCGAGCGGGCCGTGCGCGGGGTGTTCATCGTGCTGGTCGCGGTCGCGGTGTGGAAGTTCAGCAACAGCCAGGACGCGGTGCGCCGCCTCTTCAACGAGTACCTGGACACCTTCCGGCCGGTCTTCAAGCACTTCCACTACGACCTCGACCACTCGCCGGTCGTCGGCTCCATACAGAAGGCCTTCGGCTACAAGCACTCCACGCTGCTGCTGGTGGCCGTGCTGCTGCTGGCGTACGCGCTGATCGAACTCGTCGAGGCGGTCGGGCTCTGGTACGCCAAGCGCTGGGCGGAGTACCTGACGGTGGTCGCCACGGCCGCCTTCCTGCCGCTGGAGATCTACGAACTCACCGAGAAGGTCAGCTATCTGAAGATCGCCACCCTGGTGCTGAACATTCTCGCGGTGCTCTACATCGCCCTCGCCAAGCGGCTGTTCGGGCTGCGCGGCGGGCGCCGGGCCTTCGACGAGGAGCGGCACAGCGCCTCCCTGCTGGAGGTCGAGGAGTCCGCGGGGGTGCAGCCGAGCTTGCCTTGACGTCGGCGTCAAGGCATACCGTCGTGGACATGCGAATCGGCGAGCTGGCCGCACGGGCCGGTACCACCACGCGCACCCTGCGGTACTACGAGGCGCGCGGGCTGCTGCCCGCGCGGCGTGCCGACAACGGCCACCGGACCTACGACGAGAGCGATCTGAAGCTGCTCACGCAGATCCGGACGCTCCAGGACTTCGGGTTCGAGCTGGAGGAGACCCGGCCGTTCGTGGAGTGCCTGCGGGCCGGGCACCCGGAGGGCGACACCTGTCCGGCGTCGCTCGCGGTCTACCGGCGCAAGCTGGCGGAGCTGGACTCGCTCATCGGCGAGTTGCAGGCCGTGCGGACCGAGGTCGGGGCCCAGCTGGAGCGGGCCGAGCGGGCCAGGGACGAGCTGGCCGCCGGGGCGCGGGTTCCGGGTGGTCCGGAACCGGTGTGCGAGCTGGGAGGGGATGTCGGATGACCAAGGCGGCGGGTGTGGCCGAGGTGACGGACGCGGACTTCGCGGCGGAGGTGATCGGGGCGGACGGGCCGGTGCTGGTGGAGTTCACCGCCGACTGGTGCCCGCCGTGCCGGCAGATGGCGCCGGTCCTCACGGCCCTCGCGGCGGAGGAGGGCGAGCGGCTGAAGGTGGTCCAGCTGGACGTGGACCACAATCCGGAGACGACGAACGCCTACAAAGTGCTGTCGATGCCGACGTTCATGGTGTTCCGGGACGGCGAGCCGGTGAAGTCGATGGTGGGCGCCCGGCCCAAGCGGCGGCTCCTGGAGGAGCTGTCCGACGTGCTGCTCTGAACCGACCGGTTATACGAAGAATCCCCCGAGCAATTGCGCTCGGGGGATTTCTTTGCGTATATTCAAGAGTTCGTGACTTCAGGTCGATGGTGAAATCGATCCGATCACGAACAAGTTCAGTGGGCACAGTATATCCGGGCGGGAGCGGAATTGTCAAACACCGAATTTCCGGACGATGAATTGCGGCACGAGCAGGAATTCATCGACGGACTGTACGCACGGGTGGACGCGCTGCGCGGCGACACCGAGGACTTGGTCGCGGACGCCCTCTCCCTCGGCGACAAGCCGATGCAGGCCCGACTGGAGCGGGACATCCTGGTCGCCGAGCGGTCCGGGCTGCTCGCCGCGCTGAACGCCGTGGACGGCTCGCTCTGCTTCGGCCGGATCGACCTGACCTCCGGCACCAAGCACCACATCGGCCGGATCGGACTGCGCCGCGACGACGCCGAGCGCACCCCGGTCCTCATCGACTGGCGCGCCGCGGTCGCCCGCCCCTTCTACCTGGCCACCGGTCACACCCCGATGGGCCTGCGCCGCCGCCGGCACATCGCCACCGACGGCCGCAAGGTCGCCTCCCTGCACGACGAGATCCTCGACCTCGGCGACGAGGAGCGCACCGGCCACGAGGACCCGTCCGGCGACGCGGTGCTGCTCGCCGCCCTCAACTCGGCCCGCACCGGCCGGATGAGCGACATCGTGCAGACCATCCAGGCCGAGCAGGACGAGATCATCCGGGCACCGCACCGCGGGATCCTGGTCGTCGAGGGCGGACCGGGCACCGGCAAGACCGCGGTCGCCCTGCACCGGGCCGCCTATCTCCTCTACGAACACCGCGAACTGCTCGCCAAGCGGGCCGTGCTCATCGTCGGCCCCAACCCCGCCTTCCTCGGCTACATCGGCGAGGTGCTGCCCTCGCTCGGCGAGACCGGCGTGCTGCTGGCGACCGTCGGCGAGCTGTACCCCGGGGTGAAGGCCACGGCGGCCGACACCCCCGAGGCGGCCGCGGTGAAGGGCCGCGCGGACATGGCCGACGTGCTCGCCGCCGTCGTACGCGACCGGCAGGCGCTGCCCGACCCGGTCATCACCGTCGAGCACGACCGCGAGGTGCTGATGCTCGACGACGGCCTGGTGAACATGGCCCGCGAGCGCACCCGCGCCGCCGATCTCCCGCACAACGTGGCCCGTGAGTACTTCGAGGGCCACATCCTCAACACCCTCACCGAGCTGTACGCCGAGCGGGTCGGCACCGACCCCTTCGACGGCAGCAGCCTGCTGGACGCCGCCGACATCACCCAGATCCGCGACGAACTCGCCGAGAACCCCGAGGTCTGGTCCGCCGTCGACCGGCTGTGGCCGCGGCTGACCCCGCAGCGCCTGGTCGCCGACTTCCTCGCCGGGCCCGAGGGCTATGTCGGCGCCGAGGACGCGGCCGCGATCCGCCGCCCGGTCACCCGGTCCTGGACGGTCTCCGACGTCCCCCTGCTCGACGAGGCGGCCGAACTGCTGGGTGTCGACGAGCGGGTCGCGCGGGCCCGCGCCGAACGCGAGCGCGAGACCCAGATCGCCTACGCACAGGGCGTCCTCGACGTCTCCTACGCCTCCCGGACCTACGAGTTCGACGACAAGGAGGACAGCGATCCCGAGGCCTCGGAGGTCCTGTCCGCGCACGACATCATCGACGCCGAACGCTTCGCCGAACGCCACGAGGAGGAGGACTTCCGCAGCGCGGCCGAACGCGCTGCGGCCGACCGCACCTGGGCCTTCGGGCACATCATCGTCGACGAGGCGCAGGAGCTGTCGCCGATGGCCTGGCGGCTGCTGATGCGGCGCAGCCCGACCCGCTCCATGACCCTGGTCGGCGACCCCGCCCAGACCGCGGAGGCGGCGGGCGTGGGCTCCTGGTCCAAGATCCTCGAACCGTATGTCGAGGACCGCTGGGACCACACCCGTCTCGGCGTCAACTACCGCACCCCGTCCGAGATCATGGACCTCGCCGCGGCCGTGGTCCGCGCCGAGAACCCGGACTTCGAGCCCCCGAGCTCGGTCCGCTCCACGGGCGTGAGCCCGTGGATCCGGCAGGCCCACGACGACCTCCCCGGCGCCGTGGAGAAGGCGGTGGCCGAACTCACCCCCGCCGAAGGCCGCCTGGCGGTGATCGCCCCACGCGACCTGCACCGCGCCCTGGCCACCCGCCTGGTCGGCGTGACGTCCGGCACCGAGCCCGACCTGACCCGGGCGGTCGTACTCCTGGACCCGCGCCAGGCCAAGGGCCTGGAGTTCGACTCGGTCCTGGTGGTCGAACCGGGCCGCTACGGCACCAGCGACCTGTACGTGGCGCTGACCCGGGCGACCCAGCGACTGGGCGTACTGCACACCGGCCCGCTGCCGGACGGGCTCAGGCAGGCCGCAGCCACACCGTAGCCAGCGGGGGCAGGGTCAGGCGGATGCTCGTGGGGCGGCCGTGGGACGGGTGGTGCTCCGGCTTCACCGGGTCGGGGTTGGTGATGCCGCTGCCGCCGTACCCGGCCGCGTCCGTGTTGACCATCTCGTGCCAGGCGGGGATCTCGTCCGGGACGCCCAGGCGGTAGTCGGCGCGGACCACCGGGGCGAGGTGGGAGACCGCGAGCAGCGGGGTGCCCTCGGCGTCGTACCTCAGGAACGCGAAGACGTTGTCCTCGGCCGCGTCGCCCGCGATCCACTGGAAGCCGGCGACCGAGGTGTCCCGCTGCCAGAGGGCCGGGGTGGCGCGGTAGCCGGTGTTGAGGTCGCGGACCAGGTCGCGGACGCCCCGGTGGTCGGCCTCGGCGCCGTAGGCCGGGTCCAGCAGCCACCAGTCCGGGCCGTGCGCCTCGGACCACTCCGCGCCCTGGGCGAACTCCTGGCCCATGAAGAGGAGCTGCTTTCCGGGGTGGGCCCACATGAAGGCCAGGTAGGCGCGGAGGTTGGCGCGCTGCTGCCACCAGTCGCCGGGCATCTTGGAGACCAGCGAGCGTTTGCCGTGCACGACCTCGTCGTGGGAGATGGGCAGCACGTAGTTCTCGCTGTACGCGTACACCATCGAGAAGGTCATCTCGTGGTGGTGGTACTTGCGGTGGACCGGCTCGTGGGACATGTACTCCAGCGAGTCGTGCATCCAGCCCATGTTCCACTTCAGTCCGAACCCGAGACCCCCGCTGTCGGTGGGGCGGGTCACGCCCTCCCAGGCCGTCGACTCCTCGGCGATCGTCACCACGCCCGGCACCCGCCGGTAGACCGTCGCGTTCATCTCCTGGAGGAACGCCACCGCGTCCAGGTTCTCCCGGCCGCCGTGCTCGTTCGGCGTCCACTGGCCCGGCTCGCGCGAGTAGTCCAGGTAGAGCATCGAGGCGACCGCGTCCACCCGCAGCCCGTCTATGTGGAACTCCTCGCACCAGTACACCGCGTTGGCGACCAGGAAGTTGCGCACCTCCCGGCGCCCGAAGTCGAACTCCAGGGTGCCCCAGTCCGGGTGGGCAGCCCGCAGCGGGTCCGAGTGCTCGTACAGCGGCCGTCCGTCGAACTCCGCCAGCGCCCAGGCGTCCCGCGGGAAGTGCGCCGGCACCCAGTCCATCAGCACCCCGATGCCGGCCCGGTGCAGGGCGTCCACCAGGTACTTGAAGTCGTCGGGGGTGCCGAGGCGGGCCGTGGGGGCGTAGAAGCCGGTGACCTGGTAGCCCCAGGAGCCGCCGAAGGGGTGCTCGGCGACCGGCATCAGCTCGACGTGCGTGAAGCCCAGGTCGCTGACGTAGCGCGGCAGTTGCTCCGCCAGTTCGCGGTAGGTCAGGCCGGGGCGCCAGGACGGCAGGTGCACCTCGTAGACCGAGAAGGGGGCCTCGTGCACGGGGGTGTCGGCCCGGTGCGTCATCCACTCGTCGTCGGTCCACTCGTGCCGGGACGCGTGGACGATGGACGACGTGCTGGGCGGCACCTCGGTACGCCGGGCCAGCGGGTCGGCGCGCAGGGTGTGCGAGCCGTCCGGGCGGGTGATGTCGAACTTGTACAGCTCGCCCGCGCCGATGCCCGGCACGAACAGCTCCCAGATCCCGGAGGAGCCGAGCGAGCGCATCGGGTACCCGGTGCCGTCCCAGAAGTTGAAACCGCCGGCCAGCCGGACGCCCTGCGCGTTCGGCGCCCACACCGAGAACCGGGTGCCGGAGACGCCCTGTTGGGTCATCGGGTGCGCGCCGAGCACCTCCCACAGCCGCTCGTGCCGGCCCTCGCCGAGCAGATGCAGGTCCAGCTCGCCCAGGGTGGGCAGGAAGCGGTACGCGTCCTCGGACTCCTGGACCGTCCCCTCGTACTCCACCAGCAGCCGGTAGACCGGCACGTCGGAGAGGGGGAGCAGGACGGAGAAGAAGCCGTCGCCGTCGTCGTGCAGGCCGGTCCGCAGATCCCGGCCGGCGACCACCGTCACCGCGCGGGCGTACGGGCGGAACACCCGCACGGCGACCCCGCCGCCCGGCACCGGATGGGCGCCCAGGACGGAGTGCGGGTCGTGGTGCGTGCCGAGCAGCAGCCGATCGCGGTCGTCGGCGGCTACGGATACGGACTTCTTGGAGGTCACGGACGGGTCTCCCGGGGATCAGGTCGAGTCGGAGGTGGCGAGGCGGTGGACGGCCGACAGGGGCACGGGAAGCCAGTCCGGGCGGTGCCGGGCCTCGTAGACGACCTCGTAGACGGCCTTGTCGGTCTCGTAGGCCCGCAGCAGCACCGGGTCGGTGCGGGGGTCGACGCCGGTGATCTCGGCGTATCCGGAGCAGTAGGCCGCCCGGCACAGCCGCGCCCAGGCGCGGGCCGGCGGGGTCACCGAGTGGGCCGCGTAGTCGAAGGAGCGCAGCATGCCGGCGATGTCCCGCACCGGCGGCTGCGGCATCCGGCGCTCGGCCAGCGGGCGGGCCGGCTCGCCCTCGAAGTCGATCAGGGACCACTCCCCGGACGGCGAGCGCAGGCACTGCCCCAGGTGCAGGTCGCCGTGGATCCGCTGGGCGGTCCAGGTGCGGCCCTCGGCGGCCAGGCCGGCCAGCGCCTCGTAGGCCGAGCGCAGCCCGTCCTCGTACGGTCGCAGCACCGGCACCGCCTGGACGGCCGCCGCCAGCCGCTCGGTCATGCCGGCGACCATCGACTCCAGCTGGCTGTGCCCGAGGGTGACGGTCGGCAGCGCCCGGGCCAGCGCGGTGTGCACCTCGGCGGTGGCCCGCCCGAGCGCCCGCGCGTCCGCCGCGAAGTCCTCGCCCTTGGCCAGCTCGCGCAGGGCCAGCTCCCAGCCGTCGGTCGCGCCGCGTACGAAGGGCTGGAGGACGGCCAGGACGTACGACGCGCCTGGCTCGTCGGACAGCTCCGCCCGCAGCCAGGCCGTCGGGGCGGGCACCCGGGCGCAGCCCTCGCGGGCCAGCGCCAGGGGTATCTCCAGATCGGGGTTGACGCCGGGTACGACGCGCCGCAGGAGCTTCAGGATGAACGTATCTCCGTAGACGACCGAGGAGTTGGACTGCTCGGCGGTCAGGAGCCGGGCCACCAGCCCGTCGCGTATCTCAGTGCCGGGATCGCGTTCGAAGAACAGTCCGCCGATGCGGGCCCGGGTGCGCAGGGCCTCCAGGAGCAGCTCGGCGGGCCGGGGATCGTACAGGGCGTCGTAGACCGTGCGTCCGGCCAGCGGGCCGTCGGTGAGGTGGCCGATCAGCGCGGGCGCCAGCCGCGGCGGCAGCGCCTCGCGCGTGCCTATGAGCAGCTGGTAGCAGTCGCCGGCCTCGGCGGGGGCGGGCGGCTGTTCGGCGCGGACCAGCAGATGGTGCAGGCCCAGCCTGCTGTCCGACGGCAGGAGTTCGGTCTCGGCCACCGTGGCGAAGCCGGTGACCGGACTGCCCTTGCCCGCGAACCAGCGCTGCCGGGGCAGCCATTCGCGCAGGAGGGGATCGAGCGAGGCGAGGAGAGGGGGCGTGGAGGGGGTGACCGTTTCCGCCATGGCGGGTACGTCCTTTCCCCGGTCGTCGGGGGCGTTAGTGATGCGTGCCCCGGGCGGGCCGGAGGAAACCGCCGCCGCCCGGGGTGGACTATGCCGGGTTCCGGTTACCCGTCGGCGCGCAGCCGGAACCAGTAGAAGCCGTGCCCCGCCAGGGTCAGCAGGTACGGCAGTTCGCCGACGGCCGGGAACCGCACCCCGCCGAACAGCTCCACCGGATGCCGGCCGTTGAAGCGCCGCAGGTCCAGCTCGGTGGGTTGGGCGAACCGGGAGAAGTTGTGGACGCAGAGGACCAGATCGTCCTCGTACTCCCGCAGGAACGCGATCACCGCCGGGTTCGACGACTGGAGCTCGGTATAGGACCCCAGTCCGAAGGCAGGATTCTGCTTACGGATCTCGATCATCCGGCGCGTCCAGTGCAGCAGCGAGGACGGCGAGGACATCGAGGCCTCGACGTTGGTGACCTGGTAGCCGTAGACCGGGTCCATGATGGTCGGCAGGTAGAGCCGTCCCGGGTCGCAGGAGGAGAAGCCGGCGTTGCGGTCGGGGGTCCACTGCATGGGAGTGCGGACGGCGTCCCGGTCGCCGAGCCAGATGTTGTCGCCCATGCCGATCTCGTCGCCGTAGTAGAGGATCGGTGAGCCGGGCAGGGAGAGCAGCAGGGCGGTGAAGAGCTCGAT
>NZ_JBEYFE010000063.1:0-5426 GCF_040634235.1 Streptomyces sp. NPDC007157
GCCGGCCCCACCAACCCTCCCAACCCCCCCCCCCCCAACCCCTACATCAACCCCCGGCCGGGGGGCGCGGCCCACCCGCGGTGCCCCGCCCCCCCCCCGGCGGTTTCTTTCGCCGTCGCCCCTCACCTGGTGAGCTGGGGAGCGCACGCGCCCCGCCCCCTGGGGCGCGCACGCGCCCCAGGGGGCGCGGGGAACGGCGCGACAAGCCCCCACACGCCCCGCAGCAGCCCTGGCGGCACACCACCCGCCCCATTGGGCACACAGACGCCGGAGGGCCCGCAGCGAGGCACGCTGCGGGCCCTCCGGCGTCTGTCGGCTCACGCCTCCCGGCGCAGCGACGGCTTCAGCTCCTTCAGCCGCCCCAGCAGTCCGTTCACGAACGACGGCGACTCGTCCGTCGAGAACTCCTTCGCCAGCTGCACCATCTCGTCGAGGACGACCGCGTCCGGCGTCTCGTCGACCCAGATCAGCTCGTACGCCCCGAGGCGCAGGATGTTGCGGTCGACGACCGGCATACGGTCGAGCGTCCAGCCGACCGCGTACTGGGCGATCAGCTCGTCGATCCGCCGCTCGTGCTCGGCGTAGCCCTCGACCAGCTGCATCGTGTATTCGCTCACCGGCGGCTGCCGGGTGTCGTCCCGGGAGAGCCTGATCCAGTCCGCGAGAACGGTCAGGACGTCGGCCCCGCGCTGGTCGCCCTCGAAGAGGATCTGGAAGGCGCGCTTGCGGGCCGTGTTGCGGGCAGCCACGGTTAGCTGTTCACCCGGCCGAGGTAGTCGCCGGTGCGGGTGTCGACCTTGATCTTCTCACCGGAGGTGATGAAGAGCGGGACCTGGATCTCGTAGCCGGTCTCCAGCTTGGCGGGCTTGGTGCCGCCGGTGGAGCGGTCGCCCTGGACGCCCGGCTCGGTCTCGGCGATGGTCAGCTCGACGGCGGCCGGCAGCTCGACGTAGAGCACCTGGCCCTCGTTCTGCGCGACCATGGCCTCGAAGCCCTCGATCAGGAAGTTCGCGACGTCACCGACGGTCTTGCGGTCGATGTGCAGCTGGTCGTACGTGTCCATGTCCATGAAGACGAAGTAGTCGCCGTCCATGTACGAGAACTGCATGTCGCGCTTGTCGACGTTGGCCGTCTCGACCTTGACGCCGGCGTTGAAGGTCTTGTCGACCACCTTGCCGGACAGCACGTTCTTCAGCTTGGTGCGCACGAAGGCCGGGCCCTTGCCGGGCTTGACGTGCTGGAACTCGACGACGGACCAGAGCTGGCCGCCTTCGAGCTTGAGCACCAGGCCGTTCTTGAGGTCGTTCGTGGAAGCCACGGTTGCGGAATCTCCTGGACTGACGTACGACCCCGGGTCACGCGCTACAGCGCGAGCAGCTCCTTGGTCGTGATGGTGAGTAGCTCGGGTCCGCCGTCCGCCTCAGGGCGTACGACGAGCGTGTCATCGATCCGGACACCGCCCCGGCCCGGGAGGTGGACCCCCGGTTCGACGGTGACCGGCACGCAAGCGTCCAGTTTACCCATGGACGACGGGGCGAGCTGCGGGTCCTCGTCGATTTCGAGTCCGACGCCGTGTCCCGTGAGGGGCTGCAGCCCCTCGGCGTAGCCCGCGGAGTCCAGCACCTGGCGTGCGGCGCGGTCCACGTCGCGGTAGGCGGCTCCCGGTACGAGGCCCTCCCGGCCGGCCCGCTGAGCGGCGAAGACGAGGTCGTAGAGCTCGATCTGCCAGTCGGCGGGAGAGGTGCCGATGACGAAGGTCCGGCCGATCTCGCAGCGGTAGCCGTGGTAGGTGGCACCGAGGCAGACGGAGAGGAAGTCGCCCTCCTCGACCCGCCGGTCGGTGGGGCGGTGACCGCGGCGGCCCGAGTTGGGTCCGGTCGCCACGGAGGTGGGGAAGGCCGGGCCGTCGGCGCCGTGGTCGACCAGGCGGCGCTCCAGCTCCAGCGCGAGGTGCCGTTCGGTGCGGCCGACGAGGATCGACTCCAGCAGCTCGCCGAGGGCCTGGTCGGCGATCTCGGCGCCGATCCGGAGGTACGAGATCTCCTCCTCGTCCTTCACGACCCGGAGCTGCTCGACGGCGCTGCCGAGGTCGGTGAGGCGCAGGCGCGGGGCGACCGAGGAGAGGGCGCGGTGCCGGGTCACCGTGAGGTGGTGCTCCTCGACGGCGAGGGCGTCGGCGTCCTGGGCGGCGGCGAGGTCGGCGGCGGCCACGGCGGGGTCACCGCCGGGTCCTTCGAGGAGGTGCTGCCGAAGGGCGTCGTCGGGGCGGGCCTCGGTGGGGCGGTCGTCCTGCGGGCCGGGACTGACGAGGAGGTCCTCGCGTCGGCCGAGCAGCAGGACGGAGCCGGCGGGGGCGGCGCCGGCGAGGTATCTCACGTTGGCCGGGCGCGAGACGAGGGCGGACTGGCAGCCGGCCGCGTTGCATCGTTCCCTCAGCCTGGTTCGGCGGGTCGCGTACACGTCTGACATGAGTCGAGCGTAGGAGTCGCGGGCGGTTTGTGCCGGTTGAGGAGGGCCGAGTGGGGTGCCGGGGCGCCGTTGTGGGGTGCGGGTCCGTGGGACTTTTTTTGCGCAGTTCCCCGCGCCCCTTTAGTGACCGGTGGTCCTTCGGCTGCGGACCGGTGGGGTGTTCGCGTCCATCCGGTGGAGCCGTAGATCGATGCGGCGCCCCGGGCCCCTCAAGTGACCGGTCGTCCTTCGGCTGCGGACCGGTGGGCGTTCGCGTCCACCCGGCGGAGCCGCAGATCGATGCGGCGCTCCGGCTACCAGCTCGGGGGGCTCGCTATCGCCCGTGCCAGGACCTCGTCCAGTACACGGGCCGTGCTCGGTACGTCCAACTGGGAGTTGTCGATGATCGGGAGGCCCGAGCCGTACCAGCCCGCCATGCGGCCGTGGATGCGGGCCACCTCCTCGTCGGTGAGGCGGCGGTTGCCCGTGCGTTCGGCGTTGCGCTCCAGGACGATGTCGAGGCCGGGGAGGAGGACGACCGGGAGGAGGCCGGGGCCGACGTGGCGCTTCCAGCCGCCGAGACCGACGACCGGGCGGTCCGGGAAGACCGCGTCGTCGAGGATGCACGAGATGCCGTTGGCCAGGAAGTTGCGCGCGGCGAAGCCGCAGGTGCGGCGGGCCAGGCGGTACTGGGCCTCGGAGTTGTCGTTCCAGCCGGACTGAGGGTCGGCGAAACCGGAGCGCACCCATTCGCGGACGTCGTCGAGGCTGATGTGGGCCGTGGGGACCCTGCGGTGGTCGGCCCAGTACTTGGCCACGCTGGTCTTGCCCGCGCCCGCCGGGCCGATGAGCAGGACGGCCAGGGTGGTGGTGGTCGGGTCGGGCGCGGTGGTCGCGGCCGGGGGCGCGGTGGGGATGCCCACCGGGGCGCCCGGCGGCAGCGGGACATGGCCCGTGGTGTCGGGGGGCGGCGGGGCCGAGGGCAGGGGTGGCGGCGGAACCGAGGGCTGTGGGGGCGCGGCCGGTGGCGGCGGCACGGGCGCGGGGCCCTGCGGCGCTCCCGGGTGGTGTGCGGCCGGCGGCCAGCCGGTCGGTCCCTGCCCCGGCTGATGGGGCGGCGGCAGCGGAGATCCCACTGCGTGCTGCATCCGGTGCCACTCCGTCTCGTCATGTGCGGCTGCGCTCGTTACCGAACGGTACCGCCCCCGGTCGTCGTTTGGTGAAACGGCCGGGGGCGGTACGAAGTGCCCGAGCCACGAGGCGAATCGGGCGGAAGGAACAGCTGCGGACTTACTGCCCGACCTCGCCGTAGGCGGCCAGCAGCACGGCCGGGTCCGGACCCTCCAGGACGGTGGGCTTGGCGAGGCCGTCGAGGACGATGAAGCGCAGCAGGTCGCCGCGGGACTTCTTGTCGACCTTCATCGTCTCGACCAGCTTGGGCCACTGGTCGTAGCGGTAGTGCAGCGGCAGGCCCACCGATTCGAGGATCGCCCGGTGGCGGTCGGCTGTCGCGTCGTCCAGGCGTCCGGCCAGCCGGCCGAGTTCGGCGGCGAAGTGCATGCCGACGGCGACCGCGGCACCGTGCCGCCACTTGTAGCGCTCGTTCTTCTCGATGGCATGGCCGAGCGTGTGGCCGTAGTTGAGGATCTCCCGCAGGCCCGACTCCCTGAGGTCGGAGGAGACGACCTCGGCCTTGACCCGGATGGAGCGCTCGATCAGCTCGGCCGTGTGCGGGCCGGCCGGGGTGCGCGCGGCCTCGGGGTCGGACTCGATGAGCTCCAGGATCGCCGGGTCGGCGATGAAACCGGCCTTGATGACCTCGGCGAGCCCGGACACGTAGTCGTTGACCGGGAGGGAGTCCAGCGCGGCCAGGTCGCACAGCACACCCGCCGGCGGGTGGAAGGCGCCGACCAGGTTCTTGCCCTCGGCGGTGTTGATGCCGGTCTTGCCGCCGACCGCCGCGTCGACCATGGCGAGGACCGTGGTCGGGACGGCGATCCAGCGGACCCCGCGCAGCCAGGTGGCGGCCACGAAACCGGCCAGGTCCGTCGTCGATCCGCCGCCCACGCCGACGACGACGTCGGAGCGGGTGAACCCGGACTGGCCGAGCGCCTTCCAGCAGTAGGCGGCGACCTCGGCGGTCTTGGCCTCCTCCGCGTTGGGCACCTGGATGGCGACGGCCTCGTAGCCCTGCCCGGCCAGGTCGGCGCGGAGCGCGTCACCGGTCTCGGCGAGCGCCTCGGGATGGATCACCGCGACCCGCTTGACCCTGTCACCGATCAACCCGCCCAGCTCGCCGAGCAGTTGACGGCCCACCAGGACCTCGTACGGCTCGGTGCCCGCCGTGCCGCCGACCTGGATCCGGGTGACTGCCTCGCTCATGCTTCCTTCAACTCCAGTGCGTCCAGCGCTGCTTGGGTGACCTCTTCGGGCGTACGCCCGTCGGTCGCGACGACGGCCGAGGCGACCTCCTCGTACAGATGCCGGCGTGCCTCCATCAGCTCCCGCCACTGCTTGCGGGGGTTGATGGCGAGCAGTGGCCGGGCCACGTTCAGGCCGGTGCGCTTGACCGCCTCCTCGACGTCCATGGAGAGGTAGACCACCCGCCGGCCGGCGAGCAGCGCCCGCGTGTCCGCGTCGAGGACCGCGCCGCCGCCGAGCGCGAGGACACCCTCGTGCTCGGACAGCGCCACCTGGACCGCCCGCTTCTCCATCTCCCTGAAGACCGCCTCGCCCTCGGCCACGAAGATGTCGGCGATGGCGCGGCCCTCGGCGGCGACGATGTCCTCGTCGGTGTCCCGGTAGCCGACGCCGAGCCGCCCGGCGAGCAGCTCCCCGACCGTGGACTTGCCCACGCCCATCGGTCCGACCAGCACCACCATCGGTGCGCCGGTCACCGGATGGCCAGGTTCTCGAGGTACGAGCGGACGTTGCGACGGGTCTCGGGCACCGAGTCACCACCGAACTTCTCCGCGACC
>NZ_JBEYFE010000064.1:0-5295 GCF_040634235.1 Streptomyces sp. NPDC007157
CGTAATGTCCGCGACACGGTCCGGTTCGCCGATGCGGTTGTCCGCCTGCACGAGCAGGGTGTGACGAGGTTCGTGGAGGTCGGTCCGGACGCCGCACTGACCGCTGTGGGGCCGGACTGTCTGCCGGAGGACGCGACGGCGGTGTTCGTACCGCTGCTTCGTCGCGATCAGCCCGAAGTCCGTTCGGTGGCAGCGGGGTTGGCGCGGTTCCATGTGCACGGCGGCGTCGTCGACTGGGCGTCGTATCTGCCGGCCGCGGCCCGGGTCGACCTGCCCACCTACGCCTTCCAGCACCGCCGCTACTGGCTGGACAGTGCTGAACTGCCGCACCGGAACGGTTATCCGCTGCTGGACGCGGCCGTGGAGTTCGCCGAGGAGGACGGCTTCCTGCTGTCCGGGCGGCTGGCCACCCGTGCGCAGCCCTGGCTGGGGGAGCACACCGTGCTCGGCGCGACTGTCGTGCCCGGCAGCGTGTTCGCCGAACTGGCCCTGCACGCCGCCACGGAGACCGGCGCCGGCGAGGTCGCCGAACTCACCCTCCAGGCACCGCTGGTGCTGCCCGAGGACGGTGCGGTCGAGGTGCAGATGAGGGTCGGTGCGCGGGACGCGGCGGGAGAGCGGCCGCTGACCGTGCACGCCCGCCCGGCCGAGGACGGCGCCCCGTGGACCTGCTACGCCCGTGCCGTAATCGGCCCGGTGTCGGCGGAGCCTGTCGACGCGCCGGCTCCCTGGCCGCCGCCGGACGCCGTCGCGCTGGACGTCGGTTCGGTCTACGCCGAGTTCGCCGCCACCGGGCTGGAGTACGGGCCGGCGTTCCAGGGCCTACGCGCGGCCTGGCGGAGCGGTGACGAGATCCTCGCCGACATCGAGCTGCCCGATCTGACCGACGCCGGGCGCTACGGGCTGCACCCGGCCCTGCTGGACGCGTCGCTGCACGCTTTGCGCTACCTGCACGAGGACGAGGGCGACCGCACCTTGCTGCCGTTCGCCTGGAACGGGATCGCGCTGCGCCGCACCGGGGCGTCCGCGCTGCGGGTGCGGATCTCCCCGGTCGCCGCCGAGGCGGCCCGGATCGAACTGGCCGACGCGACGGGCACCCCGGTCGGGGTCGTCGAGTCCCTCGCGGTCCGGCCGATCTCTGCCGAACAACTCGGCCACCATGAATCGCTGTACGCCGAGGAGTTGGTGCCCGCCGCCCTGCCGGGCGGCCCGGAGCCGACCGTGCTGGACTGCGCCGAGCTGGCCGAACTGCCCGACGGGGAGCTCCCCGAGGTGGTGGTGCTGGCGGCCGGGGCCGAGGCCGATCCGGTGGCCGCGGCCGGCCGGGCGCTGGGCGCCGTACGCACCTGGCTGGCCGAGGACCGTTTCGCCGGCACCCGGCTGGCGCTGCGGACCCGGAACGCCCGCACCGATCCGGCCGCCGCCGCGGTCTGGGGGCTGCTGCGGTCGGTGCAGCAGGAGCACCCGAACCGGTTCCTGCTGGCCGACTTCGAAGACGCCGACGGGACCGACGGCAGCGCGGCCACCGACGGCAGCGCGGCCACCGACGGCAGTGGTGGCAGCGCGGCCACCGCTGGCAGCGGCGGCGCTGCGGCTACCGGTGGCGCTGCGACCACCGACGGCGCCGGGATTTCCGCTGCCGCGTGGAACGTGCCCGGCGGGCAACTGGTGGTGCGCGACGGCGCGGTGCTCGTGCCACGGCTGTCCCATGTCCCGCTGTCCAGGATCACCGACCGGGACGGCGCCACCTGGGATCCGGGCGGCCCGGTGCTGATCACCGGGGGGCTGGGCGCGCTCGGTGCGGCCCTCGCCCGTCATCTGGCCGGCGACCGCGGAGTACGCGAACTGGTGCTCACCGGACGCCGGGGCCCGGACACCCCGGGCGCGGCCGAACTGGCCGCCGAACTCCGCGAACTGGGGGCGGAGGTGGCGGTGGTGGCGTGTGACGTGGCCGACCGGGACGCGGTGGCCGCGTTGCTGGCCGAGCATCCGGTGACGGCGGTGGTGCATGCCGCCGGGGTGGTGGACGACGGTCTGGTCACCGGCCTCACCGAGGAGCGGCTGCGGGCGGTGCTGGCGCCGAAGGTGCTGGGCGCACGCTGGCTGGACGAGCTGACCCGGGACCGTGAGCTGACCGACTTCGTGCTGTTCTCCTCCGCCGCCGGGGTGCTCGGCGCGGCCGGGCAGAGCGCCTACTCGGCGGCCAACGCCGCACTGGACGCGCTGGCCCGGGCCAGGCGCACCGCCGGGCTGCCGGCCACCTCGCTCGCCTGGGGGCTGTGGGAACAGCGCAGCGGCATCACCGGCGAACTGTCCGATGCCGACCTGGCCCGTATCGCCCGCGCCGGGCTGCGGCCGCTGACCACCGCCGAAGCGCTCGAACTGTTCGACCTCGCGCGAGCCGTCGACGAACCGGTACTCGCCCCGATGCGCCTGGACCGCACGGCCCTGCGGACAGGCGGCCCGGTCCCGGCGGTCCTGCGCGGCCTGGTCCGGGAAACGTCCACCAGGATCGCCGCGACGGCCGCAGGCGCTCGCTCCGCACCCGCCGCCGCGCCGGCCGCGTTGTCCGGACCCGACCGGGAGAAGGCGCTCCTGGACCTGGTCCGCGCCGAAGCGGCCAGGGTGCTGGCCTACGACTCACCGGCCGCCGTGGCCGAACACCGCACCTTCGCCGAACTCGGCGTCGACTCGCTGGCCGCCGTGGAACTGCGCAACCGGCTGTCCGAGACCACCGGCGTCCGGCTGCCCGCCGCGGTGGTGTTCGAGTACGCCACCCCGGTCGCACTGGCCGCGCACCTGCACACCTCCATGCCCGCGGCCGACGGCGCACAGACCGGCTCGCCGCTCGCCGGGCTCGATCAGCTCGAAGAAGCACTGGCCGGCGCCGATCCCGGCGCCGTGGACCAGGCGAGGCTGCGCATGCGGCTCACCGCGCTGCTCGCCAAGTACGGCGGCGAGGAACAGTCCGGCGCCGCTCCGGAGCACGACCTGTCGTCGGCCTCCGACGACGAACTGTTCGGCCTCGTCGACGGCCTCGGCGCCGACCAAGGGTGAGGAAGGGAACCGCGTGGCTAACGAGGACAAGCTCCGGGACTATCTCCGGCGTGCGCTGAGCGAGGCGCAGAGTGCGCAGCGCAGGCTCGCCGAGATCGAACAGGCCCGGCGCGAGCCCATCGCGATCGTCGGCATGGCCTGCCGCTACCCCGGTGGCGTCGGCACCCCCGAGCAGCTGTGGGAGATGCTGGCCGCCGGCCGGGACGGGATCTCCGGGTTCCCCGCCGACCGGGGCTGGGACCTGGCCGGACTGCCGGTCGGGCTCGGCGGGTTCGTCGCCGACGCCGGTGACTTCGACCCCGGGTTCTTCGGCATCTCGCCGCGCGAGGCGCTGGCGATGGACCCGCAGCAGCGGCTCCTCCTGGAGACCTCCTGGGAGGCGTTCGAACGCGCCGGGATCGACCCGCTCACCGCACGCGGCAGCCGCACCGGCGTCTTCGCCGGCGTGATGTACCACGACTACGCGACACTGATGGACAGCGTCCCCGAGGAACTGGAAGGTTTCATCGGCAACGGGAACGCCGCCAGCATCGCCACCGGCCGGGTCGCCTACACCTTCGGATTCGAGGGTCCCGCCGTCACCGTGGACACCGCCTGCTCCTCCTCCCTGGTCACCCTGCATCTGGCGGTGCAGTCGCTGCGCTCGGGAGAGACGACCCTGGCCCTGGCCGGCGGGGTGACCATCATGTCCACCCCCGGCACCTACGTGGAGTTCGACCGGCTCGGCGGCCTGGCCGGCGACGGCCGGTGCAAGGCGTTCTCCGCCGACGCCGACGGCACCGGCTGGTCCGAGGGCGTCGGCATGCTGCTGCTGGAGCGGCTGTCCGACGCACAGCGCAACGACCACCCGGTCCTGGCCGTCATCCGCGGCTCCGCCGTCAACCAGGACGGGGCGTCCAACGGGCTCACCGCGCCCAACGGCCAGGCACAGCGCCGGGTCATCGTCGAGGCGCTGACCAACGCGGCGCTGTCCCCGGGGGACATCGACGCGGTGGAGGCGCACGGCACCGGCACCTCGCTGGGCGACCCGGTGGAGGCACAGGCCCTGCACGGCGTCTACGGCGCCGATCGCGAGCGGCCGTTGTGGCTGGGGTCGGTGAAGTCGAACATCGGGCACACGCAGGCCGCCGCGGGTGTCGCCGGGGTGATCAAGGTGGTTGAGGCGATACGCCACGGGGTGCTGCCCCGCACCCTGCACGTCGACACCCCGACCCCGCACGTCGACTGGGCCGGCGGCCCGCTGGAACTTCTCGCCGCATCACGGCCCTGGCCGGAGACCGACGTGCGTTGCGCCGCGGTGTCGGCGTTCGGGGTGAGCGGTACCAACGCGCACGTGATCATCGAGCAGGCGCCGGTCGTCGAGCCGACAGCTGTTCCGGATCCGGTGTTGCCGGTGCCGGTGTTGGTGTCCGGGCGGAGTGCTGAGGCGTTGCGGGGGCAGGCGGCTCGGTTGCGTGCGTACGTGCTCGCCGAACCGGGCGTCGGCGTCGCGGGGGTGGCGCGTGCGGCGGCGCTGTCCCGGGCCGCTCTGGAGTATCGCGGTGCGGTGGTGGCCGCAGACCGTGACGAACTGCTGGCCGGGCTCGCGGAGTTGGCCGACGGCACGGTTTCCGGTGTCTCCGGACACGGGGGCGGCACCGGGTTCTTGTTCTCGGGGCAGGGGTCGCAGTGGTCGGGGATGGGGCGGGAACTCGTCGAGCGGTACCCGGTGTTCGGGGAGTCGTTCGCGGATGTGTGTGGGCGGTTGGAGTCGGTGTTGGGGCGGCCGGTGCGGGAGGTGGTTCTCGACGGTGGCGTGGAGCTGGATGAGACGTTGTTCGCGCAGTGTGGTCTGTTCGCGGTCGAGGTCTCACTCTTCCGGCTTCTCGAGTCCTTCGGAGTGGCCCCGGACTTCGTGGTGGGGCATTCGGTGGGTGAGGTGGCGGCGGCTCATGTGGCAGGTGTGTTGTCGCTGGATGACGCGGTCACTTTGGTGTGTGCGCGTGCCGGGCTGATGCAGGGGTTGCCGTCGGGTGGGGCGATGCTCGCGGTCAACGCCACGGAGGCGGAGGTCGCCGGGGTGCTGTCCGGTGCGGTGGGGATCGCGGCGGTCAACGGGTCTCGTTCCGTGGTGGTTTCCGGTGCGGAGTCGGCGGTGGCGGCTGTCGCGGACGCGGCGCGGGAGCGGGGTTGGCGGCACACCCGACTGCGGGTGAGTCATGCGTTTCATTCGCCGTTGATGGACCCGGTGTTGGAGCG
>NZ_JBEYFE010000065.1:0-4603 GCF_040634235.1 Streptomyces sp. NPDC007157
CATCCGTACCCCCGCAGGGCAACCACCCCGCCCGCCAGGAAGAGACCAAGCCCATGCCCCCTCCGCGAACCGGTCACGGTCACCCGACACCGACCGCCCCAACCGCGACGGAACAGGTGACCGAATAGGAGCCATGCCCGACCGACACCCACCGCACCCACGCACACGCGGAGCGCCGCAGACGGAACCGGGGGCATCCCACACACCGGGTCGTCATCGGCGGGAAACCGGTGTCGCCGCAGAGACGGCCCGGAGACGAGTCCTGCCGGGCACCACCGCGGACGCGAAAGCCTGGCGGGGCTCGGGTCCGACGGAGCAGTGCGAGGGCGTCACGGTGCTCGGCGACGGCGCCTACATCAACACCGGGCTCGGCGTCCCGCACCGCGAACGCCCCGGACGCCCGCTGCTGGAGGGCGAGGAAGAAGACAATGCCGGGCACCGCAAGGTTCGCGGCCGCGTCGAGCACGTGATCGGCCGGATGAAGAGCTACAAGATCCTCCGCGACCGCAGGCAGGACGGTGACGCCCTTCACCATGCGGTCCAGGCCGTCGCCCGCATGCACAACCTCGCCCTCGCCGCATGACCAAACACGCCGACAGCCCAGGTCAGGCCGCCTACTCATGGCCTTCTGCAACACCCTTCAGGGCCGGAGCCGGGCTCGGGCTCGGGCGATGAGTATGGCGACGTCGTCGTGGTCGTCCGGATCGCGCAGTGCGTCCAGGAGCCGGTCGCAGGTCTCTTCCGAGGTGCGGTCGGGGCTGTGGAGCAGTTGGAGGAGGAGGTCCAGGCGCTCGTCGATGGCGTGGTGGCGGGTCTCGACCAAGCCGTCGGTGTAGAGGACCAGTTGGTCGCCGGGGGCCAGGCCGATGGTGGTGACTTCGAAGGCGACACCACCGACCCCGAGGGGTGCGCCGGTGGGGAGATCGAGCAGTTCGGGGGGCTCGCCTGTGCGGATCAGCACGGGGGGCAGGTGTCCGGCGACAGCGATGTGGCACAGGGCGCGGTGCGGGTCGTAGATGGCGTAGGCGCAGGTGGCGTACTGCTCCAGGTCAGCGGTGATCTTGTCGAGGTGGAGCAGTACCTCGGTGGGTGGGAGGTCGAGGTCGGCCAGGGTGGAGGTGGCGGTGCGCAGGCGTCCCATGGTGGTGGCGGCGCTTATGCCGCTGCCCATCACATCGCCCACGACCAGCGCGGTCCTGTCGTCCGTGAGGGGGATGGCATCGAACCAGTCGCCACCGACCTCGATGGTCGTTCCGGCGGGCCGATATCGGGAGGCGATCTCCAGGCCCGCCTGTTGCGGTGGGAGGTCTGGCAGCAGGCTGCGCTGGAGGGTGACCGCGGTGTTGCGTGCGCCTTGGTACAGACGGGCATTGTCGATGCAGACCGCGGCTCGGTCCGCAAGTTCACCGGCCAGGAGGAGGTCGTCGTTGTCGAAGGGCAGCGGGCTGCGGGCGCGGGTGAGGCCCAGGGTGCCGAGCACCTCGCCACGGGCGATCAGGGGAGTCAAGAGATAGCTGTGGATGCCGGCGCGGGCCAGGATGGCGGCGGCCTCAGCGTCACGGGCGATACGTGCCAGGTCCCGCTCGCCGACGTGGGGTATCAGAATGGGGCGGCCGGTCCGCACGCACTGAGTGGCCAGGCGCTCCGCGCCGTAGCTGGCGAGGTGGCCGGGAGGGTCTACGGCACGGACGGCCTCAGTCGGGTACGCGGCCTTCACCGCGAGGGCACGGAAGAGTGCCCGGCCGGCGCCGGGTCCCGTCGGGTGGCGGTCGTCCAGGACAGAATCCAGGATGTCCACCGCCGCCACGTCGGCGAGCTCGGGGACGGCGACGCCGGCCAGCTCGCGGGCAGTCCGTTCCACATCCAAGGTGGTGCCGATACGGGCGGAGCCGTCCGCCATCAGAGCCAGGCGCTGCCGGGCACGGTGCCGATCGGTGACATCCACCAACACGATGGCTACCCCGAGTATCCGCCCGCCGGGACCGTCGAGTCGGTAGTAGGAGACCGACCACGCGTGATCGTTTTCGGGGTCGGCGGGAGTGCGTCCCACGCTGTGCTGGTCGATCAGGGGTTCTCCGGACGTGAGGACTTGCCGCAGCGCGGCCTCGATCGCATCGACCTCCAGGAAAGGCAGGGCCTCGCGGACCGGCCGCCCGAGGTGGTCTTCGGCAGGGACGCCATTGATCTGCGCCAGCGCCGGGTTGACGGCCACGTACCGCAGGTCGGTGTCCAAGACAGCCAGCCCGATCGGTGACTGCGAGACCAGCCGCATGGACAGGGCCACGTCCCGTTCCACCTGGCGCAGGGTTGCCTCGTCGGTGGCGATGCCCAGGGCGTAGAAGTCACCGCGGTCGTCCAGCAGCCGCATGTTGCGGAACTCCACCAGCCGGGTACTGCCGTCCTTGTGCCGGACGGGGAAGGCGCCGGCCCATCCTTGTCCCGTCCTCATGACCTCGGTGAACAGCCTGATCATCACGTCCAGGTTCTGTTCATCGACCAGCAGTCGCGCCGCGTACCGGCCCAGCGCCTCCGGCGCGGTGTAGCCGAACAGCTCCTGGGCCTGCGGACTCCACAGCACGATCCGTCCCTCGGCGTCCAGCAGCACAGCTGCGACACTGAGCAGATCCAGCAACTCATGCGGCTGTCTCGGCCCGGAATCCGGCTGTCCACCCTCAGCACCGAAGGGATCGGCTGTCTCCATCCGAGCACTCCCTCCGCCTGCCGGCGCGATGCGCCCTCTTCGCCGGCTTCAGGCTGTGGCCTAGGTACCCTGCACCTCGCAGTGCTTCCATGGTCCCCCGGATCTGGGCGGCCGCACGGTCGCCCGATACAGCTCGCCGCGCCCCAGGCCCCAGGCGATGGGCACCGGCGAAAAGCTCCGACTAAACGCCAATGTTCTCCTGAGAGGTTTTCGTGAGACGGCGAGGCCGGATTCCCGTCATCCGGCGGTGTCAGCTGTTTCTGCAGGGCGGGATCCGGCGTCGGCCTCATCAAGCCGGTGCCTCATGCGCCGGCAACGCAGGCGTGAGGCCCTGACGTTCCGTCAGGCCGACTTGGAGTCAGGGAAGTCAGCATCAGGTCGGCATTGGTTCTGGCAAAGCCGCCCACCGACGCCCACACCGTGGAATCGGCAGAGCCCCCGGAGATGCTGTCGTGGCACCTCCCGAGGTCTCTTGCCGCCCATGATCACCCGCAGGCGGAGGGTGGTTGTGCGGTCATCTGATCTGAGTGGGGAGTAGGTGTGCGCGCAGGTCAGCGGGCCCGTCCGCGCGGTTTGAGTGGCGTTGGGGGCAGCTCCGGTGCCGACAACGGGGCCCCGTCATACCCCTTCACCTCGCCGAAACGGGTGCCCTTTGCCCAGTCCTCGCGGGCCTGTGCGATCTCTTCTTGGGAACGGGCGACGAAGTTCCACCACATGATGAGCTCCTCCTCGAACGGCTCGCCGCCCAGGAGCATGATCGCCGCGTCCGACTCGGCGTGCAGCGGCAGTTCGGTGCGGCCGCAGCCGAGGTAGAGCATCGAGCCCGGGACCACCGGGACGCCGTCGACACGCACCTCGCCGGACATCGCCAGCACGCCGTACTCGAAGTCGGGCTCCAGCGGCAGGCGCAGATCGGCCCCTCGCGTCAGCGCCAGGTCGGCCCCGACGATCGGGGTGAACGTCGTACCGGGCGAGGTCGCGCCGTCGAGGGAGCCGAGGATGACCGTCGCGGTGAGGCCGGGTGCGGTGACCGTCGGCAGGTCGGGGTGGTGCTCGAACTTCGGTTCGACGTGCCGGTGGGAGTCCGGCAGCGCGACCCACAGCTGGGCGCCGTGCAGGTACCGGGCGTGCGGCCTGGGGCTCTCCTCCGAGTGGCTGATCGCCCGGCCCGAGGTCATCAGCCCGAGCTCGCGCGGGCGGATCGTCTGCAGGCTGCCGGTCGAGTCGCGGTGCAGCACCTCGCCCTGGTGCAGCCAGCTGACCGTCTGCAGCCCGATGTGCGGGTGCGGCGGGACCTGCATCCCGGACTCGTCGGCGATGTCGTCGGGGCCGTAGTGGTCGACGAACGCCCAGGCGCCGATCATGCGGCGGCCGAGGTTCGGCAGCAGCCGGCGCACCTCGGTCGACTCGCCGAGTTGCACGTGGCGGGGGCTCAGCAGCTCGCGGACGGGCTCGGCGACGACGAATCCGCGGCCACCGCACACGCTCGGGACGGGCGCACGGTCAAGGTTGCTCATGCGACCCAACCTAGCGGCCGAACGTCCCGGTTGCCGAGCGGTCGGCCGGGCGTGCGGAACCCTTCCCTCAGGTTGTCGAAGACCGGACGGTACGTCTGCCCCTTGGCGTCCGGCGCGGAGAGGCGGATGTCGGCCTCCCGGCCGTCCTCCCTGCCACAGCCCAGGCCGATGGCGCGGAAGACACGGACCGGGCACCGGAAGGTGAACTTCCAGACCGCCGACCAGACCGCCGACCAGGGCGACGCGGACGCGCCGGACGCGCCGGACGTGCCGGCTGCGTCGGGCGCCGGCGCCGAAGACGCACTCATGGCGCAGGCCGCCCCAGAGCACGCCCCGAGGGCCCCGGGGCACCCGGATCGGGACGGCGAAGGAAGCGCGGATCCGT
>NZ_JBEYFE010000066.1:0-1731 GCF_040634235.1 Streptomyces sp. NPDC007157
GGGTGGCTGGTCGTTGTTTGAGAACTGCACAGTGGACGCGAGCATCTGTGGCCAAGTTTTTAAGGGCGCACGGTGGATGCCTTGGCACCAGGAACCGATGAAGGACGTGGGAGGCCGCGATAGTCCCCGGGGAGTCGTCAACCAGGCTTTGATCCGGGGGTTTCCGAATGGGGAAACCCGGCAGTCGTCATGGGCTGTCACCCACTGCTGAACACATAGGCAGTGTGGAGGGAACGAGGGGAAGTGAAACATCTCAGTACCCTCAGGAAGAGAAAACAACCGTGATTCCGGGAGTAGTGGCGAGCGAAACCGGATGAGGCCAAACCGTATGCGTGTGAGACCCGGCAGGGGTTGCGTATACGGGGTTGTGGGATCTCTCTTTTACGGTCTGCCGGCCGTGAGACGAGTCAGAAACCGTTGATGTAGGCGAAGGACATGCGAAAGGTCCGGCGTAGAGGGTAAGACCCCCGTAGCTGAAACATTGACGGCTCGTTTGAGAGACACCCAAGTAGCACGGGGCCCGAGAAATCCCGTGTGAATCTGGCGGGACCACCCGCTAAGCCTAAATATTCCCTGGTGACCGATAGCGGATAGTACCGTGAGGGAATGGTGAAAAGTACCGCGGGAGCGGAGTGAAATAGTACCTGAAACCGTGTGCCTACAAGCCGTGGGAGCATCCTTGTGGTGTGACTGCGTGCCTTTTGAAGAATGAGCCTGCGAGTTTGCGGTGTGTTGCGAGGTTAACCCGTGTGGGGTAGCCGTAGCGAAAGCGAGTCCGAATAGGGCGTTTCAGTAGCACGCTCAAGACCCGAAGCGGAGTGATCTAGCCATGGGCAGGTTGAAGCGGAGGTAAGACTTCGTGGAGGACCGAACCCACCAGGGTTGAAAACCTGGGGGATGACCTGTGGTTAGGGGTGAAAGGCCAATCAAACTCCGTGATAGCTGGTTCTCCCCGAAATGCATTTAGGTGCAGCGTCGTGTGTTTCTTGCCGGAGGTAGAGCACTGGATAGGCGATGGGCCCTACCGGGTTACTGACCTTAGCCAAACTCCGAATGCCGGTAAGTGAGAGCGCGGCAGTGAGACTGTGGGGGATAAGCTCCATGGTCGAGAGGGAAACAGCCCAGAGCATCGACTAAGGCCCCTAAGCGTACGCTAAGTGGGAAAGGATGTGGAGTCGCACAGACAACCAGGAGGTTGGCTTAGAAGCAGCCACCCTTGAAAGAGTGCGTAATAGCTCACTGGTCTAGTGATTCCGCGCCGACAATGTAGCGGGGCTCAAGCGTACCGCCGAAGTCGTGTCATTGCAGCAATAGGGCCAACGCCTGCTGTGATGGGTAGGGGAGCGTCGTCTGCCGGGTGAAGCAGCCGCGTAAGCGAGTTGTGGACGGTTGACGAGTGAGAATGCAGGCATGAGTAGCGATTCACACGTGGGAAACGTGTGCGCCGATTGACTAAGGGTTCCTGGGTCAAGCTGATCTGCCCAGGGTAAGTCGGGACCTAAGGCGAGGCCGACAGGCGTAGTCGATGGATAACCGGTTGATATTCCGGTACCCGCTGTGAAGCGTCAAACATCGAACCCATTAATGCTAAGGCCGTGAAGCCGTCCTGGAGCCTTCGGGCAAAGGGAAGTGGTGGAGCCGCTGATCCAAGGTGGTAGTAGGTGAGTGATGGGGTGACGCAGGAAGGTAGTCCATCCCGGGCGGTGGTTGTCCCGGGGTAAGGGTGTAGGC
>NZ_JBEYFE010000066.1:1829-3244 GCF_040634235.1 Streptomyces sp. NPDC007157
GCTGAGACCTGATGCCGAGCCGATTGTGGTGAAGTGGATGATCCTATGCTGTCGAGAAAAGCCTCTAGCGAGTTTCATGGCGGCCCGTACCCTAAACCGACTCAGGTGGTCAGGTAGAGAATACCGAGGCGTTCGGGTGAACTATGGTTAAGGAACTCGGCAAAATGCCCCCGTAACTTCGGGAGAAGGGGGGCCAGTCCTGGTGACCGGATTTACTCCGTGAGCTGGGGGTGGCCGCAGAGACCAGCGAGAAGCGACTGTTTACTAAAAACACAGGTCCGTGCGAAGCCGTAAGGCGATGTATACGGACTGACGCCTGCCCGGTGCTGGAACGTTAAGGGGACCGGTTAGTCACATTTCGGTGTGGCGAAGCTGAGAACTTAAGCGCCAGTAAACGGCGGTGGTAACTATAACCATCCTAAGGTAGCGAAATTCCTTGTCGGGTAAGTTCCGACCTGCACGAATGGCGTAACGACTTCTCGACTGTCTCAACCATAGGCCCGGTGAAATTGCACTACGAGTAAAGATGCTCGTTTCGCGCAGCAGGACGGAAAGACCCCGGGACCTTTACTACAGTTTGATATTGGTGTTCGGTTCGGCTTGTGTAGGATAGCTGGGAGACTTTGAAGCGGCCACGCCAGTGGTTGTGGAGTCGTCGTTGAAATACCAGTCTGGTCGTGCTGGATGTCTAACCCGCGCCCGTGATCCGGGTGGGGGACAGTGTCTGATGGGTAGTTTAACTGGGGCGGTTGCCTCCTAAAGAGTAACGGAGGCGCCCAAAGGTTCCCTCAGCCTGGTTGGCAATCAGGTGTTGAGTGTAAGTGCACAAGGGAGCTTGACTGTGAGACCGACGGGTCGAGCAGGGACGAAAGTCGGGACTAGTGATCCGGCGGTGGCTTGTGGAAGCGCCGTCGCTCAACGGATAAAAGGTACCCCGGGGATAACAGGCTGATCTTCCCCAAGAGTCCATATCGACGGGATGGTTTGGCACCTCGATGTCGGCTCGTCGCATCCTGGGGCTGGAGTCGGTCCCAAGGGTTGGGCTGTTCGCCCATTAAAGCGGTACGCGAGCTGGGTTTAGAACGTCGTGAGACAGTTCGGTCCCTATCCGCTGCGCGCGCAGGAATATTGAGAAGGGCTGTCCCTAGTACGAGAGGACCGGGACGGACGAACCTCTGGTGTGCCAGTTGTTCTGCCAAGGGCATGGCTGGTTGGCTACGTTCGGGAGGGATAACCGCTGAAAGCATCTAAGCGGGAAGCCTGCTTCGAGATGAGTATTCCCACCCACTTGATGGGGTAAGGCTCCCAGTAGACGACTGGGTTGATAGGCCGGATCTGGAAGCACCGTGAGGTGTGGAGGTGACCGGTACTAATAGGCCGAGGGCTTGTCCTCAGTTGCTCGCGTCCACTGTGTT
>NZ_JBEYFE010000067.1:0-3100 GCF_040634235.1 Streptomyces sp. NPDC007157
AGGACGGTTTTGTGCAGGACGGTGTCGCCGGGGGTGAGGGGGTATCGGTCTTGCATCCATTGGATGCGGTTGGTCCAGCCGGTGTGGGTGGAGGCCACGCCCTTGGGGGTGCCGGTGGAACCGGACGTGTAGTACACCGACACCAGATGGTCCCCGGTCACGCAGCTGTCGGGCGCGGTCGGTGACGTCCCGGTCAGCGTCCCCGGACCGCAGTCGAGAACGGTGAAGCCGCCCTGGGCGTCGGCGAGGAGAGCCGCCCGCTCGGCGTCCGTGCAGGCCACCGGGGCACCGGCGTCGGCGAGCACCCGCACCGCACGCCCGACCGGAAGATCCGGGTCCAGCGGGACGAAGGCACCGCCCGCCTTGAGCACCGCCAGGAGGGTCACGACCATCTCGGCGGACCGGTCCATCCAGAGGCCGACCGGCGTGTCCGCCCTGACCCCCGCCGCCCGCAGCCGCTCGGCCAGATGGTTCGCGCGTCCCGTCAACTCCGCGTAGGACAAGGTGCCTTCGGAGTCGGTGACGGCCCGCGCGCGCGGGGTGGCCGCGGCCACGGCGTCCACCAGATCGGTCAGCAGACCCTCCGGGAACACCACCGCCTCGCCCAGCCCCGCCGCCAGCAGCCGCTCGCGTTCGCCCGCGTCGACCATGCCGACACCCGAGACGGGCCGGGCGGGATCCGCCAGCGCGTTGCGCAGGAAGGCGACGAAGTGCCGCATCAACCGGTCGATCGTGGCGGCGTCGAAGAGGTCCGCCTCGTAGTACGCGATCCCGGTGAACGTGTCACCGGCCCGGGTGAGGGCCACGTTCAGGTCGAACCTCGACTTGCCGTCGACCACCTCGACCCGCTCGGCCGTCAGACCGGGCAGCACCAGGTCGTCCGTCTCCTCGTCGCCCAGGGCGAACAGCACCTGGAACAGCGGGTTGCGGCTCGGGTCCCGCTCCGGCTGGAGCTCCTCCAGCAGCGCCTCGAAGGGGAGTTCCTGGTGCTCGTAGGAGGCGAGCGTGTTCGCCCGGGTCCGGGCCAGCAGCGCCTCGAACGACGGGTCGTCGGTCAACTCGGTACGGATCAGCAGAGTGTTGACGAAGTAGCCGATCAGCGCGTCGAGTTCGGGACGTACCCGGCCGGCGATCGGGGTGCCCAGGGTGACGTCCCGGGTGGCCGAGTGCCGGGCCAGGACCACGCTGAACGCGGCGGTCAGCGTCATGAACGGGGTCGCGTTGTGCTCCCGTGCGAAGCGGTTGACCGCCGCCCCCAGCTCGCCGTCGATCGTGAAGGAGACCTGGGCGCCGTTCCCGGTCCGCACGGCCGGCCGGGGCCGGTCCGTGGGCAGTTCGTCGGCGCTCGCGTCCGCCAGCCGCTGCCGCCAGTGGTCCAGCTGGTGGCGCAACCGCTCCGGCGTCTGATGGACCCGGCTCCACGCCGCGTAGTCCCCGTACTGGAGGGGCAGCGGCGGCAGTTCCGGCTCCCGGCCGGCCGCCAGGGCCTCGTAGGCCCGGGACAGCTCCGACCACAGCACCCGCATCGAGGTGCCGTCGATCGCGATGTGGTGCACCACCAGCACCAGCAGGGCGTCGTCCGCGGCCAGCCGCACCAAGGCGACCCGGAACACCGGGCCGTCCGACAGCGAGAACGGCTCGCGCATCAGCTCCCGGGCGATCGCGACGCCCGCCGCGTACCGATCCTCGGCACCGTCCCCGGCAGCCTCGTGCACCGGGACCGGGACCGGCCCCGCCGGCAGCACCCGGGGGACGGGGGCGCCGTCCCGCTCGTCGAAGACCGTCCGCAGCACCTCGTGTCGTCCGGCGACCACCGTGAAGCTCCGGGCCAGCACACCGACGTCGAGAGCGCCCCGGACCCTGATCACCGTGGACGTGTTGTAGCCCGGCATCATCTGCTCCAGGAGCCACATCCGCTCCTGCGAGTACGACGCCACGGGCGCACCCGGGTCGGCCGCCGGGATCGCCGTCACCGACGCGTCGGCGCGCTGGGCGGCACGGGCACCCAGGAGCAGCGACCTGACCTGGGCCCGTCGCGCCGCCTGCGGATCGGCCTCGGGGCCGGCCTGGGGAATCCGGCTCGTGGTCATGAGCGGGTCCTCTCGGCGGTGGCGTCCCCGGCCGGAGCCGTCTTCGGGTCCGCGTCCGGGTCGCCGACCGCGTCCAGCAGCAGGTTCTCCAGGGCGGTGGCCATGGTGTGGATGGTGGGGTTGTCGAAGATGAGAGCGAGTGGGACGTCCACCGACAGCGCCGAGCGAAGCCGGGAGACGATCCGGGTGGCCAGCAGCGAATGCCCGCCCAGGGCGAAGAAGTTGGCGTGGATGTCCAGGTCGGACCGGTCCAGCACCTCCGCCCAGATGCCGTCGATCAGCTGCTCGGCCTCGGTGGCCGGCCGCACCGCGACCGCGTCCGCCTCGTACCGCGGCTCGGGGAGGGCGCGGTGGTCGGTCTTGCCGTTGGCGTTGACGGGGATGCGGTCCAGCACGGTGATGCTGGAGGGGATCATGTAGAGGGGGAGCTGGTCGCTGAGGTGGGTGTTGAGGTCGGTGAGGAGTTCGTCTTCCGCGATGCCGTGTCGGGTGGTGATGTAGGCGGCGAGGCGGTGGTCGCCGGGGGTGGGTTCCCATTTGGTGACGACGGCGTCGTGGACGTGGGGGTGGCGGCGGAGGGTGTGTTCGATCTCGGCGGGTTCGATGCGGATGCCGCGGATCTTGACCTGGCTGTCCGCACGCCCCAGGAACGTCAGCCTGCCGTTCGGGCGCCGCACGCCCCGGTCGCCGGTGCGGTAGAGCCGCTCGCCGTCGGCGAACGGGTGCGGGACGAAGGCCGCCGCGGTCTTGCGGGCGTCGCCGAGGTAACCGCGGGCGAGACCGGCACCGCCCAGGTAGAGCTCGCCGGGCACACCGTCGGGCACCGGGTTGAGGTGCTCGTCGAGCACCAAAACCTGGTTGTTCGCGATCGCCTCGCCGAGGGAGACGTCACCCGCCCACTCGTCCTCGGGGACACAGGTGTGGCTGGTGGAGTCGATGGAGACTTCGGTGGCGCCCCATTGGTTGTGGAGGTGGGCTCCGGTGGGGGCGAGGCGTTGGTGGAATTTGGT
>NZ_JBEYFE010000068.1:0-2765 GCF_040634235.1 Streptomyces sp. NPDC007157
TCCTGGGGCAACGGCACCGCCCTCCATTACGCCCTGAATCTCGACCTGTTCCAGCCCTGGCCCGCGCTCTCCGCCATGGCGGACGAACACGACGTGCTGATCGCCGTCGCCTGCTACCTGACGGTGCTGTTGCAGGTGGCCTTCCCGTTCGTCCTGTTCGGCAGGCTCAAGTACCCCGTCCTGACGATGCTGCTGAGCATGCACGTGGGGATCGCGGTCTTCCTGGGCCTGCCGCTTTTCTCCGGTGCGATGATCGTCGCGGACGCCGTGTTCCTTCCGGACCGCTTCTACCGGTACTTGGGACAGCTGTCGCGGCGATTCGTCCCGTCGGCCGACGCCAGGAAGGCGCCGACTCCGACCCCGCCAACTCGCTGACCACCCTGTGCATCACGGCTTTCAGCCCTCGTCAGGGCCCATGAGATGCCTTCGGCGTCGCGCTCCCGGGCTGCCCGAAAGCAGCCGCGGAACCAGTGAGGTTCCCCCGTTGTGCGGTAGGCGTTGATCGGGTCGTTTCGGTTGGATCACCCGACCCTGGCCCAGGTGTGTCGTTGGTCCGATGTGCAGTAGGCGTGGGCTGAGCCGCTTCTGTCGGGCAAGCGCTTCGCGCAACGCGGGCGCGGTTTCCTCGCGTACGACGCGACCGTCGGACCGCTCAGGGGCAACTTGCCGCGTCGATGTGTGACTTGGTGGCGTCGGTGATGAAGTCGTGCGTGCTGTCCGGGCTGAGGGCTCGGGCCTGGATGTGGTCGAACATCATGGCGTACTGCTGTACGGCGGACTGTCTTTCCAGGTAGAGGTCGCTGGTGAACCGTTCCAGGTACACCACCCCTGTCTGCGGGCCGTCGGCGAACCGCAGGATGGAGAACTGTCCTGAGAGGCCCGGGTGAGCCCCCACCGTGTAAGGAAGGACTCGCACGGTGATGTGCTGCTCGGCGGCGAGTGCGTTCAGGTGCTCCAACTGCTCGCGCATGACGTCGGGACCGCCGACGACACGGCGCAGTGCCGATTCCTCCAGGACGAGCCACAGCCGCAGGGGGAAGGTGGGGTCGTAGATGCGGTGCTGACGGCGCAGCAGCACCTTGAGGCGCCGGGCGGCCTGTTCGGCAGTGACCGAGGGAATCGTTTCCTCGATAATGGCACTGGCGTAGGCAGGAGTCCGCAGCAGGCTGGGGATCACCATGGGCTCGTAGGCATGGATCGAGGCGGCGTCCGTCTCGAAGCCGATATGGTCGCTGTGGGGGTGCTCGCCGTAGGCACTCCACCATCCCTGCTGTCCCGACTCCTGGGCCATGTGCATCAGGGAGTCGACGACCTGCTGGTCCGTCACCCCGTAGATGGTGCAAAGGTCGCGTACATCGCGGGGGCTGATGGCACGGCGGCCGTTCTCCATATGACTGATCTTGGGCTGGGAGACCATGAGCCGCTCAGCCACTTCCGTGCTCTTCAGCCCACTGTCCAGGCGGAGCCGGCGCAGTTCGGCCCCCAGACGACGTCTCCTCACTGTGGGGTTGATGATCACCGTCATGTGCGGGGTACCTCCGGATCCACGTCGTTGCCAGCTCCGAAGGCTGCCATGGGACACGACTTGTTGATCATGTGCCATGCCGTCGTGTGCGCGGACCGGTGAAATGGACTGTGACGTTGTCATTTTCCTTTCCTGTACCGACATGCCGGCCATTCGTGCCGCTGCGTCCCGGGGGCGTGCGCGAGACCGTCCGGCAGGCCGGAGCGCAGGGAGTCGTTGCCGGTGAGGGCGATGATGCGAGCCGGCACCGGTGGCGGCTGGTGCAACCGAAAGGATCCACCGGCCACGGCGGTGGCCCGCGGCGCGTGGAGGACGGCGTTGAGGCGGGTCGATCTCACCGGCCAGGGTGATTGAACGCCCGCCGGTGCTTGTCGCGCCGACAGAGAGTCAGCTGTCCTCGTCGATCAGTCCGGTCGCCGTGAGGATCCGCGACGGGTCGGTTGCCGCGGTCATCAGCCGGGCTGCGGTGGCCGGCTCTGTCTCCGGTGGGATCACCAGCAGGTCCCAGCGGCCGACGGTGTAGGAGAGCAGCATCAGCTTGTGCGGGTCCTGCTCGGCCGCGAACCAGCCGACGTGCACCACGTGCCCGTGGACGGGCACCTTCCGCGGGATGACCGGCCAGAACGTGGGGTTCACCGTGACCCGGGTGATCCGACCCCACAGCGGGTCGAGAACCTCGACGAGCGCCGGAAGCTCCGCCGTCAGATCGCGGGAGCGAGGCCACCAGGCGCCGTCGATCAGTGCTGGAGCGGTGCCGGCGGGTGCCAGTTCAAGTCTGAGCGGCGACGAAGAAACAGGAATTCGGTCCTCGACCGCAGGCGTCAACAAAATGGTCGCGGTCATGATGCGGACCCAACCCCGGGCCGGTCACGGCCGGCCCGGCTGTGGTGAATCGCCGGGAACGACACCGGCATGGAAGCCGGTGTTCGAAATGCTCTCGGTAATCACCAGGGTACTCCTCATCGACGCCTCAGGAACCGACGCCGGCCTGCGGGCTGAACGGACCACCGGGGCCAGGGCGGCCGACCGGACCGGAAAAAAGCACCCCCTGGCACACGATCCGCGAATTCGGGTGAACGCGCCGGACAATCTGAAATATGAATTTACCAATACCTGCCGTGCATTTGGGGGTTTAATTCCCGGCTATCACGACTCTCCCTCATTTTCTGTTGCCGCGCATAGATTTCTCCGTAATATGCGGCGAGCAGATCCAGGCTCCCGGGCGATTTGGCAGGGCCCG
>NZ_JBEYFE010000069.1:0-2460 GCF_040634235.1 Streptomyces sp. NPDC007157
CATTAAGTGACATCGCAGTATCGTAGTTTGACGGACGGTGAATTAAATCTCGTCCATAATACAACCTTTTTCTGGACAGTGGATAGAAATATTTTTATAAGTTTATTAAATAACGAAGGAGCAACTTTAGCTACAAATCTTGCTATTTGTAAATCTACATTTTTTTATTGAAAAATAGATAGTTTATAGTTACAGTTGCAACTGCTTTAGCCGCGATTAAAATACTTTTCTCATTCATTTTAAATAAAGGGCTATGATGGGGATAATTTCCGCCGTCTTCAGGCTGTGCACCAATGTAAAAGAAAGTACTTGGTACAACTTGCCCATAATATGAAAAATCTTCAGAAGGATTTTGTGGTCCTAAATCGACTATATTATTGACTTCTGAAATATTCTGATCTTTTAAGCTGTCAACTACAAAGTGAGTGAGATTTTCTGAATTAAAGAGTACAGGATAGTTATCGTCATAATCTACAATCACTTCAACCCCAAAGGTTACTCCAACGCCTTTAGCAATTTGTTTCACTTGGTCTCGGATGACTTTTCTAGTTGTTTCTTTCATCATCCGAACATCCCCTTTTAACACTACTTTATCTTGTATAGCATTAAAACTTCCTGCTCCATCAAATGATCCAATAGTTACAGTACCCATGTCAAATGGATCTATTCTTCTTGAAATTACTGTTTGGAGTTCAGTTACAAAGTAACTAGCGGCTACTATTGCATCATTACTTAATTGTGGCATAGAAGCGTGACCTCCGTTTCCTTTGATTGTAATGGTGAAATTAGAACGTCCCGTTTGAGTTTCTTTATTATGATAGGCAATGACCCCTGTTTTAATTGTAGTCATCACATGAACCCCGATCATATTATCGACACCGTCAAGAGCTCCTGCTTTAATCATACCTTTGGCACCACCAGGAGATACTTCCTCTGCTGGTTGATGGACAATTCTAACTCTTCCCGGAAGTTCTTGTTTTATTTTTACTAGTTCTCTAGCAAGTACCATCAAATATGCAGTATGTGCATCGTGTCCACAGGCATGCATTACTCCTGGATTGACCGATTTAAAACTTAAATCATTATCTTCAAAAATAGCAAGAGCATCAAAGTCTGCTCTCAACGCAAGAGTTTTTCCGGATTTTCCACCTTCAATATCAACGATGATTCCAAATCCCTTTCCGATAAGTTTTGGTTCACAGTCAAGTTCTTTATAAAAGCCCATAATATACTTAAATGTTTCTTTTTCTTGAAAAGAAATTTCTGGGTATTGATGAAGATGACGCCTAATTTGAATCATTTCATTCTCATATTGTGTTAAGCTAGTCAACAAATTATTAAGTAGTTTCATATGATACCTCTAAACTTTCTACCCGAATTGCTAGTTAATTTCATTGGAAAATAAATAAGTCGTGCTATCCTAATCTTAAACCACTAAGCATTAGAAAGCGCACGACTTATATGACTTATAATAGCACACTTCCAAAAGTTTTTGTTTATTTACTGACAACCATTGAGACGCTTTATCAAACGAGTGTTCCCCTTGAGGTTCAAAACCGAAAGAACGTCCATCTCGCAACATCAGATTGCTTAGTTATCGCTTGTTACCTATGGGGCGTACTGCATTTTAGTGAAACGCTTAAAGCTAAGCACCAATTGGCTCAAAGTTTATTTCCTAATTTCCTAGAATATTCTCGCTTTGTCCGCCGTTGTAATGCCCTCTTACCGAGTATCCAAGTCATTCGCCAAGCACTCGTCTTTAAAGAGGTTGAAGGAATGAGTGTATCCATTATTGACAGCTTCCCCATTCCTTTGTGTCAGCCTATTCGTAATTTCAGAAGCAAAGTTCTTGGAGATTATGCCAATGTTGGCTACAATGCTACAAAGGGACAGTACTTCTATGGATGTAAATGTCATGCTTTAGTCAGTGAATCAGGCTATGTCATAGACTACACAATTACTCCTGCTTCAATGGCTGATCGTTCAATGACCGAGGAAGTGTTGAGTCAATTTGGGACACCAACAGTCCTTGGAGATATGGGATATTTAGGTCAGTCACTGCATGATAGGCTGGAATTAAAAGGAATTGATCTAATTACACCTGTCAGGAAGAACATGAAGCAAAAGAAAATCCTTTTCCCTAATTTTTCAAAACGTAGAAAAGTGATTGAGCGAGTTTTTTCTTTTTTGACAAATTTAGGAGTTGAGCGTTGTAAAAGTCGTTCGCCTCAAGGTTTTCAATTGAAATTAGAGATGATACTTTTAGCGTATTCTTTACTGTTAAAATCAGCTAAATCACTGGAACCAGAGACTTTAAGATATTCTATCGGGTATCAAGTCATGGCTAAATAATCAACTAGCAATTCGGGTATATATATAGAAATAGGTATATAATAAAATACATTGATAGGGAATGAAAACTAAACTATTGATAATAGTTAACCCGAATTGCTAGTTAAT
>NZ_JBEYFE010000070.1:0-1605 GCF_040634235.1 Streptomyces sp. NPDC007157
CGGTGCGTTCACGGATCTGCTCATTTCCCATCGGGGGTCACCTTCCACCAGGGCAGGAGCCGGTTCTGAACCGGTGACGGCGGCCGGTGCCCGGGCGTGGTGCCGGGGGCGGCCACGGGCAGCGTGAGGACCCGGAGCTGAACGAACTCGAAGGTGCCACCGTCGTGGTCGGCGAGGCGGTCGGCGGCGATGTTGCGCAGGTACTTCTGCATCATCACGGCCCGCTCCGAGCGTGCCGTGTCGTCCTCTCCGTGGGTGTCGACGTAGGAGGCCCAGGCACGGCGCAGGAGGTTCTGGGCCGTGTGGCTCGGAAACGGGTTGTGCTCGACCGCGGCACGGTCCATGGCGGTCAGGTCGACCCACGGGCCGACGCGCATCGGGCCGTGGGACGCGGTGTGCGCGGTTCTCGCCAGGACCTGCCGGTTGACCGAGTCGGGGTTGGGCGCGAAGAGCCGCCAGTTCTGCTCGAACAGGGGATACACCCAGGCGTCGACCTGCCGGCTGTACCGCCTTGAGACGGGGTTGGCAGGCGCCACATGCAGAAAGACGGCACCGAGATGGACCACAGTCGTCACCAGACACAGCAGGACGGCAGTGTGCAGCCCCGCCCTCAGCGCCCTGGCACCCGCGGACCGCTCGCCGGGCGGGACCCCGCCCTCGTACCCCGGCCCTGGAGGCGGACCGGCATCGGACCTCCCGGTTTCCCGCACGCGCGCTGAATCAATTCCGCTCGACACCGCCCACCTTGCCTTCTCATATCCACCGCCCGGCGCCTGAGGTCTGCACGGATGGACCGACACCGGCGGCGCACGGCGGAATCGAGGGGATCCCGCCGCGCGCCGTCATCCGATGTACGAACCTCCCGCAGCCAGCCGCCTAGCCCTCGTGACCCTCGGACTTCGGCGAGCTGCCGTAGCCGTAGTTGCTGTAGTCGTAGTGGGCGTAGTCGTAGTTGGTGTAGTCCTCACCGTGCTCCGGCTTGCCGTGCTCCGGCTTGCCGTGCTCGGGCTTGCCGTGCTCACCCTGCTGCTCCTCGCCCGGCTTGCCATGCTCGTGATGGCCCCCACCGTGGCCCGGGCCGCCGGGCTTGTTGTCCTGCTCACCAGGCTTGCCGCCATGGCCACCCGCGGTCTCCCCGCCGGTGCTGCCCGACGTGTTCCCGGAAGTACCGTTGTTCCCCGCGGTGTTACCCGACGTGTTCCCGGCGGTGTTGCCGGAGACGTTCCCCGAGGTACCGCCGGTCCCCACGATCGGCCCGCCCAGCACACCGCCAGTGACCAGACCCCCACTGACCAGACCGCCACCCGTCACACCAGCGACGGTGCCGGTCGTAGTTCCCGTCGTCGTACCGGTCGTGGTGCCAGTCGTCGTACCCGTCGTGGTGCCACCGGTCGTCGTACCAGTCGTCGTACCAGTCGTCGTACCGGTCGTGGTGCCAGTCGTCGTACCGGTCGTGGTGCCACCGGTCGTCGTGCCGGTCGTGGTGCCAGTCGTCGTACCGGTGGTCGTGCCGGTCGTCGTGGTGCCACCGGTCGTCGTACCGCTGGTGGTTCCGGTCGTGGTGCCACCGGTCGTGCTGGTCGCGCAGTTGTTGAGGAAGATGCG
>NZ_JBEYFE010000071.1:0-1592 GCF_040634235.1 Streptomyces sp. NPDC007157
TTGTCTTATGTATCTAGCAAGCGTGAAGAATATTCTAAGCACAATATCGCTAAGTATTTGAAGAAAGCAATCGAGCAATATCTACCTACGGTTAAAAGGCAGGACTTATGATGAGTGAAAAGTTAAAGACAATTAAAGTGGACTAATGTCAAATATTTAGACACAAAATGAGCTATATTTTTGGAAAGTCAACGAAAAACTAGACACGGAGTTAAGAGAATTTAAGAATTATATTTTTCAAAGTCTTTTGGAGACTTGTAATCAAGACCTGAATGCATCCTTTTTGTATTGTAATAGGTCTCAATGTATTTAAATATTTCTTGAGTAGCCTCAGCTCTTGTCTCAAAATGAGCATCATTAATAAGCTCCCTCTTTAGCGTCTTATAAAAAGACTCCATCATTGCATTGTCATATGGATTTCCTTTACGACTCATGCTAGATTGAGCACCGACTTGACGAAGAGTAGATTGATAACGAGAGCTTGTATATTGACTCCCTTGATCAGTATGGACAATCAAGCCAGGCTGAGGATGTTCTTTCCCACAAGCTTGTAAGAAGCAATCCCTCACCAGTTTATCTTGCATCCGTGAAGACATTGACCAGCCTACAATCTTACGTGAAAAAACGTCGATATTCACGGCTAAGTATAAGGTGCCTTCTTTGGTAGGGATATAGGTCATGTCTCCCAGCCATACTTTATTAGGAGCTGTTGCTTTAAAGATCTGATTAATTAAATTGGGTCTTGAAAGCGAAGCTCCTTTTCTGTTGTAATGTTTATATTTATAACGGCTTCCCTTGGCATAAAGTCCCATCAAGTGCATCAGTTTCCCAACACGTTTCGTGTTGGTCATAATACCAGTATTATGAAGTACCTTGGTAATTCTAACCGCACCATAGCGTCCCTTATGCTCATGAAAGACAGCTTTTATCTTCTCTGAGAGAATTTCTCTCTCCACTTGTTGTTTTGAAGGACGACGATGCATGTATTCATAGAAACCTGAGCGAGAAACCTTAAGAACTTTTACTGCATGTTTAATTTTTATCTTCCCATGATGTTTCAAGAGAAATTCAAAACGTTTTACTTGCTTCGCTTCAAGAAGACCCGGAACTTTTTTAGAAGTTCAAGTTCCTCCTGAAGATAACGATTTTCTTTCTCTAACAATTTAATCTTATGTTGGGCATCAGCTAGGGCTGTCCCATTGCCTGGAAAAGCACTTTCTCCATATTCTTCAACTTCTTGAACCCAGCGATAAAGACTATTGGCATGAACCTCAAGCTCTTGGCTGACTTCTTTAACAGAGTAACCCTCTTCAAGAATGAGTTTTACTGCAGAATTTTTAAATTGTTTATCGAATTTTCTTCTTGCCATAATAAACCTTTCCACGATTTCTCTTAACTTTGTGTCTAGTTTATTATAACCTTTCCACCTTTCATTTTTGTGTCTTAATAGACAGATTATAACACACAATTTTCTGTCCACTTTTATAGTATAGCTCCAATTCAAGATGACTTGGAAGAACTAGAAGTAATCGCTAAAGGTGTGTTTGAGTCTTCCATACGTGCTATCTTTCCATTTGACGGAAGAGATAAAT
>NZ_JBEYFE010000072.1:0-1480 GCF_040634235.1 Streptomyces sp. NPDC007157
GTCTTGGCGAGGATCTCCGAGACGGGGTAGCGGGACTCCCGGCGCACCGCCATGAAGATGCGGGGCATCACCGGGAAGTGGAACGCCATGTGGCACTCGTCGCCACCGCTGCGGTAGTCGCCGAAGTAGTCGACGACATCTTCCGGCCACTGGTTCGCCTCCGCCAGCAGCACGGTGTCCGGGTACTGGGTGTCGATCTCCTTGCGCACCCGCTTCAGGAAGTCGTGGGTGGCGGGCAGGTTCTCGCAGTTGGTGCCCTCCCGCTGGTAGAGATACGGCACCGCGTCCAGCCGGAAGCCGTCGATGCCCAGGTCCAGCCAGAACTTCAGCGCGGAGAGGATCTCCTCCTGGACGGCCGGGTTCTCGTAGTTGAGGTCCGGCTGGTGGGAGAAGAAGCGGTGCCAGAAGTACTGCTTGCGGACCGGGTCGTAGGTCCAGTTGGACGCCTCGGTGTCGACGAAGATGATCCGCGCGTCCTGGTACTGCTTGTCGTCGTCCGCCCAGACGTAGTAGTCGCCGTACGGCCCCTCGGGGTCCTTGCGGGACTCCTGGAACCACGGGTGCTGGTCGCTGGTGTGGTTCATGACGAAGTCGATGATCACGCGCATGCCGCGCTGGTGGGCGGCGTCGACGAAGTCCACGAAGTCGGCGAGGTCGCCGAACTCGGGGAGTACCGCGGTGTAGTCGGAGACGTCGTAACCGCCGTCCCGCAGCGGGGACTTGAAGAAGGGCGGCAGCCAGAGGCAGTCGACACCGAGCCACTGCAGATAGTCGAGCTTGGCGGTCAGACCCTTGAGGTCGCCGATGCCGTCACCGTTGCTGTCCTGGAAGGAACGGACGAGGACCTCATAGAAGACGGCGCGTTTGAACCAGTCGGGGTCGCGGTCCTTGGCAGGCGTGTCCTCGAAGGTGTCCTGGACGGGTTCGTTGACGATCATGTTGTGGGTGACCCTCCGATCCGCGGGGACGGTCGCAGAACCGTGAAGATATGCGCGGGTCGTCGACCCGGTTCCAGGCGCACATAGTTGGCCCTGCCCCAGTTGAAGGTTTCGCCGGTGAGCTCGTCGCGCACCGGTACCGACTCGTGCCAGTTCAGGCCGAGTTGCGGCATGTCCAACGAGACCGTGGCCTCCTGGGTGTGGTGGGGGTCGAGGTTGGCGACCACCAGAACCGTGTTCGATCCGCTCCGCTTGCTGTAGACGATCACCGCCTCCTGGTCGGCGTGGTGGAAGTGGAGATCGCGCAGCTGTTGCAGGGCCGGACTGCGGCGCCGGACGGTGTTGAGGCGGGTGACGAGGGGGGCGATGCCCTCGGTGTCGGCGCGGGTCCAGTCGCGGGGTTTGAGCTGGTACTTCTCGGAGTCGAGGTATTCCTCGCCGCCCTCTTTGAGGGGGGTGTTCTCGCAGAGTTCGTAGCCGCTGTAGATGCCCCAGGTGGGGGAGAGGGTGGCGGCGAGGACGGCGCGGACCTCGAAGGCGGG
>NZ_JBEYFE010000073.1:0-1360 GCF_040634235.1 Streptomyces sp. NPDC007157
GTCTTGGCGAGGATCTCCGAGACGGGGTAGCGGGACTCCCGGCGCACCGCCATGAAGATGCGGGGCATCACCGGGAAGTGGAACGCCATGTGGCATTCGTCGCCGCCCTTTTCGTAGTCGCCGAAGTAGTCGACCACGTCCTCCGGCCACTGGTTCGCCTCGGCCAGCAGCACGGTGTCCGGATACATCGCGTCGATCTCGCGCCTGACCCGCTTCAGGAACTCGTGGGAGGCCGGCAGGTTCTCGCAGTTGGTGCCCTCTTCGGCATACAGATAGGGCACCGCGTCCAGCCGGAAGCCGTCGATGCCCAGGTCCAGCCAGAACCGGAGCGCGGCCAGGACCTCCTCCTGCACCGCCGGGTTCTCGTAGTTGAGGTCGGGCTGGTGCGAGAAGAAGCGATGGAAGAAGTACTGGCCGCGCACCGGATCGAAGGTCCAGTTGGAGACCTCGGTGTCGACGAAGATGATCCGCGCGTCCTGGTACTGCTTGTCGTCGTCCGCCCACATGTAGAAGTCGCCGTACGGCCCCTCGGGGTCCTTGCGGGACTCCTGGAACCACGGGTGCTGGTCGCTGGTGTGGTTGACGACGAAGTCGATGATCACGCGCATGCCGCGCTGGTGGGCGGCGTCGACGAACTCGACGAAGTCGGCGAGGTCACCGAACTCGGGGAGTACCGCGGTGTAGTCGGAGACGTCGTAACCGCCGTCCCGCAGCGGGGACTTGAAGAACGGGGGGAGCCAGAGGCAGTCGACGCCCAGCCACTGCAGATAGTCGAGCTTGGCGGTCAGACCCTTCAGATCGCCGATGCCGTCACCGTCGCTGTCCTGGAAGGAACGGACCAGGACCTCGTAGAAGACGGCGCGTTTGAACCACTCCGGGTCCCGGTCCTTGGCAGGCGTGTCCTCGAAGGTGTCCTGGACGGGATCGTTGACAGTCATGACGCGCTGGGCCCTCCGTTCGCTGGTGTCGGTCGCCCTACCTGGAACACATGGGCCGACGCCCTGCCGGGTGTCAGGCACACATAGTTGGTCCTGCCCCATGAGTAGGTCTCACCTGTCAGTTCGTCCCGCACGGACA
Source organism: Streptomyces sp. NPDC007157 (assembly GCF_040634235.1). NCBI lineage: Bacteria > Bacillati > Actinomycetota > Actinomycetes > Kitasatosporales > Streptomycetaceae > Streptomyces > Streptomyces sp. NPDC007157. The sequence continues at coordinate 1,078 of NZ_JBEYFE010000073.1, forward strand.
GGGCGGAGTTGCTGTCCAGGCCGAGTTGCGGCATGTCCAACGAGACCGTGGCCTCCTGGGTGTGGTGCGGATCAAGGTTGACGACCACCAGGACCGTGTCCGCCCCGGCGCGCTTGCTGTACGCGATGACGGAGTCGTTGTCCGTGTGGTGGAAGCTCAGGTTGCGCAGCCGCTGGAGCGCGGGGTGCCGGCGCCGGACGGTGTTGAGGCGGGTGACGAGGGGGGCGATGCCCTCGGTGTCGGCGCGGGTCCAGTCGCGGGGTTTGAGCTGGTACTTCTCGGA
>NZ_JBEYFE010000074.1:0-1283 GCF_040634235.1 Streptomyces sp. NPDC007157
GACTATGAAAGAAGACGTGTGAGATTTTGGTCGGGTCTTCCCATTTTACCAAGGATTCTTTTTCTTTTTTCAAAGTTGCTAACAATTGTTGCGCTTCTTTGGCGTCGTCTTTTTCAAGTAAGGCGATGGCTTCATCATAATGATAACTTGCAGCAAGCTGTTTTGCTTGATCAAGCTGTTTCGTCGTTTGTTTATCTTCAACAGGTTTTGAGCTGCTGCTTGAGTGTTGAGTTGTTTGACTAGTGTTTTCTAATTTATTGTTTGTTACTGCTTGTGTAACAAAAAAGATACTTACACCTAGAATAATAACAGTGCATACAGAAGTGACAGCCAATATGATTTTGTGTGTATGTTTCATTTTATCGTCCCCTACTACTTTTTGATTTCAAAAACCCCCGTAAGCTTTTCTTAACCTTTTGAAAAACTTCCCATAACCATTGTAACGAATATAGGTTTCTGTTGCAAAGTTTTAAATCTACTATCAAATAAGGTAGAATAATAGAAAAAGATAGCAGGAGGAATGACGATGAATCATTTTAAAGGAAAGCAATTTCAGCAGGATGTGATTATTGTAGCCGTGGGCTACTATCTTCGTTAAAACCTTAGCTATCGTGAAGTTCAAGAAATCTTATATGATCGTGGCATTAACGTTTCTCATACGACGATTTATCGTTGGGTGCAAGAATATGGCAAACTACTCTATCAAATTTGGAAAAAGAAAAATAAAAAATCCTTTTATTCATGGAAAATGGATGAAACGTACATCAAAATCAAAGGAAAATGGCATTATTTGTATCGAGCCATCGATGCAGATGGTTTAACCTTGGATATTTGGTTACGTAAAAAACGGGACACACAAGCAGCCTATGCTTTTCTTAAGCGGTTAGTGAAGCAGTTTGATGAACCGAAGGTTGTAGTCACAGATAAAGCCCCCTCTATTACAAGTGCCTTTAAGAAACTAAAAGAATACGGCTTTTATCAAGGGACAGAACATCGTACCATTAAATACCTGAATAATTTGATTGAACAAGACCATCGTCCAGTAAAGAGACGCAATAAATTCTATCGAAGTTTACGCACTGCCTCACCCACGATTAAAGGCATGGAAGCCATTCGAGGATTATATAAGAAAACCCGAAAAGAAGGCACTCTCTTCGGCTTTTCGGTGTCTACTGAAATCAAGGTATTAATGGGAATAACAGCCTAAATCATAGATACCGTAAGGGATTTTATTCTTTATTTAAAACTTTGCAACAGAACCCTTGTATGTAATTGACTAAAAC
>NZ_JBEYFE010000075.1:0-1273 GCF_040634235.1 Streptomyces sp. NPDC007157
CGGCAGCACGCCCGGCAGGGACACGTCGGTGCGGGACAGCGCCATGTCCCCGGTGGCCACGTCGATCGGGTCCCGCACGAACGTCTTGACCATGTTGCGGATCGAAGCGGGCAGCTTGTTGAAGCCCGGGTTCAGCTTCAGCCGCTCGAAGGCCGCGCAGTCCAGCCCCATCGACTTGCTCAGCCTGGCCAGCGCCGCCGGCCCCAGCGCCTTCAGCCCCTTGCCCAGCGCCTTGCCCAGCACCCCGAACCCGACGCCCATCACCGCGCCCTCGGCGAGGATGCCGGCCAGCTTCTCCGGGTCCTTGAACGCGCCCGGATCCTCCAGCAGCGTGGTGAAGGCGGAGAAGGTCGCGCCCTGCTTGGCCAGCTTGGCGACCTCGGCGACCCCGCGGATCTCCTTGAGCGCCTTCAGCGCCCGCTCCACCCCCCGGATGACCTCCATGATCCCGCGCACGGCGGTCCCGAGGGCGGTGCCCTCCTCCTCGATCCGCCCGACCAGCGCCACCACCTTCAGCGCCCGCTCGCCCGCCATCAGGGTGGCGGCCACGTCCGAGGCGCCCGCGGTCAGCACCGACAGCGCCAGGCCCGCGATCTCGAACTCGACGATCTCCGCGAGCATCACGCCGATCTCGGACAGCAACTCGTGCGCCTTGTCCGCGAAGTCGTCCAGCGCCTTGGCACCCTCACGCAGCGCGTGCGCCATCTCCGTGGCCTGCTTACGGGCCGCCCTGGAACGCTTGTCGAACGCCTTGGCGGTCTTGCCCTCCCACTCCACACCCCGCAGCGCACGCTCGGCTGCCGTGGCCGCGTCGTCCAGTCCCGAGGCCAGACTCCGCCACTTCTTCGCGATCTCCCGCACCCCGTCCGGGTCCACCGCCGGATCCGAGATGCCCAGGAACTCCAGACCACTGGCGACCGAGTCGCCGAACATGTGGTTGAACTTGCTGATGTAGTGCAAAGGGTTGAGGTCGACCACGCCCGGATCAGCCCTTCTTTTCCTGGGCCGCGGCGGCGATCAGCACGTCCAGCAGATCGAAGGCGTCGGACACCTCGCCGATCAGCTTCGCCTCCGCGTCCCACTCCTCACCCACCTGCCGGGTCAGCTTGGCCAGGGTGGTCATGCCCTGCTCTATCTCACCCTTCGCCCCCAGCAGCGAGCCCAACGCACCCAGCGCACCCAGGTCATGGGACTGCGCCTCGAACTGCTGCAACGGCTTCGCCGTGTGATGCCCCACGCCCCGCAGCCCCGAGGCCGCCTTGTGCATGGACGC
>NZ_JBEYFE010000076.1:0-1271 GCF_040634235.1 Streptomyces sp. NPDC007157
TGTGGACATGGTTTGGGGCGTGTAGTAATGCCCATACATTTTCTCAATCAAGTCTGCGATTTCCGACATGGTAATACCTTTTCGGAAGAGGTGAATGACGGTCTCCTCTAAGGTATCATTCGTCCGTCTATAAGCAGGAAGGTTCTGTTGCAAAGTTTTCCAAAAAATCTATTTTAGTGTAAAATTGAGAAAAAAGACAGAGAGGACAGAGTAATGAATCATTTTAAAGGCAAACAATTCAAAAAAGACGTCATTATTGTCGCTGTTGGTTACTACCTGCGTTACAATCTAAGCTATCGTGAAGTTCAGGAATTGTTATATGATCGTGGAATAAATGTTTGTCATACTACGATTTATCGTTGGGTGCAAGAGTACAGCAAAGTCCTCTATTATCTTTGGAAGAAGAAAAATAGACAATCCTTCTATTCATGGAAAATGGACGAAACCTATATCAAAATTAAGGGACGTTGGCATTATCTTTATCGTGCACTTGATGCGGACGGCTTAACCTTAGATATCTGGTTACGAAAGAAACGGGATACGCAAGCAGCCTATGCTTTCTTAAAACGACTCCATAAACAGTTTGGTGAGCCGAAAGCAATTGTGACCGATAAAGCACCTTCTCTTGGCTCCGCCTTTAGAAAGTTACAGAGTGTGGGTTTATATCCTAAGACAGAGCACCGAACTGTGAAGTATCTTAACAATTTAATAGAACAAGACCATCGACCTATTAAACGACGGAATAAATTTTATCAAAGTCTCCGTACAGCCTCTTCCACGATTAAGGGCATGGAGACCCTTCGAGGAATATATAAAAAGAACCGAAGAAATGGAACGCTCTTCGGCTTTTCGGTGTCTACTGAAATCAAGGTATTAATGGGAATACCAGCCTAAGATATTTGGAGTTCAGAGCGGGCGCGTTTGATTTTCAAACTTCGCAACAGAACCGATAATCTTTATCTTCTAACTTATAGCTGTTATCGTCTGCGGTTCGTTTCTTCTCAATATGAAAGACAATAGAATCAATGCTTTTACCTTTTTTCACTTTCTCATATGCAATATTAAATGAGGTCCGATCATTGATTTCTTCAAGGGGTTTATCTAAAACTTTCTTGCTAAAGTTAGTGAATAATTTGTATTCATTGACCGTGTCCGTCATTTCTCGTAATTCTCGCATGGAAATTGAAGGATTGCGGTAGGCTTCCACTTGTTCTTCTCGGCGCCCGCCCTTGTAACTATAATGCTCGTACTGGTTATAATTCATAGATAAC
>NZ_JBEYFE010000077.1:0-1214 GCF_040634235.1 Streptomyces sp. NPDC007157
CGGATCGTGCGCAACCACCCCACCTACATCGAGCGGCTGAAGCGGAACGGCCACCAGGTGCACGTCTGGACGGTGAACGAGCCGGAGGACGTGGTCTCGTTGAGACAGTGCCCAAATCATTACGCCTTTCGTGCGGGTCGGAACTTACCCGACAAGGAATTTCGCTACCTTAGGACCGTTATAGTTACGGCCGCCGTTTACTGGGGCTTCAATTCATACCTTCGACTTACGTCTAAGCACTCCTCTTAACCTTCCAGCACCGGGCAGGCGTCACCCCCTATACATCACCTTGCGGTTTAGCAGAGAGCTGTGTTTTTGATAAACAGTTGCTTGGGCCTATTCACTGCGGCTGGCTTTTACACCAGCACCCCTTCTCCCGAAGTTACGGGGCTATTTTGCCGAGTTCCTTAACGAGAGTTCTCTCGATCACCTGAGGCTACTCGCCTCGACTACCTGTGTCGGTTTGCGGTACGGGTAGATATGACTTTACGCTAGAAGCTTTTCTTGGCAGTGTGACATCAGAGAGTTCGCAACCGTAGTTGCTTCCCCATCACAGCTCAATGTTAAAGAGAAATGCATTTGACACATCTCACACCTCACTGCTTAGACCAGAATCCATTAACTGGCATCTCTTAGCCTACTGCGTCCCTCCATCACGATCATATCTAGTACTGGAATATCAACCAGTTGTCCATCGACTACGCCTTTCGGCCTCGCCTTAGGTCCCGACTAACCCAGGGCGGACGAGCCTTCCCCTGGAAACCTTAGTCTTACGGTGGATAAGATTCTCACTTATCTTGCGCTACTCATACCGGCATTCTCACTTCTTAACGCTCCAGCACTCCTCACGGTATACCTTCATCGCGGTTAAGAACGCTCTCCTACCATTGATAAAATATCAATCCAAAGCTTCGGTAATATGTTTAGCCCCGGTACATTTTCGGCGCAGGGTCACTCGACTAGTGAGCTATTACGCACTCTTTGAATGATAGCTGCTTCTGAGCTAACATCCTAGTTGTCTGTGCAACCCCACATCCTTTTCCACTTAACATATATTTTGGGACCTTAGCTGTTGGTCTGGGCTGTTTCCCTTTCGACTACGGATCTTAGCACTCGCAGTCTGACTGCCGAACATGTGTATTAGCATTCGGAGTTTATCTGAGATTGGTAATCCTAGACGGACCCCTCACCCAAACAGTGCTCTACCTCCAATA
>NZ_JBEYFE010000079.1:0-1027 GCF_040634235.1 Streptomyces sp. NPDC007157
GAAAAAAGGTAAAGGCATCAACAAAGCCTGTATTCATGGCAAGTAATAGAGCAACAAGTAAACTTTCTTTAGAATGGACTGCGGATTTAAGCTTAATTTTTTCCTTCATAATCTGTAAAAGATAAGGTCATTATAGCACAATGATAATCTAATGTACTCTATTTAAAATAAAAAATTAAATCGCAAATTGTAAAATGAAGTTAGCCACCTTGAGTCAAGCAAAAAACATCTGAATCTCTTATACTAGAAGTTCGACCAAATAGTATAAAAAGGAAATTCAGATGCAAGACTATTCTATCACAAGCCAGAGCAAAGGGAAACACCTGACCAATCAAGACCGTTTAAACATTGAACGTTGGCACAATAAAGAAGGACTGAGCAACCGTGAGATTGCGCGCTTATTGAATAAAGCTCATGGGACGATTGACAGAGAGATGAAGCGAGGGGAAATCCAGCTCAAGCGGAAGGTAAAATACTCTGCTAAAAAGGCTCAAGAAAATTATGAAGGATTGAGGGCTCACAGTGTTCGTCCGAGTAAACTCACGACTGAGATTGATTGTTATGTGAGTACACGTCTTAAAGAAGACAAGGACTCTTTGGTAGTCATTCATCAGGCTCTAAAAGGAGTTTCTCTGAGCAGCCTCTACAATTGGGTCAACTGGGGCTGGTTAGAAGCCAAGCGTCATCATCTTTTCTATCCGCAGTATAAGGCGGCAAAGAAAATCAAACCTCGTGCGCCAAAGCATCCTTTTGGTAAGTCTATTGAAGAACGGCCTGAGTTCATTAACAATCGCTTAGAAGTGGGGCATTACGAGATTGACACGGTCATTCTTACGAGAGCTAAGAACAAGGTGCTTTTGACGCTCACAGAGCGAAAATACCGCACGGAGATCATTCGCTTGATTGATGGGAAAACAGCACAGGCGGTCAATGATGAGCTGGTGGAACTTCAAAAAAGTTATGACTTCAAATCCATTACCCCTGACAATGGCCATGAATTTGCAAGGCTCTCTGAGGTCGTAAGCTG